>NZ_JAKVPY010000029.1:0-46779 GCF_022487945.1 Halomonas flagellata
CGGAACCGTAGACGAAGTAGGTGCCGCCCTGACTGGCGGTGCCCACGGTGAAGTTGTCCGGCCATTCGGAGCGGTCGGCGTGGGCCGAGGCCGCGACCAGCAGGGCGCCGGCCAGGGTGCCGGTGAGGATCCGTGAGGTTGCGTTGCGCATGGCGTGTCTCCTGTATGCGGTTGTGCTCTTGTCATTTGCCCGGGCCGTCGTGCCCCGGGGCTGCCTGCCGTCGTCCCCCAGTATGGTCACCGGTTGCGGGATTTGCCGCGATCCAGGCCGGGGTGGCATCAACACACATGACAAGGCAATGGCCATGCCTTCTTGTTGAAATATCTGGTATTTCATATGGTTATGATAATGTCATTCGACCTTGGTCGAGGCGACATTGGCGGGGCCGGGCCGGGATCTCGCACGGGGCAGCTGTAGCGGTGTGCGGATCTTCGCACAGCACCTCGCGCCGGGGCGCCGTCAGGCGTCGGTGTCGTGCCTAACACCGGCGAAGTGGTCGAGACCCGCGGCGGCAATCAGAAGACCCTGAAGGCGTGGAAGGACGAGCACGGCGCCGAAACCGTGGAAGAGTGGCTGGTCAGGACTGAAGCCTGAACTCAAGGAAGGATGAACCCAGCGCGGCAAGACGGCGCTGGGTCATGGTATGGGGGGAAGGAGGTTTCAATTGAATGGCTGCCTTCGGCCTAAAGCGATAAATCGCCTATAGCTAATATAATGCCAGAGCAAATCGTCTCTCGGCGCGCCAGGGCAAGACGTTCTGCTTGATTGAGCTATTAGACACAACAAACACTGAACGGTCTTGCAGGACCGACAGCATGAAGCGAACCGCGTTTAAGCGCCGTCCGCTTGCCGATTACGGGCGGCCAGTCGTTGATCTGATCGCGGGATGTACCGCCGTCGAGGACTGACGTCATTTCGTCGACCCGCACGCTGCCGTAGTCAGCTAGGGCGAGAGCAGGAATAAAGGTTAGAGCAGCTATCAACTTAGCTTTCTTGTGACCGTGCAGTGGCACACATCGCCGTCGATACTATCAATGCGAACAACAACTGGTCGATCCTCAGCCGGGTCTTCGGTAAACAGGAGCCAGCTATTGGAATCGAGCCCCCGGACATATTCCCTGCCCACCTCAGGCTCCTTCACCTGATCCGTGCCAATCTTTGTGGTCATGCCAACCTCAAGTCGTCTTATATCTTGCATGGACTTCTCCTATGTCAAAGAAAACAGAATTACCACCTGCCAAGGCGTCCGCTCTGGTTCATAATCTGCTTTACCTATACCATCAGGGTAGACTAACGTTCCCCATTCGGCCAAGAGCGGAACATCAGCGTTAGCTGATTATATGCTGTAAAGACCGGACGCAAAAAGTCTAGCGCAGTCTTTGCAGGTCCGAGTTGATTTTCCTCGTGATTAGTTACTACGGTGGGGCTCGCTTCGTCCATGAGGCCTGCCGAGCCACTGGAGTCTACTCCTCATTGCCCCGCGGCTTTAGCTCGGCGGGCTCCAGGCGCTGCGGATGACCATCGGGGCGAAAGAGTAACGACCTCGTCATCAGGGCCTGTCTCTGATTAGATACGTCTTTGGTGACACTCGTCCCTGACGACATGCATCCCCATCGACACCCCGGAGCCCGCTCATGTCTCGCGCTATCGACATTCCTGCCGCCGACGGCACCATCGACGCCCATGTCTTCACGCCCGGGGGCGCCGATGGCCCACTGCCAGCCGTGGTGCTGTTCACCGATATCGGCGGCCTGCGCCCCTGCTATCACGAGAAGGCCCAGCAGAACGCGGACAACGGCTATGCCGTGTTGATGCCCAACGTCTATTACCGCAATGCGAGCGGCCCCGTCGTGCCGGAGGGCAAGTCCTTCCGCGATCCGGATGTGCGTCCGACGCTGTTCGAGTATGCCGGCCACCTGACGCCCGAAGCGCAATCCCGAGATTTCGCCGCCCTCCTCGACTGCATCGATGGCGAGGCCGAGTTCGCGGATGGCAAGTTGGGCGTGGTCGGCTACTGCATGACTGGCGCCTTCGCGTTGCGCATGGCGGCCGAACACCCCGACCGCGTCGCCGCCGCGGCCGGCTTTCACTCGGCCCGGCTGGCGGGCGTGGACGACCCGTACAGCCCAGTCCACGTGGTCGGCACCGTCGAGGGGCGTGTCTATCTCGGCCACGCCGACAAGGATGAGCTGCTGCCCCCCGAGCAGATCGCCCGCATGGATGAGGCGCTGGCCAAGGCCGGCGTGCACTTCACCACGGAGCTCTACAAGGGTGCAGCCCACGGCTTCACGGCCAAGGACGCCCCCGCCTACGACGCGACCGCCGACGCCCTGCATCACAAGCGGCTCGCCATGTTCCTGGAAGAGACGCTGTAACGGGACCTTCCCCGCTTTTCATCAGCGGTCCCGCTGTATGGGGCCGCGATGGCGGGAGCAAAACCCGCCTTTGAGGAAGGTAAATGGGAACCTGTCCCCGATTACCCAACTTATACCTTCTCTCGGCCAGAAGCGGTCTTTCAGCAAGTCATGATGTAACGGAAAGTATGAGGCGCGGCTGAGAAACAGCCGTCGCGCCCCATGCTGGAGTTAGGCGTCTTGTTCTTGTTGCACCCCGAAGTTGGACTCACTCCTTTCCTTCCGACCGGCCGGACGGCTTGCCAGTGAAAACCGCCAACTGAGCGTCAAAAGCACGCATAAAGGCCGGCCGCGCTTCGCCGCGGGCGACATAGGCACAGAGGTTCGGATAGTCCTCAATCAAACTCGATCCGTTCAGCCTTCGCAGCACCTGCACCATTAGGAGGTCTCCAGCGCTAAATGCATCGTCGAGCCACTCAGCGCCCCCAAGTCGATTAGATAGCTCGTCCAGCCGGCCATGGATGCGATCCTCGAGGATAGGTAGACGCTGCTCATACCAAGCCTCGTCGTATTCCAAGTACCTGGCGATTTCACGCTGAACGATCGGTGGCTCCACCGTGCTGAGCGCAGCGAACATCCACGTAATCGCGCGCGCCCGGGCATTCGCATCATGTGGCAGGAGGCCTGGATGGCGCTCGGCGATATGGAACACGATCGCACCCGACTCGAACAAGGCGAGGTCGCCTTCTTCATAGGTCGGTATTTGTCCGAAAGGATGAAGCGCAAGATGAGTAGCTTCCTTCATTGCACTAAATGAAACCAGACGAACGTCATAAGGCTGGCCGACTTCCTCAAGAGCCCAGCGCACGGGCATGTCACGTGCCAGCCCCTGGCCGCGATCAGGCGACTGTTCAAAGGCAGTGATGGTCGGGATCATTCGAAAACTCCAGTTGCGCACATTGCTGCTGCCTTCATTAGTCGAATGCCGCAATACAAAATCGACAACTCCCACAGATAGCCAGCTGTGAGCCTAACGCTTGAGTTAAGCCGCGCCGCGAAGTGGCATCGGCTTGAACGCATTGTCTAGAGTTTCTCGTTCTACGATGGGCCAAGACGACCCAGAGACGAGATCGACCTCAACCTCGATGCGCCGCCTCAATCGCCGCGATGTCGATCTTTGTCATCTGCATCATCGCATCGAATGCGCGCTTGGCGGCAGCCGGATCGGGATCGGTGATCGCTTCTGTCAGGGCGATCGGCGTGATCTGCCAGGACAGTCCCCATTTGTCCTTGCACCAGCCGCACGCGCTCTCCTGGCCACCGTTGGCCACGATTGCATCCCAGTAGCGATCCGTTTCGGCTTGGTCAGCGGTTGCGACTTGAAACGAGAACGCTTCGTTGTGCTTGAACGCGGGGCCGCCGTTGAGCCCCAAGCACGGAATCCCCATCACGGTGAACCAGACAGTCAACACGTCCCCTTGCTTCCCCGACGGAAAGTCTCCCGGGGCGCGGTGCATGGTGCCGACGGACGAATTGGGGAAGGTCTTGGCGTAAAACCGCGCCGCCTCCTCGGCGTCGCCATCGTACCAAAGGCAAATCGTGTTCTTCGCGGGTTTTACCATATCACTCCTCCATTGAGATGAGCTGCCCGACACCGGGCCTGCAACGCCGAACTGTTCAGCATTTATTCGCCGTGCGGAGCATGGCGGATAAATGCCTGTTGGACCAAGCCGCCCATCAGGCGGCTATACAGCTTCTATAGGGTATTGTATTTGCCGGAGTGCGGCCTGAAGCATCAGGTCGCGTGCGCACGGATCTGTGGTGACGCGTTCGGGCGGCAGTGATGTGGGTCATGATCCCAGTCTCCTCCGGGCCCAATTTACCCCAACGTAGCGCGCCTGCTGGTCAAAATCCATCGCCGGGACGATCGCCGCCGCGGCCCGCGACCGGGCCGGATAGCCGATCCGGCGATCCGGCGATCCGGCGATCCGGCCGATTTCCAGCTCGATGACTGCCGTACGCAACGCCATCTCTCGGACGAAGGGCGGGCCCAGTCCCGCACCATGGGCGAGCTGTTCTGCGCGAACGGCATCACGTCGGCAAGGTTCCTCTGCCTTTCTGATCGATGATCATTGGCTAGCGCGAGCCGGCACCGGATGCGCCTGTTTCGCGCGGGCACCTTGCCGTTCCTCCCGCGCCTGGGATATCCGCGGCAGATTATCCTCGATCCAATCGGCGAGGAGGCGCACTTTCTCCGCCGCCTCGCGCCCCAATGGCGTGAGGCTATATTCCACGTGCGGCGGCACGACATCATAGGCGACGCGGTCGACCAGCCCGTCGCTCTCCAGGCATTGCAGTGTCTGCGCCAGCATCCGCTCGCTCACTCCATTGATCTTGCGCCTCAGTTCACTGAAACGCTGCATTCCAGATTCCAGCGCGATCAACGCCAGGATGCCCCGGCGGCTCGTGACGTGCTGCAGCACTTCACGGGCGGGGCAGGTCGCGGCCATCACATTACCGCGTCGCAGCTTTTCCGAAACCTTCATCACATCACCATGAAAGAAGACACTTACCAAAGTGCAAGTACCTGCTAATTAGTTCGCAAGGGTCACGGAATGGGCGTCTAGGTGAATTCCGGAGCCTTGACCATGAATCGTAGGGACATTCTTCAATTCACTGCAGCAGGCGCAGCCCTTGCCGTGCTCCCCGCACACGCCCAGTCTCAGGGAACTGCCGACGCGGGGCCCGATAACAAGGACGGCGCTGCCGCTGAATTCCTCCGATCACGGGATGCGCTATTTTCCGTGCCGGGTGGCTGATGATGATCTGGAGCGGCAGCATCGTCTCGGTCAACCGGGTGTCACCGACCTGACAGGTGCTGGCCGCAACCGAGCTGAACCAGCACGCTCAGATGAGTTCTGATCAGGGAAGCGCCTTGGCGATGCGGTCATACTAAAAATGGGGAGCTGTCTCTGAGGGGCCCCCAGATATTTTACTGATAAATCAGCATGTTGAGGGTGTTTAGGCGGTGAGCTGCCAGCGCTGGGAGGCCCTAGGGGGTCAGACCCCGGCAGTGTCGAATCCGCTCGCCATGTGCACGATGACCCGCCTGGCAACTCGGCTGGGGTCTGACCCCATAGGGGCGGGCCTCGGCGTCTTTATTCGGCGAATATGCCGCCATCATCGTGAAATTCGTGGGGCATTGCCCTTGGGGAGGGACGAATGCACTCTGATGCTCAGTGGCAGTGAACAGCGCCAGCTCTGTTATCCATGTGGCAACACTGCCCCGGGGGCGAGCTTTTGCGTCCCCCCTCCATGGGCAAGAGCTGTGCTACTAAAAACCAGTAGCGTTAATGCAAGAATAATTGTTTTCATAATCACCTCTCCGCACCCTGCTATTTGGTTCCGCCAGGAACAGGATAAATTAGTATCTAACGCCGCCCAGCACGCGCGGCTGCGGAATAGAGGCGAAGCCGCAGTGGAGTAGCCGTTGCCGTGATTGTTAACTACACACAGCCTCCTTGATAGATCGCACTCTCGGGTCAGCCAAAATTGCTCCTTTGAGTATCAAAATGTGAGCATTGACATGCTCTTTATATGATGCGTACTCACCCACAACCTCGTACGGAATAAGCAGCGCCTCAATGACATTAAAGCTCTCATCATAAATCACCGCAGCCAAGATATCAAAATCCCTTTCGGCGTACTTTCGGATCGCGCTGAGCTGCCGCGAATTGTTATGAGGGGTAACACGTCGCCCTTTTATCTGGAAACGCACCCCATCCTTGGCAATACCGTCATACCCTGCCTTAGAATTGGGCTGAAGCTCAAGGCCTAAAGCCGTTGAAACGAGCCACTCGGTATAATCACCAAGGGGATTATTCTGAGTTCTGACTACACTCCTGCGCTTGAGCTCATTGGTCGCGAATGCCTGCAACTGTAGAAGCTCTTTTACTGTCAATTCTTTGATGTTCACTCTATCTCCCATTCAGCTAACGCTCGGCACACGTGCCGGTTTGGAGCCGCTACGCGGCGGAAATCGTTCACCGCGCTGCTGCTTGTTAGCCAAATTAAGTGCTAGCTTTCCAATCTTGCATTCATTAGCTCTTCAACAATAGACCTAGCCTTTACAGCAGCCTGTAGATCTCCCAAGACGTGAGCCTGAACTATAGCCCCTTCTTTCAATGTTGCAATTGCTTCCGAAATTGTAATCACCGCCTTTTCATCAGAAAAAACCTTGGAGGCATGGCTTTTTATCAAACTAAGCATCGCTTTTTTATGACGGGCACACTGTTGATGTATTGGATGATTAAAGTCACTAAATTCAGCACTAACATTTATGAAATAGCAGCCGTAAAAAGGACAAACCTGTTTGTCCCGTTCATTAAACCAGTCATCAAGCGCGCCAAACATTTCATATAATGCTCCCTGTCCATCTGGTGCCTTCTGAGTACGCCCCTCAATCCAAGAGGAAAATTGTCGATCACGATAGTCAACAGTTGCAGCTACCAACTCTTCTTTGCTAGGAAAGGGCGTCATGAAACACAGCAAGGAAGTAGCAGCATTCCATGACGCCCGTACTTTCCACCTTAGTTATACGACGGTGGTAGCACGCCCCCGGTTATTCCTTCTGCCGCAAAGGAATCACATAGCTTGTTGGATACTCCCGATGCTTGTCTGTAATTGCGTCAGTGATGCCAAAATCAATGAACACTGCGCTAGCTACGATTTTGGCACCCACAGTGCTAGGTATTGACCCGAATGCCTCTCGACCATCCGACGATCTACAATTGTACCTCAACGGATCGTCTGACCTGCGCACGGCATAGATTGATGGAATCGTCGCCTCCCAAGCCCCGCGCTTGTTCTGCAACTGGCATTGACCGTTTGAACCGTCACTAAACGATAGTGCAACAGGTGTCATGGCATCATTCGTGATCGTTGCACAGCCCGTAGTGCCGATTGCGAATAGTACAGGAATCATCATTCTCATTGTTTTTCCCCAGTGTGGTCTTTAATTGATCCCTTGCTTAAGTAGAGCTTGTTTAGACTCGATTTTTCTCAAGGCTCCTCTTCCTGCATTACAGTGATTGGAAAGCATGCACGAATACTTGAATGCACGTGCATGCCGCATTTCCCGAGACATCCCCTGGGGTCGCCCCCAGTCACACCATGACCCCGGCTCTCGGGTTGAAATTTCCGAGCTGGAGGCACGCTACCGCCAGGCAGTACCACTTTACGTCGCTTCCTCGGCCATTTGGCCACGCCAATGTCTCCATGTGGAGACATCTAAATCCCACACCGAAACATCCAGTAACACTCAGGTTACCAAAGATACCTCCTGGTTGCGTAATCGAATACTGAGAAAAAAGTCGTAGGGGGTTGGTGCGCAAGGCTGGCAGAGAGCTGCCGTTGGGTGTGCTGCCCTTCGCCTGACGAATCGGCCTTTTGGACACCGTTGCCATGATCAGCCATCAGCCGGTCGCCTCCATCGTGAAAACCGCCCACTATGAGATGATCTGGAGCGGCAGCATCGTCTCGGTCAACCAGGTGTCACCGACCTGACGGGGTGCTGGCCGCAACCGAGCTGAACCAGCACGCTCAGATGAGTTCTGATCAGGGAAGAGCCTCGACGATGCGGTCATACTGGAAATGAGGGTCTCCTCATTCTCCACAGTCATTGACTCCGTGCCGGGTAAGCAGCGATGCAGGAGTATCAGGACCAGTGTCGGGCGATGGTGTCGTCTTCGCGTGGCCGCGGCATACCGCCGGCCACCGACGGCGCTGTCATCGCGCTGGTGCTGGCGTTACTGTCACCGGTGGCCGAGCCCGGGGAAAGCACCGAGATCGTCTGGCACGCTGCCCTGGAGGTAGCCACCGGAGAGGCCCACAGGGGTCCCTGGCGCATGAACGCGTCGGATTTCCGCTACGTGGATGACGCTTCGGTAGCGTTGCACGAAGACGGCATGGCAGCGGTCGTCTGGGCCGACCAGGCGCAGCAGGAGGTGTTCCTGCAGCGCTACGACCGCGCCGGCGAACCGCAACTCGATGCTCCGACCAACATATCGCGCAGCGCCGATACGTTCTCCTGGCTCCCGCGCGTGATCATGGCCGCCAACACACCGGACAGCGTTTACGTGCTCTGGCAGGAGATCATCTTCTCTGGTGGCACTCACGGCGGCGAGATCCTGTTCGCCCGTTCGCAAGACGGCGGCGCGTCGTTCAGTGTGCCGATCAATCTCTCCAACACGCAGAACGGAGCAGGCAAGGGACGGCTGACCACCCGGCGCTGGGACAACGGCAGCCTGGATCTGACGGAAGGGCCCGACGGGGAGGTCTGGGTGGCCTGGACGGAGTATGAAGGCAGGCTGCGGATCAGCCGTTCCAGCGATGGCGGCCGCACCTTCTCGGACCCGAAGCATATCGCCGGTGGTGGCGACCTCCCCGCCCGCGCGCCGAGTCTCGCCGTGGACGGCGACGGACGGGTACATCTGGCATGGACCGTCGGCGAGGACCCGACAGCCGATATTCGCTACACGATTTCCGACAGCCGGGGCGAGTCGTTCGAGGCGCCCCGTACCGTGGACGCGACCGGTGGACATGCGGACGCGCCGAAACTCGCGGTGGACGGCGACGATATCGTGCACCTGGTGTACGCCGAAAGTCCGGACGGCCCCTGGCAACGGGCGCATATTCGCTACACCCGGGCACGCGCCGGCGAGCGCTTCCGCGCGCCGGAGGACATTTCCAGCGCGCATGCCGAACGGTTCGCCAGCGTCGGCTTTCCGTCGCTGGCGGTTTCAGGCGCTAACCTGTATGTGCTCTGGGAGTTGTTCCCCCGTCCGGGCCATCGGTCCCGAGGGCTCGGCATGACGCGTTCAACGGATGGCGGTGAACACTTCGCTGCGCCGGAGATCGTGCCGCACAGCGGGGCGTCGGATCCGGGATTCAACGGCAGCCTGCAGGGGATGCTGATGCGCAAGCTTGCCGTGAGCGATGCCGGGGACATTGCCGTGGTGAACAGCACCTTCCAGCCAGGCGAGAGGAGTCTTGTGCGGTTGATTCGCGGACACCTCGAACGCTGACAGGATTCGACTGGCTCGAGCGCCGGAGTGTCTACCGGACCGGGAAAGCCCGGCTACTATCGATAGCGGGCGGCGGTGATGAACTGTGCAAACGACTCGCACCATACGATGACGGTGTTGTAACGCGCCGGATCCACCGATTCGGGCACGGCGACGAGGAAATTCTCGAAGGTCCTGACGTCGCCAACCCGCACCATGTGCTCCCTGAGACGCTCGAACTCTGCCTCGGTTTCGACGAACTCGGGCGAGAGGTACAGCTTGTAGTCTGGCCCCGGGGCGAGCTTGCCAACGAAGACGATGCTCTGGCGTCCAACCGACACGCGACCTTCCCCCCAGTGCAGCAGATCGCTGCCCTCGAGGTCACGCTGGAACTCCCCTGTGTATACGGCCTGCTGGCTGTGCGTCTCCAGCTCCTCCGGCGACGGAGGCGGCGGCGCGATCAGGATGGGTAGCGCGTAGATACCAATGGCGAACCCCACCGCCCCAACCAGCACATGCGAAACCACGAGGAATAGAATTTTTTTCATCAGCAAAGCCCTCAAACACCGTCAGCAATACAGTGCATCGCCTCGGTGTAGGCCAGATAGGCGGCGTGCATCTGGCCCCTCTCCTCCTTGGGCAGGCTCAGCATGACGGTCTCGTTCTGGTAGATCAGTAGCAGGTACTTCACCTTTCCTCGATATTTCTGAGCACAGGCTTGATGTCGATGATCGGTGTGCCGTCGATTGCCTCCATGGGCGCAACCCTCAGCCTCTGCCCGGCGACCTCCAGGACCGCAACCCGATGCAGCCCCACGGGGTTGGGGCGATCCGGCGAGCGTGTCGCGAAGACGCCAATCAACGACGCCTCGCGCCTCCGGCGTGGATGCACCTTGAGCACATCGCGGCGCGCGCGGTGAAGCCAGGTCAGAACGATAAGCTCGTCGCCGGCCGTGATGCCGTCAAGCCCTTCCGCCACCGGAGTGATAAGCTCCAGCCACGCCTCCGGAGCCCCTTCATCACCTTGGCGGGGCGCTTCCTTGCGACTGGTCAGCGGAGAACGTATCACCCCAATGGGTTCAAACGTGTAGCGGTTTTCGTTCATGTCCCGTCGCTGTTCAAGCGCCTCGCTACTTTCGTTGCCACGGTGGCGGAGATAGCACGGCGCCTCACCGCACTCCTCCTCCCACATTAGCGGGCGTACGGATCAGGTACCACGGCAATGCTGGATCGGCTGTCTACAAGCTAATAAAGCAATTACTAACAGGCAGAAACCGGCCAGAAGCGGCCATTGAGATTTTTCTGATCTAGAACGCTTGCAGCATGCGCGCCCTTGGAATGGAGCCTAGGGCGAAATGAAAAGGGCGTCGCTGTGCCTGCACTGGTTATACCTAGATTTCAGCTAAGACAGCGTGCCCGAATTGCTCAACTGCAAATACCCAGTCATTCACTGTGCGATGACCGATTGACGTAACACGATGGTTACCCCGGCCTACTGCATTGTCATCTTGGTCCGCACGATGGACTATCTGATGACGCCTTTTCATAACTAGATCTATTTTATTAAAATGTGGTCGAATATTTTCCACGTCAATCTGCACATTGGAAAGGAACGAGGCGACCTCATCTGTATTATTGTAGTTTGAGCGTTCCAAATAGCCGTTTATGGATGATTCAATTACCTCATCAACTGTTTGGCCTCTATGTGCAGACAATGCACCCAAATTAAACTTAGTTGCCGGAGCTGCGGAGACGAGTGGTATGCCCGAAAGCACCTCTGCAGGTGCCAAGGGAAGTTTCCAGTAAGCGATGCTTCGGAGGAGATCTTCCATCGATGCATGAAGCATTACAACCGCAGCACGAAGCACATCAGTTTTCGCATGCCCTCGTCTACCAGGGCCGTCTCCCATTAGATACTCGCTGTAGAGATCAACCAAGTTCCTAACTCGACTGATGTTCTGATCAAATCGAGATTCAATCGTCGCTTTCATGTAAATCCTTCCCGATATAACGCTTGGCTCTGCGACGTGCCGAAGCGCAGCGTAGGTTCGTCCGACAAAAGCCACTGGTCATCTCTGACTATCGGGTGAATAGTTTTGAAGCGTCACCCGCCGTTCTCTTAACTGCTGCCATTACAGATTGATGCTCACTATGAGCGACTAACAAACCACTGGGGCGATGGAAATTTGCTATACGGTCACCAGTGCCAACATCGTAAACTCTGACTGTTGAGAACCCGTTCAGACTACCCATTGTTTTATGGCTTGTAACTTTCCCCATCACCAAGACGTCATACCCACGCTCCCGTGAGACGGTCAATGCGATTTCAACGGGAGCCAAATTCCCCCCGCTTGCGATATCGGTGGATTCCTGTCTCAGAGCGCTACCCTGCACGATTCTATTATCAATGGAGCTCTCAAGTATGGACACAAAATAATCAGTGCTTTCCTCAACAAAAATTGGATTACCCTCAAACCTAGGAACAAAAATTATAGCATTTGATGGAATGTCAGACACCATTCGCTCTCGAACATTTACTATGGATGGGTTTGCACAAGCCTGAAGCAATATCAACGCGAGCAAAGAAACTAGTCGAAAAATTTTCATGCCACTCCTCATAGAAAATAGGAAAATAGACAGCGCCTTATATGATTGGAATAATATATGGATGATACTGGCCGGCCTTGTCAACTTTTCAATGCAAAATTCCATTACGCTTAAGTTCTCTTACTTTTTCTTCAATAGAGCGAGCCTGCATATGAATACCATAATTCAAAATATTCTCACAACGTTCAGAAAGCGGCATACTGCTCTGCGAGTCTGAAGCCCAAATAACAGCTGCTCTGCTGACATATCTATTTGGATCTTGCCCCCAGCGCCAGTCTTTAGATTCCTGGAGGTATTTGCTAAAAACGGCAGAAGAATGAAGAGCCTCATCGTTGATTAAATCTTTATTGGTTAACATGCAATAACTCGTTGTGAGCTCGGCATCAACAATGTCATCGATGAGATCATCAACTTCGCCAGCTTGAGCTGTCATTGCACACCAAGCAAATACTGATAGAATTACCTTTTTCACTATATTCTCCTTGTGCAGACAACACGGATAAATATGCGGACCTTATTTCCCGGAACTTCCGCTTTGGGTCGTTATGCAAAGTCCTCGGTTATGGAAAGCAGCTACCGCGATAGCAGCTCGGAGTGCGGCAGGAAGCGGAATGGTCGGCAGTAGGTCAGCGGCGAGCTTGACATAATTTTTGGGGTCTTCTGGAGGGGTAGTTCAACCTCAGGAGACCCTCATGAGCAAAGATACTCAATGGCCCGCCCCGGTCGGGCAGTCCGCCAGCATATCTATCCGCCATGTCGACGAAGAACTGCAGGACTACGACACGTACCTACGGGACCTGCGTGGGCTGTCGCCGGGTAGTCGGCAGCGCAGCTTGGGTGTGGTCCGCCGACTATTGCGGCAAAAGTTTGGTGATGGCGTCGTCGACATTGCCCGACTGCATCCAGACGATGTGCGCCAGTTTCTTGCCGACCAACTGGCCGCGCGCCGAACGCCTTCCAACGCATCCCTTTTGGCCTCGGGGCTGCGCAGCTACCTCCGTTACCGAAGCACTTGCGGCGATGCCGTCAGTCCACTGGCCGCTGTCATTTCGTCACCGGCGCACTGGAAGCTGGCGGTTTTGCCGCGTGCGTTGACGGTGGAAGAGGTCGAGCAACTCCTGAGCTCCTTCAGGTTTGCCCGACGGTGGCCGAAACGCGGGTATGCCATGGTTCGCTGCGCGCTGGACTTGGGGTTGCGGTCCGGAGAGATCGCCCGCTTGAAGATCGACGACATAGACTGGCAGGCCGGGACGGTAACGCTGAGGGGCACGAAGTCGTTTCGACAGGACATTCTTCCCCTGCCGGTCGAGACCGGGCAAGCGATTGCGGACTATCTGCAGCACGAGCGTCCTCCGAGCGCGAGTTCAGCCATCTTTGTCCGCCCTCAGGCGCCACGCGGTGAGCCCTGCACGGCAGTCGCGGTGCAGAAGATCATCACGCGTGCGTATCGGCGATCCGGCATCCCACATTCGGGGTCGCATGCATTGCGCCACACGTTCGCGTGCCGTCTTGTCGAGCACGGCTGTTCCCTCAAAGAAGTCGCCGATCTCCTGCACCACCGTTCGCTGACCACGGCTCAGATCTACGCCAAGCTCGACACGCCGCAACTCTCGACAGTGCCGCTTCCGTGGCCGGGGGGCGAGTCATGAGCGCGCACATCCGCCTGCAGACGAGAGTTGACGATTACCTGGCTGAGCGCCGTCGGCTGGGTTTCGACCTCCGCTCCCACGACACACTTCTCGCCGACTTTGTGAAGTTCGTTGCGGATCACCATCACCACGGTCCCTTGACCGTTGAGCTGATGGCCGATTGGGTGCGCACGGGTAAAGGGGGACTTGGCACACCGGAGACCTGGTATCGCCGAATGGAGAAGTTGCGCCGCTTCATCCGTTATCTGCGACAGTTCGAGCCGCAAACCGAGCTGCCTGACGCATCGATCTACGGTCCGGAGCCCGGTCGGGTGGCACCCCATATCTATCGTGAAGACGAGCTTGTCGAACTCTTGGCAGCGGCCCGCAAGCTCGGGCCACGCGGCAGCTTGCGCCCGGTGACCTTCGAGACCTTGTTTGGCCTGATGGCTTCGACTGGAGTGCGCATCTCCGAGGCCCTGCATCTGCGGGATGCCGACGTTGATCTCAGACGGGGGATCCTGATCGTTCGGCAGACCAAGTTTGCCAAGTCGCGCCAATTGCCTTTGCATCCGAGCACCAGCGAGGTGCTGGCGCACTACCGCCGGCAACGTATGCGGCAGGTGCCAACGCCAGCGGACACTTCCTTCTTCGTTGGCTGCCGGGGTCAGCAGCGGGGCCAACCGCTCCACGCTCGGCAGGTCCATCGTGTCTTCAATGGGTTACGCGATGGACTTGGCTGGGTCAATCGGGGGGCGCACGCCGCACCACGCCTTCATGATCTACGCCATACCTTTGCCGTCAGGCGCTTGATCCGCTGGTATCGCGCGGGCACCGATGTCGACCAGATGATGCTGGCTCTTTCGACCTACCTGGGTCACACCAAGATCTCTTACACGTACTGGTATCTCTCGGCGGTCCCGGAATTGATGACACTGGCCGGTGGCAAGTTCGAGCACTTCTTCGAGTCAGGAGGAGCCGACGATGAGTAAGCCCCCCAATCAGCCGCCGTCATTCGCCGCGCTTGTACAGGCCTACTTCGCCGAGTATCTGACCCAGCAACGAGCGCTCAGTCCGCAGACCGTCGCCGCCTACCGCGATGCTTTTGTGCTGTTCCTCGAGTTCGCACAGTCCCGACTGGGCAAGCTGCCCGTTGCGATCGCGCTTGCGGACATGACGCCAGAGTTGATCACGGCGTTCCTCAATCATCTTGAACAGCAGCGCCATAACTGTGTGCGCAGTCGTAACGCCCGCTTGGCTGCGTTGCGGTCATTCCTCAAGTTCGCCGGCCGCCGGGATGTGTCGTCCCTTCAGGTGGTCGAACATGCGCTTGTCATCCCCATGAAGCGTTTCGAGCGCCCCATGTTCGGCTATCTGTCCCGGGAGGAAATGCTGGCCGTGATCGACGCGCCCGATGAAACCTGGATCGGCCGCCGTGACCATGCGCTGTTCCTGCTGCTCTACAACACGGGCGCGCGCGTGTCCGAGATCACCGCCGTCAAGATCGGCGATGTGGTGCTGGAGGATCGTGCCGCGTGCGTTCATCTACTCGGCAAGGGCCGTAAACAGCGCAGCGTTCCACTGTGGCGTTCGACGGTCAGGACCCTACGCGCGTGGCTGCGGCAGAATCCTCAGCTCGAGGCAGAATCCCCGTTGCTGCCCAATCAGCACGGGCATGCGATGACGCGCACCAACGTCGCTCTCCGGCTGGCCTTGGCGGTGCAAGCCGCGACCCGGTCCCATCCGGATCTGGGAAAGCGCCAGATCTCGCCACACGTCATTCGGCATACTACAGCGATGCATCTCTTGCAGGCCGGCGTCGACATCAGCGTCATCGCTCTCTGGCTGGGCCACGAAAGCCCGGTGACGACCCATCAATACGTTGAGGCCGATCTGGCCATGAAGGAGCGTGCATTGGCCAGGACCCACGAACCCGACGCCAGAATCCAACGCTACCGGGCCCCTGACTCACTCATCGACTTCCTCAAGACCCTGTGATTATGGAAAGGCCGCTCCGCACACCAACCGCCGCGCTCCGCCGGTTGGTGTGCGGTGTCTCCCGCCACTTTCCATAATCGAGGACTTTGCATAACGACCCTTATGGAAAGCTTTCCATAAGGGTCGACTTCTGCCCTTCGACTGAGCCGACCTCCGCCGCAATCATTATTGGCTCTATCAAACGTGGGGAGCTTCCGCCATCGCGCAGCAGAGCTGCGCTCCTACGAACACCATCGCTACAACCAGAGTTGGGGCGCCTGCGGCGCCGATCGCCCGGCGGAGCCTGGCTTGTATGTTGAAAGTGACCAGACAAGGGCAGTCAATCGCGCAGCAGCGCTGTGCTTCTACGAACACCGTTGCCCTGCCAAGCGCGGGGCGGAATTTTCGATCAGGCACGCTACCGCCCAAGGGTGTCGCTCAGCAGCCCCCTCCCCTATTGGCGGTCGCAGGCCGCCGGCATGCCTTCATCGGGATAACATTAGAATCCGATTGGAAACATTCACTTACACTCAGCTTACTAAAGAATGCTTCGGCGTGCGTAGCCGAATCCTGAGAAAAAAGTCGTAGGTAGCTGGCACCTTTGGCTGAGCGCCGCTCAGGGCTCGAAGTGTTCCTCGCCGTTGATGCGCTGGCGCACCCGCGAGGTCTCGTAGTAGATCAGCTTGCGGGCGCGGTTCTGGTTGCCCAGGGGGCGGTGCTCGGGCAGGGCGTGCCAGGGGTTGATGGTCAGCTCGCGGGCCAGGCGGTCGCGCTCCGGGGTGTCGAATTCCTGGCGGGGGATGCGCAGCCGGGCCACGGGCACTTCCTCCGAGGTCCAGATCACCGAGGCGTCCTCGATGGGCATGGTCACAGGGTCTTCCTGGAACTGCAGGCGCAGCTCGAACACCACCTCGTCGACCTCGCCCAGGGTGCGCACCATGGCCCGGCGCAGGTAGTCGTCCGGGGCCGGCAGCGGCACCGCTGAGCGGCGCTCGAGCAGGGGCACGAAGCGGTACTTGATCGCCCTGCCCTTGCCGAACAGGTAGGGCACGCAGCTCCAGTAGTTCGCCTCGAAGGGGCTGCCGTGGGCCTTGGCGTAGAGCGCCTGGAGCAGCATGTCGAGGTAGTGGGAGTCGAAGGGGTTGAGGAAGTACCAGATCGGCAGGCCGGCGCCGATCAGCCGCTGCAGCTTGGCGTTCTCGTAGACGTCGGGGGTGGTGAAGGTCGGCGCGCTGATGCCCGAGAAGTCCTGGGTGTGGGCCTCGTCGTCTAGCAGCGTCTCGCCCAGCACGCCGAGCACCTTGACGCCGAGGCTGAGCACGCCGTTGTTGCGGATGTCCGGGGTCACCCGCGGCCCCGGGCCGCCGAAGCGCACCCAGGCCTCGTAGCGGCGCGCCTCGGCGAACAGCCCGCAGCGCAGCTCGTCGGGCAGCTCCAGCACCTCGAACTCGGCGGCGAGCAGGCCGTAGGTCTTGGTGTTGCCGGCGCGCTCGGCGGTGCCCTGGCGGTAGGTGCGCAGCAGGAAGTCGCTCATCTGCTCGGTGATACGCCGGGTGACCTCCTCCTCGCCGGGCAGGCGGCGCTCCTCGGCGATGGCCAGGTCGGCGTCGATGGCGTGCTTGCGCCGGCGCCGTAGGATCCACCCCTGCAGGGCGTCGGTGGCCGGTTGCTGGAGCAGCCGGTCGACGCCGTTGCGCAGCCGGGTGGCGCGCCGCGACAGCGAGACGCCGGTCTCCAGGGCGCGGTTGAGCGTGCGCCCGGTGCGCAGCCACCAGGTATCCGGCAGCAGGGTGGCCGGCGCGGCCGGGGCGCTGATGTCGGAGGTCAGCCGCCGCGGCGGTGCGGCCAGGTAGCGCAGCGCGCGCAGGCCCGGCACGAAGAAGTAGGCGCCGCCATGCACCTGCACGAAGCGCGGCAGGTCGTGGTAACGGCGGCGCACCGGCTCGCCCGGCACGGTGAAGGTCGCCCTGCCCTCGCCCCTTCCGCCGATCAGGGGATCGGTGTCGGCGTGCAGGCCGGCGAAGTTGGCGTTCTCGGCCCAGGTGTGCTGGACGAACTCGAACTGGCGGCTGATATCGGCGTTCAGGCACAGGAAGTGCAGGCCGCGCTCGCCGCCGTCGTTGCCGGCGGCGAGCAGGTCGTCCGGGGCCAGGCTATCTGCCAGCGGCGGCCCGTAGGGGCGGCCACGCCGCAGCAGGCGGTGGCGGCGGTTGATCGCCAGGGAGTCCTCGGTGCCGGGCTTGGGCGGCAGCATGTCGCGGGGGTTGGTGCGCCGGATATGGGCGCCCAGCGGGCACTTGAGCCCGTCGGCGTCCTCGTGATGGTAGCCGAAGTCGTTGTCGGTGCCCTCGCCCGCCGGGCGCTCGGGCGCCTTGACCAGCGGCTCGCCGTCGGGCCAGCGGCCGACCATCCTGGCCGCCAGCGCCAGCCGCGTCTCGCGGTCGGGCGTGGCGGCATCGAGCCACGACCAGAAGCGGTGGACGTCCTGGCCGAGCTGGCGGAACACCAGGTAGCTGCCGTTGCGCCCCAGGTCGTGCAGGTCGCTGTCCTCGGCCACCTCCGGCAGCAGGTTGTCGGGGTCCTCGATGGGGTCGACCAGCGGACGCATGGTGAGCTGGTCGCGGGCGTTGGGGTAGCCGAGGATGAACTCCCCCGGGGCGACCAACTGCCGCGGGTCGTGGCTCGCGCTGACCCCGGCGAGCTTGGGCTGGGAGATGCCGTCACGGAAGCCGAAATGCTCGCGACCGTCGGCCAGCGATCGGCTCTCCAGCGCCATGACCACCTCGATGCCGGCCGCGGCCAGGGCCTGGCGCTGGTCGGCCAGCAGGCCGTCGAGTGCCTCGGGGGTGGCGGCGTAGCCCATCAGCACGGCATGGATCGTCGCCCCCGCCGGACCGCCCCACTGCCAGCGCTCGGGGGCGCTGTCGCCCTCGTCGCCGAGGAGGCGGCTGCGCCGGGGTGAACCGGCGATGCCCTCGCGAAACTCCCGGGAGAAGCCCTTGAGCGCCTGCCACGAGAGTTCCAGGTGCTCCAGGCCGGCCCAGGTGAAGGCGAGGTGCAGGCGGTACCCACCCCCGGGGCGGCCCGCCGCGGCACTCTCGATGCCCGCCGCCACCTCGCCCACCCAGTCGCGGGCGCGCCCCGGCTCGCCGAAGGCCAGCATCAGGAAGCCGGCCTGGGGCAGCTCGCCGTAGCCGCTGAGCACGATGCCCTGGATATCGTCGAGCTCCAGCTCGCTGTCGCTGCGTGACATGCCTAGAACCTCTGCAACCAGGCGCGGCACTGCGCCTCGCTCATGGAGCCGGAGAGCCCGGCGCGGATGGCCGCGTTGTTGGCCAGGTTGACCGCCGTCAGCCCGGCCAGCGCCGGCGCCCGGTACCACACCGCCGTGGGCACCTGGTGGTCCCGGTAGTAGGCCTTGAAGGCCTGCTCGTCGGAGGCGCCGCCGAACAGCAGGAAGCGGGTGCGCGGCCAGCCCTCGCCGTTGCTGAACACCAGGTTGAGGCCGAAGGCGACGCGCTCGATGAAGTCGTCCTGGTAGCTCTCGGGGCTGCCGTCGAAGTTGCTGAAGAAGTACACCCGCTCGCCCTCGTCGATGATCACCCAGCGGGCGAAGTGGATGGTATCGATCTCGGCGAGCTTGCCGCGGTAGAAGACCCGCGAGGCGGCGAGCTGCAACAGCCACAGCGCCAGGTGCAGCACCACGCGCCGGAAGGGCCCCGCCTGGATATGGCCCACGGCGGAGAGCTGGTTGTGCACGCCGCGGTCCTCGTCGGTCTCCAGGGTCTGCACGTGCTCGTCCCGCGGGCGGCGGTTGTGGGGGGCGTTGGCCATCTCGTGCAGGCGCAACAGCAGCAGCGCCAGCAGGGTCAGCGGCAGCAGCAGGATGGCCAGCGCCAGCCCGGCCAGGGCGATGGCGCCCAGCAGCAGCCAGCCCCCGAGCCAGCGCCAGCGGTCGGGGCCGGGGGCGGGGGTGAGCGCCTCGCGCAGGTCGTCACGCTCGCCGACGAAGCGGATCAACGCCCGGCGCACCGTCGCGGGGGTAGTGTCCTGCCAGTCGCCCGCGTCCAGGTGGCGCTGCAGGGCCTCGTGCAGGCGCGCCTCCAGGCTCACCTGGGCCAGGCTGCGGCCCAGCGTATTGATGTAGAAGGCGCCCACCCGCTGGCGATGATCGGCGAGATAGGCGCGGGTCTGCGCCTCGGAGGCGTCATCGGGAAAGTCACGGCAGTGGGACAGCAGCTCGCGCAGGCCCGGCCCGCCGACCACGACGAGCTCGTGCAGGTGGGACTCGAGGTCGCCGTCGACATTGGTGGTCAACACCAGTTGGGGCGGGTAGCGGCGCCCGCCGCGGCGGTGGGCCTCGGGGAGCAGCACCAGCCGGGCGAAATGCACCCCTTCGAGGCGGGCGAAGGGCAAGACGGCGTTGCCGCCGGGGTCCGCGCGCAGCCGCTCGAGCAGGCCCTGCAGCGGGGCCTCGTGCCCGGGGCGCACGGCCATGACCAGGTTGAGGGCTGATTGGGTGATCATCGTTCCATCCTTAGACGTTGTCCGAAAACCGCCTGCGCTCGGTGCCCGGTCCGCCGCTCTTCCGATGCCGGCGTAACCCTTTCTTCCCGCAGTCTAGTCAGACTTGAACTTGACGTCCCCCTCCCTGCGCTGCTGTCGCTGCTCGGAAGTGGATTCCCTTGCGGGTGCCGGCCGATCGCTCGGCAGGCCGGTTCCTGCTGCTGACCGCCTACACGGTTCACTTCACAGGCGCAACGGGCGCGTCCCGCCCTGATAAGTGTGCGTGGGCACGCGCCAGTACATTGCGGGCGCCCACTACATCGGCATTGGTCGAATAGCCACAGGACTGACAGTGGAAACGCGCCTGGGTGACGCGGTTTCCTGCATCCACATGCTGACACTCGGGGCAGGTCTGGCTAGTGTGGCGCGGTGGCACCACCTCCAGCAACCCGCCGCGCCAGGCCTGCTTGTAGGCCAGTTGGCGGCGGAACTCGAACCAGCCCTGGTCAAGAATTGCCTTGTTGAGTCCTGCTTTCTGCTTGACGCGCTTGCCCGGTACCTCCTGGGTGCCCTTGGCAGAGGCCGTCATGTTGGCCACCTTCAAGTCCTCGATCGCAATCATGGCGTGGCTTTTGCTGAGTCGCGTCGAGAGCTGGTGCAGGGTGTCACAGCGGGCGCAGGCCGCCCGGTGATGCAGGCGGGCGATACGCGCCTTCTGCGTCTTCCAGTTCTGCGAGAACTTGGCCTTGTGCTTGAGTCGGCGCTGCGCCTTGGCGAGGCGCCGTTCGATATGCCGAAAGCTGTTGCGGCCGGCGTAGTGCTTGCCATCGGAGTCCGTGACGAAGTGCGCCACGCCCATATCCAGGCCGATGGCGGTGACGGCGGGGTGTGTCGGCACCTTCACCTCATACTCGATTAGGAAGCTGATAGACCAGTCGCCACCATCCAAGCCGACGGTGCAGTTCTTGATCTTGCCGACTGTCGGTGGCATCTCGCGGTTGAGCGCGAACTCGACCTGCCCACGCTCTGCCGTAGGAAGGAAGGGGCGTCGCTTGCGAGACTGCCGGGATTGGCGAAAGCCCACCCAGCCAAGCCCGGCCGGCAGCTTCACTTCCCGATGGCCCAGGGCGCAGTATTTGGGGAAGTTGACAAAGCGGATGCTGTCCCGCGACTTGCCCTTCTTCTTGAAGCTGGGCGGCTCGGCATCCAGTTCCGGGGCGAAATACCGCTGCCAGGCGGTATCCAGATCCCGTAGCTTCTGCTGAAGGTTGTCGGTGTAGGCCTCGGTGAGAAAGGCAAGATCGGGCTGACGCTTCCAGGCGGTCAGCCAGCCGGCCATCGTGTTGTAACGCGGTACAGACTCACCGCGCTCGCGGGTCGCTTGGCATTCCGCTAGCGCCTTGTTCCAGACGAATCGGGAATGACCGGCCAAGACGCGCAGCCTCGCCGCCTGCTCTGGCGTCGGGTCGAGGCGATACTTGAAGCCGATCTGGCGCTTCATGAGTGCTTCCACATGGGCAGCTGGATATATATCCAGGTTAGTGAATACCGCTACAGGCTGCAAGGTGAGCCTTGCGGCTCACGCCGTATTCACCCCACAGCTTGGTCGCTATAGGTACCCTGCGGCTTCAGGATGGCAGCGTAAGAAATCCGTTGACTATACTTCCTGCGTCTCATCGCCGATCGAGGAGGAAGCGCGCCCGGAGCCCCGCTCCCCGGCGCGCTTCCCCAGGGAGGATTACCGGCATGTCACCTTCGCTTCCATGCGCCCCGCCACCCGTCACAGGGTCCCCTTCTTTCCACCCCTCGCTACGGCACCACGGCCGACACGGCCTCGCCGCCATGGCCCTGCTGGCATGGCTGGCGGCCCCCGGCGCCGGGCTCGCCGCCGACGAGGCAGTCGCGCCCCACCCCGAGGCCGACAAGCCCTCCTGGCTGGACACCTGGTCATCGCTACGCGCCTGCAAGCGCCTGGTGGCCGGCGGCCTGCGCGAGGTGCCCGACGACCGGGCCGACCGCTTCCTCGGCAAGGTGCAGGAGGACACCGCCCTGTGCCGCGGCGGCAAACGCGCCCTGGAGGCCCTGCGCCGCGACACCCCCTGGGTCGACTGGCAGCACTACTGGGCCACCGGCGACGGTGCCTCGCGCAACGCCAACTACGACGACGGCTGGATTCGCCCCCTGGTCGGCGGGCTCGGCGAGCGGGTGCACCTCAACCCCAACGACCGCGGCATCGACGGCGCCCTGATGGACCTGGAGTACCAGCGGGTCGAGCTGATCAAGTTCAACCTCTTCGACAACGCCACCTACCGCGACTATGTGCAGGGCCGGGATGGCGCCCCCGGCACCACCCTGACCCGGTGGGACGCCATGCGCCTGCCGCCGGAGCACCCCGAGTACCGGGCCGTGGGCGGCGACGGCGAGCAGCGGTGCCGGGGCGAGCTGATCCGCCACCGCACCCTGACCGGCATCTGCAATGACCTGCGCAACCCCCTGATGGGCTCGACCGGCACCCTGTTCGCCCGCAACGTCGAGTTCGACGAGACCTTCCCCGACGCGGGCCACACCGACCTGGCCCGGGCCCGCCACGGCGACCGGCTCGACCTGATGACCCCCGACCCCCAGCGCATCAGCCGGGAGCTGTTCACCCGCGAGCAGTCGCGGCCCGAGCTATGCAACCAGGGCCGCGGGCTGCCCGGCCACTCGGCCGAGGCGCACTGCGACTATCACCAGGCCCCCTTCTTCAACGTGCTGGCGGCCTTCTGGATCCAGTTCATGACCCACGACTGGTTCTCGCACCTGGACGAGGGTGCCAACGACGCCTCGACGCTGCAGTCGGCGGGGTGCGACCTGCCTGCCGACGAGGCCGCCGGCCTCGGCTGCCGCCCCGATGACGCCTTCCAGCCCAGCCTGGTCGCCCAGAGCGACGCCCCCCAGGCCTTCGAGCACCAGGGCGAGCGCTACCTGACACGCGCCCACCGCACCTTCAATAACAACGTCACCGCCTGGTGGGACGCCTCGCAGATCTACGGCTACGACGAGGTGAGCGCCAGCCGCGTCAAGCGCGATCCCGAGGACCCCGCCCGCCTGCAGCTGGTGGCGGAGGAGCCCGGCGAGCAAGGCTATCTGCCGCGCTTCGGCCACGGCTGCGACGTCGCGCCCGACGACGAAGATTGCGACCGCATCCACCCCGCCTGGGCCGGCCAGGAGGCCACCGCCTTCCCCGACAACTGGACCGTCGGCCTGGCCTTCTACCACAACGTCTTCGCCCGCGAGCACAACGCCTTCGTCGACGCCTTCCGCGAGCAGGCCGCCGCCACCCCGGACGCCGACTCGGGGCTGCGCGACCCGGCCGAGCCGGCGCGGGTGATCCGCTACCGGGACGTCACCGACGACGAGCTCTTCGAGGCCGCGCGCCTGGTGGTCGCGGCGATGATCGCCAAGATCCACACCATCGAGTGGACCCCCCAACTGCTCTACGACGAGCCGCTCTACCGTGGCATGAACTCCAACTGGAGCGGGCTCTTCCACGAGCACGCCTTCGTCGAGAGCGCCCTGTCGCGGGTGCTCGACCGGCTGCGCGACGCCGACGACGACCGCCATGCCAACGCCTGGTACTCGGTGCTGGCCGCCGGCCCCGGCATCTTCGGCTTGGGCAGCGAACGCTACGCGGATGGCTCGCTGTTCGCGAAGCTGCGCGGTGGGCGCGAGGACATCTGGTCGCTGGAGAACCCGGACCACGTCAACGGCGGCATCAACCACTTCGGCTCGCCGTTCAACTTCCCCGAGGAGTTTATCACCGTCTATCGCCTCCACCCGCTGGTCCCCGACCTGCTCGAGGTGCGCGACCTCGACGCGCCGGACCGGGTCCACAAGAAGGTGCCGGCGCTGGAGGGGTTCCGTGCCGGCGCCAGCGACCTGCTGCACGACGAGGGCCTCGCCGACTGGGCCCTGAGCATGGGCCGCCAGCGCCTGGGCCTGCTGACCCTGGGCAACCACGGCCAGTTCCTGCAGAACCTGGACATGCCGCACCTGGGCACCGACACCGGCAAGCTGGACATCGCCGCGCTGGACATCATCCGCGACCGCGAACGCGGCGTGCCACGCTTCAACGAGTTCCGCCGCCAGTACGGCCTCAAGCAGTTGACCGGCTTCGACGACTTCATCGACACCAGTCTGCCGGAAGACTCCGCCGAGCGCCGGCGCCAGGAGGCGCTGGTGGCGAAGATGCGCGAGGTGTACGGCCAGCACGTCTGCGATGCCGACAAGATCATCTCCCACGCCCAGCGCGACGCCGCGGGCCGCTACCCCGACGACTGCCTGGGCCACCCCGACGGCACCCTGGTGGACAACATCGAGGACGTCGACGCCGTGGTCGGCTGGCTCGCCGAGCCGGTGCGCCCCCACGGCTTCGCCATCTCCGAGACCCAGTTCGTGGTGTTCATTCTCAACGCCTCGCGTCGCCTGTTCAGCGACCGCTTCTTCACCTCGAGCTTCCGCCCCGAGTTCTACACCCAACTGGGCCACGACTGGGTGATGCACAACGGCCCCGACGGCGTGGTGATGGAGACGGCCACCAGCAACGGCCACCGCCAGCCGGTCTCGCCGCTGAAGCGGGTGCTGCAGCGCACGGTGCCGGAACTCGCCGCGGAGCTCGACCCGGTGGTCAATGTCTTCGACCCCTGGGCGCGGGAGCGCGGCGACTACTATTCGCTGGAGTGGGCGCCCCGCCCGGGGGCCGAGAACGATGATGCCTTCGCCCGCTAAGCGCGCCGCCGGGGCACTGGCCCTCGCCCTCTGGCTCGGGCTGGTCGCCGGCTGCAGCGACGACCCCGGGCTCGCCCTGGGCGAGGAGCGCATCGACCCCGAGGAGGCGGCCCTCGAGCGGGCCATGACGGCGCGGATCCTCGAGATCGGCCAGCGCCACCGGGCGGCCGGCGAGGCCATCCCGCGCTTCAACCAGCCCAAGACGGTGGCCTGCGCCCGCGCCACCTTCGAGATTCCGCCCCACACGGGCGAGCTGGCCCGGGGACTGTTCGCCGAGCCCGGCGAGTACGCGGCCCTGCTGCGTTTCGCCAATGCCACCCGGCAGGACGACCGCGAGAAGGACCTGCGCGGCCTGTCGGTGCGCCTCGCCGGCGTGAAGGGTGCCGAGGGCGTCGACGGCACGCGCGGCCGCCAGGACTTCCTGTTCAACAGCCACCCGGCGCTGTTCGCCGGCACCCCCGAGGACTTCCACCGCTTCGTCTCGGCGGTGGCCGATGACCGCCTCTGGTGGTACTTCCTCAACCCCTTGGCGCCGCAGCCGAAGTCGCTGTGGATCGCGCTGCGTGCCCGCAGCCAGCCCGACAGCCCCCTCGCGATCGGCTACTACAGCACCACCCCCTATCGCTACGGCGACGACGAGACCTCGGCGGTGAAGTATGCCGTGCGCCCCTGTGACGGCACCGGCGGGGCGGCGGCGAACGGCGATGGCGCGGACGGCGACGACCCCGACTACCTGCGCCACGCCATGGCCGCGCAGCTGGCCGAGGGCGAGGCCTGCCTGACCTTCATGGTGCAGTTCCAGACCGACCCCGACAGCATGCCCATCGAGGACGCCTCGGTGACCTGGGACGAGGACGCCTCGCCCTTCCGGCCGGTGGCGCGGCTCACCCTGCCGCCCCAGGAGATCGACGACCCGGACGCCCTGGCGCGCTGCGAGTCGCTGGTCTTCAACCCCTGGAACACCCACCCGGCCCACCGCCCCCTGGGCGGCATCAACCGCTTGCGTCGCGACATCTACCAGGCCGCGGGCGAGCTGCGCACCACCCACAACGCGACGCTCTCGGCCCCCGAGACGCCCTGACGGCAAGGAGCAAATGCGATGAGCACCACCGTGCAGCAATGGCTGGACATGCCCCGGGAGCAGCTTGACGACCTCTACCGGCGGGCCGAGCCGGGCGCGATCCCCAACGGCGACACCCGCGGCACGCCCATCGTCACCGGCAGCCCCCTCGCCCGGGCCTACGCCCACTTCGCCCGCCTGTTCGCCTGGCAGGGCAAGGTGTTCGACATGTTCGCCGAGGACGGCTCGGCCGGGGTGCTGGTCAACAAGGTCACCCCGCTGAGCCTGAGCTTCGTGGTCGCCAAGGTCTATCGGGCGCCGAGCTGGATGGACGACCGGGAGACCATCGTCATCGACTACTCGAGCACCTCCTTCTTCTTCAGGGCCGTGCGCGACGAGATCCGCGAGGTCGAGCCCGGGGTCTACCTGGGCAAGGTGTGGCTGGGCAAGACCCGCATCCTGGACTTCGCCCTGGAGTACAAGGCCTAGACTGTCTGCGCTCGGTCATCATCTGCCCCGGCAGGGAGGGACGCCATGGACCAGTATCTCAAGGTCGTATTTCCCACCCGGCGCCACGTGTGGATCGACGGCGCGCCAGCGGGCTGGACCAACAAGGTGTGCCAGGTCGAGACGGGCCATCACGTGGTGACGCTCAGTCCCACCCACCCGAACTTCCAGCCCGAGCAGTTCGACCTGCTGGTCACGGGCACGCGCCCGGATGCCCCCCTGATCCTCGAATTCACCCGCAAGGACGCAGGTACATGAGACACGTCACCCTCGCCTGGATGCTGGCGGCGACTCTGCCGCTGATGCCGCTCGCCGGCTGCGCCGCCTTTCCCGAGACCCGACCGCTGGAGCGGGTCGATGCCGCGACGGGCTACCGCTACGCCAACCTGGCGGACGCCGGCCAGGACGAGGACCTGTTCGTGATCCTCACCTTCTCCGGCGGCGGCACCCGCGCCGCGGCGCTCGCCCATGGCGTCCTGGAGCGCCTGCGCGACGCCTGGGTGGAGATCGACGGCGAGCGGCGCAACCTGCTCGACGAGGTCGACGTCATCTCCTCGGTGTCGGGGGGCAGCTTCACGGCGGCCTATTACGGCCTGCATGGCGACGCCCTCTTCGATCCCGAGGGGCGCTTTCACCGCAACTTCCTCTACCGGGACGTCGAGGCCAGGCTAAAGGGCCAGCTGTTCAACCCCTACAACTGGGCGCGGCTGGCATCAAAGACCTTCGGCCGGATCGACATCGCCGACGAGGTCTACCAGGACCTGCTGTTCGACGACGCCGACTTCGGCGACCTGACGGCCCGGGGCCGCAAGCCCTTCCTGCTGATCAACGCCACCGACATGGCCAAGGGGTCGCGGTTCACCTTCGTGCAGTCCCAGTTCGACCCCATGTGCGCCGACCTGGACCGCGTGACCCTCTCCCGCGCCGTGGCGGCCTCCTCCAACTTCCCGGTGGCGTTCACGCCCCTGGCCCTGAACAGCTACCCCGGCCGGTGCGACTACCGGGAGCCGGCCTGGGTCGCGGCCGGCCTGCGCGACCTGGAGGCGAATCCGCGGCGCTACTACCGGGCCCGCAGCCTGCGCGACTATCAGGCGCCCGAGCGGCGCTACGTGCATCTCCTGGACGGCGGCGTCGCCGACAACATCGGCCTGCGCTACCCGCTGACTGCCATCCGCTCCACCGACGTGCCCTGGAGCGTGCTGCGCAAGATCAACCTGGAGCAGATCGACAAGCTGGTGGTCATCGTCGTCGACGCCAAGACCCAGCAGGTGCCGGACTTCGACACCTCGCCCCGGGCGCCAGGGCTGACCCAGGTGGTGAGCAACATCGCCACCACGCCCATGGCCAACTACTCCTTCGATACGGTCGAGCTGCTGCGCCAGACCCTGCGCACCCGAGCCGACGCCCAGCAGGTCTCCCGGGAGACCGCCCCACCCGACGAGGCGCTGCACCGGGTCGAGCTGTATCGCATCTACGTCGGCTTCGACCAGCTCCAGGACGAGGCGCAGCGGGAGCGCTTCCTGAGCCTGCCCACCACCTTTCGCCTGCCCGCCGGGGAGGTCGATGACCTGCGCCGGATCGGCGGCGTCCTGCTGGAGCGCTCGCCCTGCTTTCAGTCGCTGGTCGGCGGCCACTACGACGAACCGGCCTGCGTCCAGGGCGTGCCCTCGCCCTCCCCCGGCGCGGCGCCTTCGTCCTGAGCGAGAAGCGGGCCGGAATCGACAGGCCCCGCCGGAACGGCTCAGCGCTGGTCACGCAGCCGGAAGACGTTCGAGCCCTGGACACGGTGCATGAGGATCTCCACCAGCAGGGTGCGATGCGGCTGGAAGAAGTCCGCCAGCAAGGCCACATCGAGGTGAAGGTCATCAATGTCCTCATCGGCGAAGGTGCGAAAGCCGACGGGGGTCTGTGCCTCTGCTCGTGTATCCAGCATGGGCTCGGCGGTGATCGACATGCCCAGATCGGTGCCGGCCCGGGTCACCTCCTCGTGCAGCCTGGCCGTGTCGATGTAGAAGCTGCGATAGGCGTTGTCGTCCCGATAAGCATGCACTTTCTGAATGGCCTTCCCGTGGATGGCCCTTGCCAGGGCACCACCATCCCGACGGTCGTCGCGAGGATCGTAGAACTCGATCATGTAGTCGGTGACCGGCACCCCGAACTGGTCGGCGACCAGCACCAGGGTGTTCTGGAAGCCGGCCTTGCCCCGACGCCCCCCCGGGGCACGGGTCAGGTCCAGATTGGCCCGTTCGCAGTCATCGCAGAAGGCCTCGAAATCCGCGTCCTCGACAGTCAGCGCCCGGGCGATGAGCGAAAGCGCCTCCTGCTGGCCCTGGCCAAGCCGGCTGGCAGCGGCGTCGAGCTTGATGGTGGAGTGGTTGAGCCCGTCGAGGATACGAAAGGCCGTCCGTCCCACGGAAAGTCGCCATCCTGCCATCCGCGGCACCGTGACCCGCCGCCCGTCACGTTCCTGCTCGTCGAAGGCGATGTGCCCCATGGCGCAGTTCAGGTTGGCGGTCGAGATCCGCACCGTGCCGTCACCCCCCTCCTCGTTGGCCACCGAGCGGATGCCGCCATAGCCCGTGTTACCCACCAGGACGGTACAAAGCGTTCGGCCGGGCGCGTACATGCCGATGCCGTCATCGGTGAAGCGGTCGCGCAGGGCCAGCCCCCAGGTGAAGGGGCTGGCCAGTTCCAGCCCTTTCAGGAGCCGGGCTCCGGTCTCGAACACCGATTGGCCATCCTGGCGATTGAAGAAGCCGTTGGCGACGCGCCCCAGCATGGAGCGGCCGATGTGCGCCAAGGGCGACCCGAAGTTGGCCGGGGCGAGCATCACCAGGTGCTTGACCGGGGAGGCATCGGGCGGGAAGTGACGCGACAACCAGTCGCGAATCACCAGGCCCCCAGTGGAATGCACGATGACGTCCACGCTGGCCACTTCACGGGGCAACCGGTGCTCCGTCCAGGCCCGTTCCAGGGCGGCCTGGAGGTCGTCGAAGCGCAGGGCGTCATCCTTGGAGAGGTAGTCGCCGATGGCGACCCGGTAGATCTGGATGTCGGCCAGTTGTCGCCTCAAGTGGCGAGCCAGGTTGTCGAGGGAATCGCCGGTATCGTTCCAGCCATGCAGCATGATCAGTGGGCGCTCGGCCATGTGCTTGCCTCCCTGTCGGTGGCCGCCCTGCCCATGCCGGGCGGGCGCCTCGTCTCGTCCGGGCCGGCGCCTAGACGCCAGTTTCCCTACAGATTAGTCGAGATCGCGCCACTCCCGGAGGGCCCGACGAGGCGTCACATGCAGGTGACGCGAAGCGCTAGCCGGGCCGGATGTCGTCCCGGCGGGGCAAGGTGGGGCTGGGCAAGACCCGCATCCCGGGCTTCCCCCTGGAATACAAAATCTTGGTTATGTCTGAAAGTCGACGAGCGATGGTCAGGGCTAGGCCCGTTCCCTACGGGCCCACGCATTTCCCACATCCGTGTGGGTCACAAGGCAAAAATCGGCGACAAATCGTCAGGATTGACGATTTGGGAAGCTCCGCTGCTCGAAGAGCGAGCGACAGGGATGCCGCGAGTCCAAAGCGGAGTTTACGGGGTGTAAATGAGTACTTTGAGCTGATTTTTAACGCCGTATGGCCGAGCGCAGGAACTTTCCGGCCTGGACAAAGCCGTGAAGGATTTTTTCGCTTCAACTTCGGAATAAGCAAGTCATCTTATGATTTAAGCCCCTCTTTGCTGTGGTTTTGAAATAGTTCTTACTATAGATAGCATCCGGGCGCCAACAGGCGCCCGGCACAACATTTACATATTGTTTTTACGCCACTCTGCAACGTCGTTTTCGACCTTACCCTTGTCGAAGTCGTTAGCCGCCGTTATGAAGCGTGGCTCAAGGAATGAGCTCACATCATGGTTCTCACTGAGCTCATCAACACGAATCATCTCAGCTTGGACTTTTTCCCAGGAATCCGGACGAAGTTCACCAAATCGCTCAGTAACGGGGTAGTTGAGAGGCATCGCACCATCAAGGTAGTTTTGACCGAATTCAGGGTTTTGCCACTCCTCAGGCACGGCCTCGGCCATCATAGAAGCAATAACTTCTTCATCGACAGAAGTAACATAGGCACCTTTAGACCAAGCTCTCAAAAACCCCTCATAGAGGTCGCCCATTTCCTCAATTTTATCTTCAAGGACCACGAAAGAGTTAGCTGGAGTTTCAGCCATTTCTTTTGGAGTGATATCAAGGAGGGTGAGGCCATTCGCCTGCAGAGCAATCCAGTCAGGCAATGCTCCGGCAATAGCTGTTACCTGCTCTTTCTTAAGAGCATTCGCTAATGTTGGTCCTCCATCACCTAGTACCACCATGTCTACATCATCAAGACTATGGCCAACGTGATTTAGTGTCATGGCAAGTGTGGCACGATCACGGTCGGTTACGAGCCCTACCGTAGTCCCAACCAGGTCCTCGATACCGTTAACATCAAGGTTATCAGAAGTAACAACGCCTTCAGGTGCTGTCTGTTGCGCTTCGTAAATGACTTTAAGGGTAGTGCCAGCATCGACAGCCTGGTAGGTCTGAGGACCGTCTAGCATAGCGATGTCAGCATTTCCATTCGACAGGAAAGATACATAAGGCACAGTAGTTGCAGACGGCAGAAGGTTAACCTTAACACCTTCATCTTTGAAATAGCCTAGTGCCTCACCGACCACCAGCGGGTAGAAAAGGTTGGATCTCGGCGTGGGCATAATTAGGTCTATTTCGGTAACTTCTTGAGCTGTAACAGTGGAGCTTACAGCGATAGTGCTACAGAGTGCAGCTGTTAGTATGAGCGGCTTACGGATCATGGTTAGCACCTCTTTGGTTTATTGCTCTGCTTATGCGTTGCGTTTTGCTGCAACAGCTTGGAATGGTGAACCGGTGTTATTATTTTTTTTCTTGTAATTTTCATATTTACGTTTGCTTATTTCATTTAAGCGTTCGTCATGGCGCCAGTAGACAATTTTATTGTCAGCCCATTCTGTAATGGCGAAAAGGATAAGCCCCATTAAGGTTAAAAGAAGAAGCGCAGCAAATGAAGCCGACATGTTCAATGCAAATGTAAATCTTTGCATGAGCACACCTAAACCTTGACTTGCTGAGATAAACTCACCAACAATCGCGCCAATAAGCGCCATGGACACAGCAGTCTTAAGCCCAGCCATGATCATTGGCATAGCATTAGGGAGCATAGCCTTCAGAAAAATTTGACGTTTACTCGCACGAAGTGATCGAAACATCTCTAGCACATCGGAGTCGACATCGAGAAGTCCTGTTAAAGTATTAACAAAGGGAGGGAAAAAGCAGACCAGGGCTGCAATGCCGATCATGGGTGTAGTACCAAAGCCGAGCCAAGCGATTATGACTGGCGCCAATGCGATTCGTGGCGTAACTTGAAGAGCAACGATATATGGCGATATGTAACGCCGAAAAGGAGTGGACAGTGCTGCTGCTATGGCCAATGAAACACCAAAAATAGATCCAATGATAAATCCAACAACTGCCTCATAGAGAGTTATACCAAAATGGCTCCATACTAAGCCGCTACTAATAGCTATATCCCAAGTAGCTGCAACTATTGAAGAAGGAGAAGGAAGAACCAGAGGATCTATCCAGTTTATAGCGACCAAAGCTTCCCAAACGAGCATTAAAGAAACTAGCAGTGCTATATGACGCACGCTGCGGCTAGCTACAGTGCCTTTTTTATCACTGTTTAGAGTATTGGAGCCCATTACTAAACCTCCTCAACGCCGAGTATGGAACGAACATGACCGATCATGTCATTAAACTCTGGATCCCGCATCAGGCTGATATCACGGGGCCGACCAAACGGCACCTTGACAACATCTGCGAGACGGCCAGGTCGTGGCGTCATCACCATTACATAATCGGCAAGGAAGATAGCTTCTGCAATGTTGTGAGTTACAAACACAGCCGTCGCATTTACTTCCCTAACAATACGGGAAAGCTCGATATTAAGGCGCTCACGGGTGAACTCATCGAGCGCACCAAATGGCTCGTCTAGCAGTAGAATATCAGCACCTATATTGAGTAATCGTGCTAGTGCAACACGTTGTTGCATACCGCCAGAGAGTTGGGTTGGAAAGTTAAAACAAAAATCGTCTAGCCCTGTTAGCCGGAGGAGGTCCATAGCCCGCTCGGCATCATCCTCGGTTGGCTTACGCTTGAGCTGAGTGGGTAATAATACGTTATCTAGTGAAGTTTTCCATGGCAGCAATGTTGGCCGCTGAAACATCACACCAACATCTTCTCGGGGGTCTTCTACCTCTCGCCCGTGAACAGTTAGCGAACCAGAAGTCTTAGGAATCAGCCCAGCCATCATGCGTAAAAGTGTAGATTTTCCGCAGCCACTGGGACCAACAATGGAAACGAAAGACCCGGCCGGAATTTCGAAGTTGGCGCCCTCTACTGCAACCACATCACCAAAGCATTTTTCTACCGCACGACCCTGTATAGCAATGTTCGCTTCAAATGATTCTGGTTTATCTAACGGCTCTGCTTGTGCTTGTAACACGGCGATTTCTCCTGTTGTATTTATGATATTGCCGCGTCGAACCATAGCTGGCTCAACGCTTCTCCCTAGTTTAGACGGCGTTTGGATACATTATCTCGATACCAATCGAAATCCGGACGCTCATCAGTAGATACCATGACACTTTTAACATCAAAGTGCTCATCAAAAGATTCTGTTCCGCCTTCACGACCTATACCTGAGAGTTTGACTCCTCCCCAAGGGGAAGCTGGATCAAGTCGATGATGATCATTGATCCAGACAATGCCGCAGTTGAGTTTGGCAGAAACTCGGTGGGCACGATGCACGTCGCGAGTACGGACCGCTCCGGCAAGGCCGAAAGGGGAGTCATTAGCAATCCTAAGTGCCTCCTCCTCTGTCTCAAAAGGAGTAATACTAGTAAACGGACCGAATACTTCTTCTTGAAAAATTGTCATCGTGGGTGTGACATCAGCGAATACAGTTGGTTCGACAAAGTAACCTTTTTCTAACCCTGGCGCATCCGGAATCCGGCCACCAGCTACTAGTCTCGCGCCATCCTGATGCCCAGCTTCAATATATTTCATTATACGCTGACGTTGTTTCTCGGATATAACAGGTCCGAGTTGCGTGCCAGGTTCCGAAGGATCCCCAATACGAATGGAAGTTGTTTTTTTCGCCAACTTTTCAACAAATTCGTTATAAATGCTTTTATGTACAATGTGCCGACTACCACAAATACAAGTCTGTCCAGCTCCGACGAAGGCGCTAAAGGCTGCATAGTTGACGGCTTGGTCTACATCAAAATCATCAAACACTAATACGGGGGTTTTCCCACCTAATTCTAATGTTTGACTTGCAAAGTTTTTTGCAGCAAGGCTGCCGGCAATTTGGCCAGCCTCTGTGCCGCCGGTCAGCACTAGTTTATTAAGACCTGGGTGAGAGGAAAGCGCTTTTCCAGTCGTATGACCTAGACCTGTTACAACATTAAACACTCCTGACGGAAGGCCTGCATCGCTAAATATTTCAGCAAGCTTGAAAGTAGTCAGAGGAGTATATTCCGATGGTTTAACTACAGTAACGCAACCAGAAGCCAAGACTGGTGCCAAGCTCTTACAAAGGATCATAAGCGGATGGTTGAAGGGGGTGCAGTTACCCACCACCCCAAGCGGAGTACGTAGCGTATAGTTAAGGTAATCCCCCTCTACAGGAATTACAGAATCTCTACGTGCCAGCGCTAGACCAGCATTATAGCGAAAAAAATCCGGTAGACGGCTGACCTGGGCTCGTGTCTCATTTATAGGACGGCCATTATTAACTGTTTCTAATTGGTAGAGTTCATCTATACGCTCTTCCATCGCATCAGCTAACTTATTCACTAGTCGGGCTCTGGCCCGTACTGATAAGCCGCCCCATTCAGGACTCTCGAACGCTCGTCGCGCGCTTTTCATGGCTCTATCAACATCCTCTTCTTGAGCATGTTGGATACAAGCGATTACCTCACCTGTAGAAGGGTTTCTTACCTCAATAAGTTCATCTGAAGTTGCGTCAACCTCTCTACCGTCGATGTAAAGGCCTCGAATAGGAATCTGCTGGTCCAATCCAACGGGCGTTTCAGTGTTAATAGTTTCCATAATATTTGTTAACTCCTTATCAATGACGCATACTAAGGGATAATCATATTCCACTCTAGCGCTTTTATTACCCTTTTCTCTGCTTCTTCGACATGGCTTCTAGCAAGACGACATGCTAGTCGACCATTTCTATCTTGCATAGCATCAATAATTTCGCAATGCTCGTTTACCAACTCTTGGGGTTCGCGCCCCTGTATCACGCTGAGGCTTAGATATATCAAACGCCCCATATGGTCTATAAGCGTGCGCGAAGTTTGAGCCATACGGGCATTGCCAGAGCATGCTGCTACCGCTGAATGAAAGTCGTTGTTGTATTTAATAAAGTCGTCGGCAATATTTTCTGTACTAGTAAACTGTCGAAACTGGTCGAGTCTCTTCAAGTCAGTATCGCTTGCGTGCCGGACAGCCTCCTTAATGCAACCGCTTTCCATAACAGTTCGGAACACAAACATATCTTTTGCATCCGCTAATGAAATTGGTGTCACTCGGTATCCCTGCCTTGGCTCGACAGACACCAGCCCCTCCCTCTCAAGTTTCTGCAAAGCATCCCGCACAGGCGATTTGCTTACCTCAAAACGGGTCGCGAGCTCTTTCTCCCGCAGCTCTTCCCCAGGCCTGAGGCTGCAGCTCAGGATCTCTCTCCGAAGCGTCTTATGCACCTGTTCACGGATCAGGCCTGTCTTGGGTTCTGCTGAGCTTGGTGTGCTATGTAGTGCTTCCATGGCTTTCGTGATATCTCAGGAACTGTGACCTTGAGTATAGACACATATCTTGCGCCATGTCTAGCTTTCTTTATCATGCTGATATATATGGTTTATTACCGTAGTGGCCAACAGGTAGACACGTTACGTGAGATTCTTGATGTATTTTTTATGTGGATTTTTGATCTCTGGTATCCTAGATTGCCATGGGGCGACTCGTTCTGATGTTGCCGATAGACACGACCGAGGACCACAATGTCAACAATCAAGACCGGAAATGGGGTAACGATTGAGTATGCTCAGGTTGGGCAGGGGCACGACCTTGTGATGCTGCACTCGTTACTGACAGATAGAAGCGCTTACGATCGCGTACTACCTGCGCTTGTACACAATTACCGAGTGACGCTATTTAGCCTTCCTGGCTTCGGTGCCTCCTCCCCTGTCGAGTGGGGAATCTGGAACTATGCTGATTGGATCGCTATTGCCTTCGAAGCCCTCAACCTACCGCAAGATACTGATGTGGTTGGTAATGGCTTCGGCGGTTTTGTAGCTAGCGCCTTTGCAGCGAGATACGGGCAGCGCTGCGGACGCTTACTATTAGCGGATACTGGGGCAAAATTCCCTGAAGCAGGGCGGGACGCTTTCCGCAGTATGGCGGCTATGGTTGAGCAGGGGGGAATGGAAGCCGTTTTAGAAGCCTCTGCTCGTCGCCTTTTTACAGAGGACTATATCGAGGCTAATCCTGAATTGGTAAATGCATGCCGCTCGGTGCTACTCCGCACTGATCCCCAAGCTTTCATCACTGCTTGCCAGACTTTGGCTAGTCTCGATCTTAGATCTTCACTTCCAGAAGTTCGTAATGAGGCACTAGTTATTGCCGGTGAGTACGATGTTGCGACTCCACCTCCCATATGCCAAGAATTAGCCGAATATTTGCCAAATGCTCGTTATCATGAGATTTCCGACTGCGCCCATGCTCCTCAGATTCAAAAACCCCAACAGTTCCTGGAGCTTATTGAGACTTTTTTTTAAACAACCAAGTTATATATAAGATATTTTTAATATTGCAGCTTCTTATCCTGGCGTAGCAAGATCTTATGCCAGCCTTAGAATAACAAGCAAGTTATTGGAGAGATTGATGGATGCCAACAAGAATGACGTGACAACATTGAAGCATTTTATTGCAGGCGAGCCTGACATCACGGGAGAGAGTTTTAGTGACGTTTATGATCCAACTACAGGGAGAGTCATTGGACGTGTCCCAATGGCAGGTCGCGATACGGTAGAGCGTGCAATTTCCAGCGCAGCAGCAGCCCTTTCTAATTGGTCTAACCAAACACCACTACGCCGTGCCCGCGTGATGTTCCGCTTTAGGGATCTTCTTGAGCGCCACGCTGATGAGCTTGCAGCGCTTATAACCAAGGAGCACGGAAAAGTATTGTCAGATGCACGCGGTGAAGTTACCCGTGGCATAGAAGTAGTTGAGTTCGCATGTGGGATACCCCATTTACAGAAAGGAGAGTTCTCCGAGCAGGTCGGTAACGGCATTGACAGTTATTCCATGCGTCAGCCATTAGGCGTATGTGTGGGGATTACCCCTTTCAATTTTCCGACCATGGTCCCGATGTGGATGTTTCCCATTGCCATAGCTTGCGGAAATACTTTTGTACTCAAGCCTTCGGAACGAGACCCTTCTGCAAGTCTTTTGATGGCTGAATTGTTACATGAGGCTGGGCTGCCTGCTGGGGTCTTTAACGTAGTGCAGGGTGACAAAGAGGCGGTAGATATACTTATTTCCGACCCACGTGTCGAGGCAATCAGCTTTGTGGGCTCAACCCCTATTGCCGAATATATTTATTCCACGGGTGCCGCCCATGGTATGCGCGTGCAGGCACTAGGTGGTGCGAAGAACCATTCGATAGTCATGCCTGATGCCGACCTGGATTTGGCCGTCAATAACGTGGTTGGAGCAGCTTATGGCTCGGCTGGTGAACGTTGCATGGCAATCTCAGTCGCTGTGGCAGTGGGCGATATTGGAGATGCACTAACCAAGAAACTTGCTGAGCGCACCCGTCTGTTAAAGGTAGGTCCAGGAACAGCTCCGGATATAGAAATGGGGCCGTTGGTTACTCGGCAGCATTACGAACGAGTCAGCAACTACGTTAGCATTGGTGTAAGCGAAGGGGCTGAGCTTGTGGTTGATGGACGTGATTGTCACATAGAGGGTCATGAGAAAGGGTTCTTCTTAGGTGGTTGCCTTTTCGATAACGTCAAGCCTTCTATGCGCATTTACAAAGAAGAGATTTTTGGTCCAGTTCTGGCAATTGTACGTGTTCCGGACATGGAGAGTGCAATTCAACTCATCAATGAAAACGAATTTGCCAATGGCACGACAATTTTTACCCGCAATGGAAACGCCGCTCGTGAGTTTGTACGGCGCATTCAGGTTGGCATGGTAGGTGTCAATGTACCTGTTCCGGTACCCATGGCCTTCCATAGCTTCGGCGGTTGGAAGCGCTCCTTGTTTGGTGATCATGGCGTGCACGGCATGGAAGGGGTCCGCTTCTATACACGTCAAAAGACCGTAACAGCTCGCTGGCCTAATGACATTCCCGAGGCGAATGCCTTTATGATGCCAACCAATTAATAAAATTTAACAATCATTGTATGTAAGGGCGCATATTGATTTTTTAATCATGCGCCCTCGTCGTAAAAATACCACGGGGTCGCTTAAAAGATTTTCATAAAATAAATTAGCATTTATCCAACGTCTAACCAATATCTACGAAGGAGCTACAATCTTGGATATCACATGGTGGTTGGCTTACCTAGCCTTGGGCAGTTTCGTTGGCCTAATGGCAGGCCTGCTTGGTATCGGCGGCGGTGGAATCATGGTACCGGTCCTGACATCGTTGTTTGTCTTTCAAGGTATCCCCCATGAGCACATAGCCCACCTAGCCTTAGGCACGTCGATGGCTGCCATTATACCTTCCGCAGCGGCTAGCTTGTGGTCCCATCACCGTCATGGTGCGGTACATTGGAATATCGTACGCTTTATCACGCCGGGCATCTTAGCTGGCACCTTCCTCGCCACCTTTGTCGCCGCATTCGTACCCACCCGTGGGTTGGCGCTTTTCTTTGCCTTTTTTATGGCCTTGATGTCTCTTCAGATGGTAGTCAATATCAAACCCAAGCCCTCCCGAGGGTTGCCGGGACCTGTCGGAGTTGCCAGCGTTGGGCTGGGGATTGGCGGTGTCTCTGCGCTGGTGGCAATCGGTGGAGGCTCCTTAACGGTGCCATTTCTGACTTGGTGTAATATTAAGGTGACCCATGCTATAGGCACGTCGGCGGCTATTGGTCTTCCTATAGCGCTAGCAGGCGCACTGGGCTACACCCTCAATGGCTGGGGCGACGATGGCTTGCCTGCCGTTGCCTTGGGTTATGTCTATTTACCTGCCCTACTGCTTATGGCCCCATTCAGTATTTTTACTGCTCCCATTGGGGCAAAGCTTGCCCACCTCTTGCCAGTAACTATCCTTAAGCGGGTTTTTGCCTTTATGTTGTTAGCCTTAGCAATCCAGATGCTAGCCGCTGTATTTTAATAACCACTCATTCTATTGTAATAAAATATGGCTTTAAATAAGTGTAATTTTAAGTATGACCATCTCTCTAGGGATGGGCGCTCTCCGAGATCTTTTCTAAATCGCACGAAATGGAGGCTACTTGGCCGGAGCTCTCTACCTGGATTAAGGGAAGTCTCGCGTTAGCGGACATAAGCGTTTTATCCATAATGGATCTGCCCCAGTGGCTCCCCAACGGCAGCATAGTCAAGCGTGGTAACAGTCGCATTGAGGGCTCTCATAGCACCCAGCAGCGCTAGCGGCTGGCTTAGCCAGCGTAACGCCTTTTTCTGGGCAAGATCATTCGTAGCGTCCTGCCATACCTCACCTATGCTGCTACGGCATATGTTAGATTGGAACATTATACTTTCTGACAAAACCTTGTGTCTCTCCGGGGATCGCCCGGCAGATAGGCACCGGTCACGATGCGGTAGGCCTCGGAGGTGTTGTCACCGGGGATGCCGTCGACGCGCAGGAAGATGCCGGGGAAGGTGTTCAGCCAGCGCTGCAGGTTCTCGGCACGCTTGGCATCGGCCGCGCGGCGGGTGCTGTGGCGCGATACCAGCGGCTCGGGCTCGGCGGGCTCCGCATCCGTGGCGGCATAGAGGGTGACGCGGGGCTGGTCGGTGAAGTCCACCAGCCCCTTCTCGGCCATGCGCCGCAGCACCACCGCCGCGCCGCACTGCCTGGAGACCGCGGTATCGGACCAGCGGCCGTCGGCCACGTACTTGCCCCGCTCGTAGTGCTCGGAGAAGCTCCAGAGATAGGGCGACAGCACTTCCGGGTGGTGGCGCCGATAGCCCCAGCCGTTGTACTTCTCGAGCTGGAAGAGCGTGCCCGCCAGGCTCCAGTCCGTGCGCTCGCCCAGCCGCTTGAGCGCCATGGCGTCGGCGGCGCTCTCCTCCCAGGTGAAGGGCGGTGAGCCCTGCGTGGGGCGCCCGGCGGGCACCTGGACGGTGCGTGCGGTGAGCGGGTCGCCGTTGTGCAGGTGGCAGTTGAAATTACCGCCGGACTCCATGTTGTGGACCAGGGCGACGAAGCACCAGGGCACGCCCCGGCGCGCCGCCACGGCCTCGTAGCGCGAACGATGCTGGATGAGCTTGTCGATGGTGCGCTCGACCTGCGCCATGCGCTCGGGGCGAATGCGACAGCTCTCGAATAGCCGCTCATACTCGCGGCGCAGCCCCGCGTTCAATGTGATCGCCATGGGACCTCCCGGAGCGGGCTCCCAGTCCGACACACCGCAAGCCCGGAGCCCTGGGGCTTAATGGATCAGCGCTTCGTGGATCAGCGCTTCATGGATCAGCATAGTCCAGCCGGCTGGCACGAAGGGCGCGAGCCGGGTCAGGGCGACGCCGGAAACAGCCGCTTCGGCACCAGCCACAGGAAGAGCAGCATGCCGAACAGCTCCACCAGCGACTGGAAGACCACCACGACCACCGCCGCCTCGAGGCCGGCCGGCAGCGCCAGCGCCAGCGGCAGGACCACGAAGGAGTTGCGCGAGCCGAAGCTGAAGGCCAGCACCCGGCCCTGGGCGACCGTCAGCCGGAAGGCCCGCGCCATGATACGCGCCAGCAGTGCCGTGATGACCAGGAAGGCCACGAACACCGGCAGCAGCCAGCCGATCAGCCCCGGGGAACCGACCACCTGATCGACCTGCCCCGCCGCCACCGCGAACAGCACCAGCGCCAGCAACGGGATCGGCAGCCAGCCCAGCCCCTCGATCAGCCGCCGGCGCCCCGCCGCCCGCTCGGCCCAGCGCTCGGAGAGGAAGGCCGCCGCCAGCGGCAACAGGATCAACCCGCCGAAGGCCAGCAGCAGCTCCCGCTGGATCAGGCCGGCCAGTCCCGCCTGGCCCAGGAACAGCCAGAGGTAGAGCGGCAGCAGGGCGAGCTGCAGCAGCAGGCTCAGCGGCGTGAAGGCGATGGCGGTGGGGGTGTCGCCCCCGCCGAGGTGGGTGAAGGAGAGAAACCAGTCGGTACAGGGCACCAGCAGCACCAGCAGCACCCCCAGCCGCAGCGCCGGGTCCGCCGGCAGCCACTGCACCAGGCCCCAGACGATCAGCGGGATCACCAGGAAGTTGCCGAGCACCGCCGCGGCGAGAAAGCGAGCATTCACCAACCGACGATGCAGCCCCACCAGGGGCACCTGGGTGAAGGTCACATAGAGCAGCAGGGCCAGCAGCGGCCAGAGCAGGGCGTCGAGCACGCCGACCCTGCCCGGTGAGTGAGTGCCCACCGCCAGGCCGGCGAGGATCGCCGCCAGGTAGAGGAAGACCTGGTACTTCTCGAGCCGGTCACGCATCGACGGCGCGTTTCAGCATGATGCTCATGGCGTACCTCCCCCGCCACACCACGAATTTCTCGACGATGGCGGCATGTTCGCCGAAAAAAGCCGAGGCCCGCCCCTGACGAATCCCCACGTTTTTCTCGACGTTGATAGCTTGTTCGCCGAAAAAGGCGCCGAAGCTGCCCCTATGGGGTCAGACCCCAGCCAAGCCGCGAAGCCCGTCATGGTGCGTCTTGCGAGCGGATTCGACGCCGCCGGGGTCTGACCCCATAGGGACCGGCAGCGCTGGCAGCCTCCCACTCACCCATGTCCAATACATTGATAATGCTGAAATATTTCTGGGGAGGCCTCAGGGCCTGACCCCCTGGGGCCTCCCAGCACTGATAATCCATCGCCGGATCGACCTCAACCAGCCGATGTTTCCGCTTCCAGCGTATCCCCCACCCGGATCGTCCGGCCCTCGCCGGCCAGCAGGGTGGCGTTGTGACCGAAGTAGGCCCCCGGCGCCAGGCTCATGCCGGCCAACGTCTGTAAGGGCTCCTTCGGCTCGAGCGCTTCCCCCGTGCGCTGATCGAGGGTGATGATCTTGCAGCGCTGGCAGGGCTTGCGCATGCCCAGTCGATAGCCATCGCCGGCCAGGGATTCCCAACCGTGCTCGGCGAAGGGGACACTGCCCTCGACGACGATATTGGGCCGGAAACGGGCCATGGGTACCACGCCCGCGCCCTTGGCCTCGAGCACCTCGTTGAGGACTGCCAGCGACGACTCGGCCGTCACCAGGAACGGAAAGCCATCGGCGTAGGCGGTATGTGCCTGTTCGCCCTGCTGGTAGCGCGGGTCCACGCGGCGCTGCTGATCCGGCGCGAAGCGCACCAGCCGCAGGCCGCTGCCCTTCCAGTCACCCAGCACCCGGCCCAGCCAGTCGGCGGCCTCGGCGCCTTCGTCGAGGCCCTGGCACTGGTCCTCCCAGACATGGGTGGTGATCCGCGGCTGGTCGTCCCGCGCCAGCGCGATCCGCAGCGGCGGGACCTCGGGGTGTTCCAGCACCAGGGCGTCGGCGTCGAGGCGCACCGCCACCTGGGCCATGCGCGGCAGCTGGCGCTGGGTGACGAAGCGGCCGACATCGTCGACGACCATCCAGTGACGATCGAGGGCGAGCCCGCGTGGGCCCAGCGTCGCCTGCTCGAGGGCGATGCCGCGCAGCGACTTGACCGGATAGATGTTGAGCTGGGTGATGCGCATCCTCGACTCCCTGGACCGTCACTGAACCCGTTGAATTTTATCATGGATCCAATCCACGAATGAGCGGACCTTGCCCACTTCCGCCATATGCTCGGGGTAGGCCATGTAATAGGCGTCCCGGCTTTTCAAGCGGAAGCCCCAGGGAATGACCAGCTTGCCCTCCTCGAGCTCCTCCTGGGCAAGAAAGTGGGGAAGCAAGGCGACGCCACAGCCCGCCTGGGCGGCTCTCAACGCCATATAGAAGGAATCGAACCGCGGGCCATGATAGCTGTGTTCGGTATACTGCTGCTGGGCCTCGAACCAGTCATGCCAGGCCTCCGGGCGAGTCGCGCTCTGCAGCAGCACCAGTCGGGTCAAGTCCAGCGGCTCATCGATGGCCACCCCGTTCAGGATGGCGGGAGCGCAGACCGGCACCATCTCCTCATCCAGTATCTTGATGCATTCCGTTCTCGGCCAGGCCCCATGGCCAAAGAAGAACACCACCTCGACCCGCTCCTCCTCCATGTCGAAGGGCTCGGATCGATTGACGATGTTCAGGTTGATATCGGGATGGCGATAGCGAAAGCCATTGAGACGCGGAATCAGCCAGCGTGCCCCGAAGGTCGGCAAGGTAGCCACGTTCAGGACATCGGACTTGCCACCATATGACTGCATGTAGCGCGTCGACATCTCCACATGGGCGAGGATCTTGCGCGCCTCGTTGAGATACACCGCCCCTTCCGGCGTCAGGTGCAGGCGCCGCCGTACGCGCCTGAAGAGGGGATGCTGGAGCATCGACTCCAGTTGGGCGACCTGCTTGCTCACCGCGCTCTGGGTCAGGCTCAGCTCGTCGGCGGCCCGCGTGAAGCTCAGGTGCCTGGCGGCCGCGTCGAAACACTGCAGGCCGGCAAGGGAAGGGAGGTGCGGTCGACTCATGATGGCCACCCAGGGGTCATGAACATATGGAATGATGTTTGGATTAAACATCGTTTGCTGGCGCTTCACCACCCTAGTGATACTGCATTCACATGATCCACTGACGACCACGATAGGAGAAAGAATGATCGACGCTATCATGCAGCGCCTCGGCGTTGCCTCCGAGCAGTATCAGCAGGGCGACCTGGTGGTCACCACCCCCATTGACGGCAGTGTCATCGGCCGCCTCACGCCCGCCACCCCCGACCAGGTCGACGCCGCCATCGACGCCGCCCAGCAGGCCTTCCTGGCCTGGCGCGAGGTCCCCGCCCCGCGCCGCGGCGAGCTGGTCCGGCTATTCGGCGACCAGCTGCGTCGCCACAAGGAGGATCTCGGTGCGCTGGTCACCTGGGAGTGCGGCAAGATCCTCCAGGAGGGCCTCGGCGAAGTTCAGGAGATGATCGACATCTGCGACCTGGCCGTGGGCCAGTCGCGTCAGCTCTTCGGCTTGACCATCGCCTCCGAGCGCCCCGGCCACCACATGCGCGAGTCCTGGCACCCGCTGGGCCCGGTAGGCCTGATCACCGCCTTCAACTTCCCGGTCGCCCCCTGGGCCTGGAACGCCGCCCTGGCGCTGGTCTGCGGCGACAGCCTGCTGTGGAAGCCTTCCGAGAAGACGCCGCTCACCGCCCTGGCCTGCCAGGCGCTGCTGGAACGCGCCATGGCCGAGTTCGGCGATGACGCTCCCGAGCATCTCAGTCAGGTGATCATCGGTGAGCACGAGCCTGGCGAACGGCTGGTCAACGACCCCCGCGTGCCCCTGATCAGCGCCACCGGCAGCACCCGCATGGGCCGCGAAGTCGGTCCCCGTGTCGCCGCGCGCTTCGGGCGCAGCATCCTCGAGCTGGGTGGCAACAACGGCATGATCCTGACCCCCAGTGCCGACCTCGACATGGCCGTGCGTGCCATCCTGTTCTCGGCGGTGGGCACCGCCGGCCAGCGCTGCACCACCCTGCGCCGACTGGTGGTTCATGAGTCCATCCGTGGGGAGGTCGTCGAGCGCCTGAAACAGGCCTACGCCGGCATCTCCATCGGCAACCCCCTGGAGGGCAGCCTGGTCGGCCCGCTGATCGACCGCCAGGCCTTCGATGCCATGCAGGCGGTGCTGACCCAGGCCCGCGAGCAGGGCGCCAAGGTGTTCGGCGGCGAGCGCCAGTTGGGCGAGCAACACCCCGAGGGGTATTACGTGGCACCGGCCATCGTCGAAGTCGAGGCCCAGGACGAGCTGGTCAGGAACGAGACCTTCGCGCCGATCCTCTACGTGCTCGGCTACCGCGACCTCGACGAGGCCATCGCCCTGAACAACGACGTGCCCCAGGGGCTGTCGTCGTGCATCTTCACCACCGACGTCCGCGAGGCCGAGACCTTCGTCTCCGCCGTCGGCAGCGACTGTGGCATCGCCAACGTCAACATCGGCCCCAGTGGCGCCGAGATCGGCGGCGCCTTCGGTGGCGAGAAGGAGACCGGTGGCGGCCGCGAGTCGGGCTCCGATGTGTGGAAGACCTACATGCGTCGCCAGACCAACACCGTCAACTACTCCAGGGAGCTGCCCCTGGCCCAGGGCATCAAGTTCGACTGATACCACCGGGGCGAACGGGTCGCCGCCCCTGGCAGCGGCCTATTGGCGGACACACACCCTCTCGGGGAAATACCAATGTCAAAGCCTCTGGCAAGAGAGCAGTGACGTAGCCGCTCGACGAGGCCTTCGGCAACCGGTCCAGGCACGGGAGTCATCATGGAAGAGCGTTGTCTTTGGCATGACACGTCGCCGGCCCCCCCCTTGAAGCTGGCCCCGCTGCTGGGCGACCACACCGCCGAGGTGGCGGTCATCGGTGGCGGCATCACCGGGCTCAGTACCGCGCTGCATCTCGCCGAGATGGGCGTCGGCGTGACCCTGATCGAGGCAGGCGACATACCCACCGGCGCCTCGGGACGCAACGTCGGCCTGGTCAACGCGGGACTGTGGATTCCGCCGGATGACATCCTCGAGGCCCTGGGCGAGGAGATCGGCGAGCGCGCCAACGCGGTGCTCGGCGGCGCGCCCGCGGATGTCTTTTCGCTGATCGAGCGCCACGGCATCGATTGCCAGGCGACCCGCACCGGTTCCCTGCACCTGGCCCACAATGGCAAGGGCGAGCAGGAACTCGTGCGCCGCGCCGAGCAGTGGCTGCGACGCGGCGCCCCCGTGGAGCTGCTCGAGGACGACGCCTGCCGACAACGCGTGGGCACCCGGCGCATCCGCCGCGCCCTGCTCGACCACCGGGCCGGCACCCTGAACCCCACCGCCTACACTCGGGGCCTGGCGCGCGCCGCCAAGGAGGCCGGCGCCCACCTGCATACCCACACTGCCGCCACCGCCGTCGCCAGCGAGGGGGATGACTGGCGGGTGACGACCGACAACGGCAGCGTCCCCAGGCCACTCTTGTAGGGTTTGACCTTGCCGTTCAGGTTCAGGGCCGCCAGGGTGCGCCCGTGAAAGCCGTCATCGAAGGCAAAGAAGGAATATTCGGCTCAGCGCCATCATCGAGAAATTCGTCGGGAGGCCGCAGGGCCCGCCAACGTTGGCAGAGTAGCGCGGCGGCCTTCCCAAACGCGAGCCGGTCGCCGATCACCGGAACGCTGCCGCGGCGACCGAAACGATCAGGCCCGGGTGACGTAGCGCAGGATCTCGACCACCTGGTCGGTGGTGGTGGCCCAGGCCATGGCCGCGGCGTCGACCTCCTTGAGCGGATGGATGATCTCCTCGCCGTGCAGGGTGACGTAGGGCTTGCCCAGGGCCGCGCAGTAGCCGGCGTCGAAGGCCGCGTTCCACTGCTTGTACTTGTCGCCGAAGCGCACCACCACCAGGTCGCTCTGCTCGATCAGCGTCTTGGTGCGAATGGCATTGACCTTGGACGACTTGTGGTCGCGCCAGAACGGCTGACTCTCCTCGCCCAGGTGGTCGCCGGCGGCGTCACTGGCGTCGTGGTCGGTCACCGCCGAGGTGAAGACGATGTCCAGGCCGGCGGCCTCGGCGCCGCGGCGGATCTCGTCGCGCCAGTCGGTGTGGATCTCGCCGGAGAGATAGACGTAAAAGCTCATGTGGGGGCTCCAGATGATGAATGGGAGGCGACATGATAGCCCATCGCCTCGTGTTTACGGAAATTGCTTCCATGTTCATGGCTACACCACCGGCACTGCCCGGCACCGCGCGGAATCTCGTCGCGGCGGCCATCAGAAGAAGGTCAGGCCGACCTGGAACAGCCGCTCCACGTCGCGCAGGCGGCGCTTGTCGATCACGAACAGGATCACGTGGTCGCCGGACTCCACCACCACGTCGTCGTGGGCGATCAGCAC
>NZ_JAKVPY010000003.1:0-251673 GCF_022487945.1 Halomonas flagellata
CGTTGCCGTCGAGCGCCATGTCGAGGATGAAGGGCTGGCCCTCCTCGAGGTCCACGGCGCCGTCGCGGAAGCGGGCGATGCGGATCTTGGGCCCCTGCAGGTCGCCCAGCGCCGCGACGCTGCGGCCGAGTCGATCGGCGATCTCGCGCACCCGCACGAGGCGCCGGCGGTGGTCGTCGGGCGCACCGTGGGAGAAGTTGAGGCGCACCACATCGACGCCGGCGCCGATCATCGCCTCCAGCACGCCGTCGCGGTCGCTGGCCGGGCCCAGGGTGGCGACGATCTTGGTGCGGCGGATGGGATCGTGGATGGGGGCGTGGGGGGGAAGCGTCATGGTGTCCTCGGCAAGACCAGGATGGCACGGAAATCGTTGACGTTGGTGCAGGTCGGCCCGGTGACGATCAGATCGTCGAGGGCCTCGAAGAAAGTATAGGCATCATTGCGTGACAGGTAAGCGATCGGGTCAAGACCCGCCTCCCTTGCACGGCCCCAGTCGCCGGGACCGAAGAGCGCGCCGGCGTTGTCCTCGGAGCCATCGATGCCGTCGGTGTCGATGGCGAGCGCGTGGATCCCCTCGGCGCCCTTGAGGGTCTCGAAGAGCCCCAGCAGATACTCGACGTTGCGGCCACCGCGGCCCGCGCCGCGCACCGTGACGCTGGTCTCGCCGCCGGAGAGCAGCAGCAGTGGCCGTTCGAGGGTGTCACGAACCCCCAGCGCCATCCGCCCCTGGGCACGGCCGAGTTCGCGGGCCTCGCCCTCCAGGTCATCACCCAGCAGCCGCACCTCGATGCCGCAGCGCTCGGCGGCCGCCCGGGCGGCCTGCAGGGCATCGCGGGCCCGGGCCAGCACCCGCGTGGCGTCCCGGGCAAATCCCGGCGCATGCAGCACCGCGGAGCCGTCATCGCCGAGAAGATGGTGGCGTATGGCATCCGGCAGGGCGATGGCATGGCGCTCGAGAATCGCCAGGGCATCCGCCGGGGTCGAGGCATCCGGCAGGGTCGGTCCGGAGGCGACCAGGGTCGGGTCGTCACCGGGGACATCCGATATCAGCCAGGTCAGCACCCGCGCCGGATGGGCCGCCACGGCCAGGCGCCCACCCTTGATCGCCGAGAGGTGGCGACGCACGGTATTGATCTCGCGAATCGGGGCACCGCAGCGCAGCAGCTCGCGGTTGATCGCCTGCTTCTCGGCCAGGCTGATGCCCGGGGCCGGCAGGCTCATCAGCGCCGAGCCACCGCCGGAGATCAGCGCGATGACGAGGTCCTCCTCGCCGAGCCCGGATACGGCCTCGAGCATGCGCCTGGCGGCCTGCTCGCCGAGTTCGTCGGGCATGGGGTGCGAGGCTTCCAGCACCTCGATGCACCGACGGGATGCCTCGTGGCCCCGTACACCATGACCATGGCGCGTGACCACCAGACCACTCAGGGGAGCCGCGGGCTGGCGCTCCTGCCAGGCTCGCTCCAGGGCGGCGGCCATGGCCGCGGCAGCCTTGCCGGCCCCCACCACGACGGTGCGTCCCGGTGGCGGTTCGGGCAAGACCTCGGGCAGCAGGGCATCGGGGTGGACGGCGGCGACGGCGGTGTCAGCCAGTTGCCTGAGCCAGGCACGCGGGGCCATCGCGTCGCCGAGGAGCTCTGGCCTGCAGGACTCGGGCTCGCCAGGCGCTGGTTCCAGGGTCCTGGAGGGTGAAATCGCGGACATCGGGTACTCCTCGCCGCCTCCGGCAGCAACAGGAAGGAAAGGGGTAGAAAGCAGAGGGAGACAAAAGGACCCGGCGACGGGCGGGGTTTCGGAAGGAAGAACCCGCCGCCGGGCAAGGCCACCTCGCGATGGCCGGGGCAGACGACGACCCGACGCCTGCCCCCAGGGAGCAGTCACCTCCCCCGTCTTTCGCCGACCAAGCACGAAGGCCGGCGAAAAACCTCGTCGGCCGTGAAACCACCTGCCGTGGGGCGGTTGTTCCACGCGCCCTCAGGATGGCTCAGGGCGTGCGTCCGCTCAGGAGCCGACCTCGTGGTCGGCCAGCGCCTCCAGCGCCCGCAGGATGCCGGCATGATCCCAGTCGGCGCCGCCGTGGGCCGCGCAGGCCTGGAACAGCTGCTGGGCATTGGCGGTACCGGGCAGCGCCAGGTTGAGGCTGCGCGCCCCTTCCAGCGCCAGGTTGAGATCCTTCTGGTGCAGGCGGATGCGGAAGCCCGGGTCGAAGGTGCGCTGGATCATGCGCTCGCCGTGGACGTCGAGGATCTTCGACTGGGCCAAGCCACCGAGCAGCGACTCGCGCACCTTGGCCACGTCGGCGCCGGCCTTCGAGGCGAACAGCAGGCCCTCGGCCACGGCCTCGATGGTCAGGGCGACCACGATCTGGTTGGCGACCTTGCAGGTCTGGCCGGCACCATGGCCGCCGATATGGGTGATGGTCTTGCCCATGATCTCGAGCAGTGGCCGGGCGCGCCCGAAGCCCGCCTCGGTGGCGCCGACCATGATGGTCAGGGCCGCGTTGATGGCGCCACCCTCGCCGCCGGAGACCGGGGCGTCGACGTACTCGCCGCCGGCATCGGTGATGCGCCGGGCGAACTCCCGGGTGGCGATCGGGGCGATGGAGCTCATGTCGATGACCAGGGTGCCGGGCTTGAGCCCCTCGACCACCCCGCCCTCGCCGAACAGCACCTGCTCGACGTCGGGGGTGTCCGGGACTATGGTGATGACCACCTCGCTGGCCTCGGCCACCGCCCGGGGATCGTCGAGCTCCTTGATGCCCTTGGACGCCAGGGTCTCGTCGAGCTTGCCGCGCTTGACGGTGGTCAGCTCGTGGCCGGCGTCCAGCAGATGCCCCGCCATGGGGCGGCCCATGATGCCCAGGCCAATGAATCCGATCTTGCTCATGATGTCTCTCCTCTGTCTTGCTTGTCGTTGCGCCTTGATGCGGCTTTTTCGTGGCATACGCCGGCGGCATGGCCCCTTTGGGGTCAGACCCCAACCAAGCCGCCGGGCCTGTCATGGGGCACGTCTCAGGCAGTGAGTCTCTCCGCCGGGGTCTGACCCCAAAGGGACCGCCAGCGCTGGAGAGCCCCCAGAGCGTCTTCAGCCGCGCACCGCGTCCAGCCAGCCCAGCCCTTCGCGGGTGGTGGTCTTCGGCTTGTACTCGCAACCGATCCAGCCCCGGTAGCCCAGTCGATCCAGGTGGGCGAACAGGAAGGGGTAATGGATCTCGCCGGTGCCGGGCTCGTGGCGGCCGGGGTTGTCGGCGAGCTGCACATGGGCGATGCGATCCAGGTGCCTCTCGATGGTCGGGGCGAGATCCCCTTCCATGATCTGCATATGGTAGATGTCGTACTGCAGCTTGAGGTTTCGGCTTCCCACCTCGTCGAAGATCGCCAGGGCCTGCTCGGTGCGGTTGAGGAAGAAGCCCGGGATGTCGCGGGTATTGATGGGCTCGGCGAGCAGCAGGATGCCGGCGGCCTCGAGCCTGTCGGCGGCGAAGCGCAGGTTGTCGATCAGGGTCTCGCGGGCCTGCTCGTCGCTGACGCCCTCCGGCTGGATACCGGCCAGGCAGTTGACCTGCTCGCAGCCCAGCGCCGTGGCGTACTCGATCGCCTTGTCGACGCCAGCGCGGAACTCCTCGACACGGTCCGGGTGGCAGGCGATGCCCCGCTCACCGGCGGCCCAGTCCCCGGCCGGCAGGTTGTGCAGCACCTGGGTCAGGCCGTGGGCGTCGAGCCGCGACTTCAGCTCGGCGGGCGAGTAGTCATAGGGAAAGAGGTATTCCACCCCCGTGAAGCCGGCGTCGGCGGCGGCCTCGAAGCGGTCGAGGAAGTCCTCCTCGGTGAACAGCATGCTGAGGTTGGCGGCAAACTTGGGCATAGCGTTCTCCTTTGGGTCGTGCGTTATCACTCGGGGCCGATCCGGCGACAGGCCTTCGAGGAGGCGCTGTGAACCCGTCCCTGGGCGCTACCGACGCCATCCATGGCGCAGGACCTCCTCTTTGGCCTGTCCCCGGCGCCCCTCGCAACGTTTTACATGTCAGGTCAGGGCGGCGATGGAGGTCGGCGCATCGGCAACGTTCTCGGCCAGGGCCTCGAACTCGTTGACGCCGTCCAGGTCGGTTCCCATGGCGATGTTGGTCACCCGTTCGAGGATGATCTCGACCACCACCGGCACCTGGAACTGACGCATCAGGTCCCGTGCCTCGGCGAAGGCCGGCGCAATCTCCTCGGGCTTGGTGACGCGCAGCGCCTTGCAGCCCAGCCCTTCCACCACGGAAACGTGATCGACGCCGTAGTCGTTGATCTCCGGGCAGTTGACGTTCTCGAACGACAGCTGCACGCAGTAGTCCATGTCGAAGCCGCGCTGGGCCTGGCGGATCAACCCCAGGTAGGAGTTGTTCACCAGCACATGGAGGTAGGGCAGCTTGAACTGGGCGCCGGCGGCCAGCTCCTCGACCATGAACTGGAAGTCGTAGTCCCCGGAGAGCGCCACGATCTCGGCGTCCGGATCGGCACGCCGTACCCCCAGCGCCGCCGGAATGGTCCAGCCCAGCGGGCCGGCCTGGCCGCAGTTGATCCAGTGGCGCGGCTGGTAGACGTGCAGGAACTGGGCGCCGGCGATCTGCGACAGCCCGATGGTGCTGACGTAGCGGGTGTTCTTGCCGAAGACCTTGTTCATCTCCTCGTAGACCCGCTGCGGCTTGACCGGCACTTCGTCGAAATGGGTCTTGCGCAGCAGGGTGCGCTTGCGCTCCTGGCACTCTTCCGCCCAGCCGCTGCGATCCTTCAGCTTGCCGGTGGCCTTCATCTCCCGGGCGACCTCGACGAACAACTCGAGCGCCGCCCTGGCGTCGGACACGATGCCGTAGTCGGGGCCGAAGACCCGGCCGATCTGGGTCGGCTCGATATCCACATGGACGAACTTGCGCCCCTGGGTATAGGTCTCCACCGAGCCAGTGTGGCGGTTGGCCCAGCGGTTCCCGATCCCCATCACGAAGTCCGAGGCCAGCATCGTCGCATTGCCGTAACGGTGCGAGGTCTGCAGGCCGACCATGCCCGCCATCAGCGGATGGTCATCGGGAATGGTGCCCCAGCCCATCAGGGTCGGGATGACCGGCACCCCGGTGAGCTCGGCGAATTCGGTGAGCAGCTCGCTGGCATCGGCATTGATGATGCCGCCGCCGGCCACGATCAGCGGCCGCTCGGCCTCGTTGAGCATGGCGATCGCCTTCTCGGCCTGGGCCCGGGTCGCGGCGGGCTTGTAGGCCGGCAGTGGCTCGTAGGTGTCGGGGTCGAACTCGATCTCGCTCATCTGCACGTCGATGGGCAGGTCGATCAGCACCGGGCCGGGGCGCGAGGAGCGCATCAGCTGGAAGGCGTGCTGGAAGGCCCGCGGCACCTGGGCCGGCTCCAGCACGGTCACCGCCCACTTGGTGACCGGGCCGGCGATGGCCTGGATGTCCACCGCCTGGAAATCCTCCTTGTGCAGCCGGGCACGGGGCGCCTGGCCGGTGATGCAGAGGATCGGGATGGAATCGCCCGAGGCGGAATAGAGCCCGGTGATCATGTCGGTGCCGGCGGGGCCGGAGGTGCCGATGCACACCCCGATGTTGCCGGCCTTCGTGCGGGTATAGCCCTCGGCCATGTGCGAGGCACCCTCGACGTGGCGGGCCAGGACATGGTCGATGCCACCGAGCTTGCGCATCGCGGCATAGAAGGGGTTGATGGCGGCGCCGGGCACTCCGAAGGCAACATCGACGCCCTCCTTCCTGAGCACGTGAACGGCGGCTTCTGCGGCGGTCATGCGAGCCATGGAGATTCCTCCTGTGAGTGGCCTTGTTCTTGTGGAGAGTTGTTATTGGAAAATATTTCTGTATACGAGACTAGGACCGCCCGAATGAGGCGTCAACATTTTCTGGAAAATATTTTCATAACTTTTTTGGGACACGAAAAAACCCAAGCAATATCAATTGCCTGGGTTAGTTAGCCTGCGAAAAATCTGACCGATTGGTCAGCCCGGAAAGCATTATCCCTCCCGACGCCCCTTGCGACGGGTCAGTTCAGGTCCAGTTCCACCTTCCCGATACCGGCGAAGCTCAGCGTCGCCCGCTGCCCGGCACGCCCCCTCGAAGGTGGCGGTGGTCATCACCTCGCCAGCGGCGAAGCTGATGGGGCAACGCACACGGGCGCAGGAGACGCCATTGGCCTAACTGGTCTTCCCCGAGCATCACGGGACAATGGAAGGTGACGAACGCCTCTCGAGCAAAGGCTCAAACCATCAGCTGGCGCCTCAGATCGATAAACTTGACTCGACATCCGTATTTCTTGCGACGATCGATCGGTCAACTCCGGCGGGCGGCTAGACTGCCGCGCGTCGCTTGCCTTCGAACAGGCGGTCGCGCGACCCGGTCAGGTGCTGACGCATGAGATCACGCGCCAGTTCGGGATGGCGTTGCTCGATCGCCTCGGCGATGGCGCGGTGCTCTTCAAACACATGTCGCAGGCCATCGGGCGTCGTCTTGAGCGACAGCCCGTGAAACTGCATGCCGACGGCGATGTGGTCTTCCAGCGCCTCCATCGCCGTCGCGTAATAGCGGTTTCCCGACGCCTGTGAGATCGCGAGATGAAACTGGAAGTCTGCGTCCTCGCGGTGCCGGCGACGGTTGGTTGCGTCACGCAGCATGTCCAGGGCGGACTTGATGCGCTGGAGGTCTTCCGCGTTGTGCCGTTCCGCCGCCCGGGCTGCTGCCTCCGGTTCGACACTGAGGCGGAAATCATAGCAATCTTCCAGATCGGCAATGTTTTCTATCTGTCCGAAACCCAGCGGCTGCCGTAGGCCGAGGCTTCGTACGAAGCTGCCCGCGCCGCGCCGAGAATAGATCAGTCCTTGCTCGCGAAGCTTCTGGAGCGCGTCCCGCACGATGGGGCGAGACACCTGAAACTCGGCGGCAAGCTCATGTTCGGTAGGCAGACGCTCGTCGGGTTGGTAGGACCCCGACTTGATCGCACGCTGCAGATGGTCGTAGACCATCTCGCCTAAACTACGTCGTCCCGAAGTCGGTTCCCGTCTATCACTCATGCGGCTGTTCCGTTATGTCGTGCAGACCATTTCGGCGACCCTGGCAAGCGTGTCATTCGCGCCGAAGCCGCCCGATTTAGTGATGATTATAATATCCCCGGCGCGACAGACTGGAAGCCCGGGAAGAATTTCACCCAGCAGCTCCATGACCAGAATACCGTTGGCCTGTAACACGGCCTCCGCCGTCGCGCCACCCGTCAGGAGCAAGGTCACGGCGCCGGGCTCCACGAGCTGGGCCAACGACGCGGCCAGGCTGGCCGCCACCGTCTCGCCCGCGACCGAACCGGGCCCTGAAACGGCCTGCAACACCATCAGTCGCGCTGGTTGTCCCGGCGCTGCGACCAAGCAGCCGTTCGGTGCCGGAAGATGCACGGCATCCGGGTGCGCTGCCAGTAGCGACTCGATCTGAGCCAGGGTGATCATGTCCCGCGACCCTGCGACAATGCACAGCGCCGGGGGGAAGGACAGTGGCGCATCCTCCGGGTTGCGATGATCGGCCATGCGCCGCGCCACCCGTTCGGCCAGAGTGCGCGCGCCGAGCAGCAGGGTATCGGGATCGGTCGCGTCAAGCCACAGGTCCATGTCCTCGTCATGCACGATGTCGGGAATGCAGGCGCGGTTGGCATGGTGGCCGAGGGCGGCGGCCACCGATATCGGCGAGTCCACGCCGAAACCGCTGACGCACCCATTGCGCACGACGCGATCGAATAGCGGGATCGCCGGCATGGCGACGAGCCGGTGGAAGGGGATTCCGTCAAGCTCGGCGGCGATCGGCCCCTTGAGCCGGGAGTCGACCTTCTTGAAGATGGGGGTGCCGGCAGGCAGTGTCGCCACTACCTGCGCTACCCGCCGTCTCGCTTCATCCGGGGAAGCGTCGCGCGTTTGCGTCGAGATGGCCAGGATCTCGGGGCGTCCCTCGGCTAATACGCGATCGATGGCCTCTGGCGAGGTCACGGCAAGGGTCCGCAAGCCATATCGTGCGAACGCCGCGCCGGAGTCGAGCGCGCCGGTCAGATCGTCGGCAACGATCGCCAGTCTCGGAAGTTCAGTCGTGGGCGCCATCGCAGCTCTCTTTGGGAATTCGCTTGATGATTGATTGCACGTCACCGCTTGGCCTGGCGACTCGCTCGACCGGCCATCAGGGGGATGCCCTGGCCGAGGTGGCATCGGCATACCCCCTGCGGCCAGCTCGATTGCGGCATGGGCATCAGGTCCCTTGGCCGGGTGTGTACAACCGCCGGTGAGACGCCAAGCGCTGCGATCTAAAGCGCGGCACGGTATATCTCGAGCGCGTCGCCGACGGTCATGTCGCGTGGGTTATTGTCCATAAGCCGCCGGATGCCGTGTGCCTCCTCGGCCCAACCAGGCAGGTCCTGCTCTCGGGCACCGTGTTTGGCCAGGCGCATCTCGACGCCGAGGTCACGGCAGAAGGCATGCGCAGAAGCCAGCAGCGACTCGGGGGAGTCGTCGAAGTCAAGCCCCAGCGCATTGGCGATTTCGCGGCTCTTCTCGAGTCGCACCGGCACATTGTAGGCAAGCACGTGCGGGAAGATGATGGCATTCGACAATCCATGCGGCAGGCCGAGCCGTGTGCCGAGGGGATAGGCGAGCGCGTGGCCGGCGGCGGTATTCACCGGGCCGAGGCAGATCCCGCCGTAATACGAGGCGAGGATCATGCCGGCGCGCGCCTCGGTATCCTGACCATCGGCGACCGCACGGGGCAGATACTTTCCGATCAGGGACATCCCCATCCGCGCATAGCCGTCGATCAGGTCGTGCGCCTTGATGTTGGTGAATGCTTCGACACAATGCGCCATCGCATCGATCCCGTTCGCGGCGGTCACGGCGGGCGGTACCGAGTAGGTGAGCACGGGATCGAGTACGGCGAAGTCGGCCAGCAGGAACGGGCTTTCCACCGCGATCTTCGATTTTGTCTCAGGATCCGTGACCAGTGCACGAATGCCTGCCTCGGATCCGGTGCCGGCCGTAGTGGCGACCTGGGCGAGGGTGGTGCGACGGCCCTGCACGCGGTTCGGCCCGGCGACGTCCCTGAGCGTCTGCTCGCCGTCCCAGAGTGCGGCGACCAGTTTGGCGATGTCCATCACCGACCCGCCGCCGAGGCCCACGACCAGGTCGGGTCGGCAATCGCGGGCTACGGCAATCGCCCGGTCGAGTGCAGTGGTGTCGGGCTCTGGCGGAATGTCGGCGAAGACGGTGACCTGCCCCGGCAACTCGAGGGCGTCGACATAGCCCGCCGTGTGCTCACCGGCGATGACCAGCGGTCGCCGGGCCCCTGCCGCCCATGCCCCCAGGCGGGCGGCGGCGCCAGTGCCGACTTCCAGTTGCTGGGGTTGATGAATGGTGATCGGGTTGTCGATTGCGGTCATGCTGCCCCCTCATGCTCGAGTTCTTCCATCTGCGCCCAGATCGACGCACGTTCTTCGTCGTCAAGTTCAACGAACGGCGGGCGGACGCGGGTCCAGCCGTCCAAGCCCCGGCGTCGGGCGAGCATCGCCTTGACGGTTGGCAGCTGGACATAGGCGTTGCTCAGTTCGCGCCACGCGTTGATGCACGCTTGCGCCGCCGCGACCTCTGCCTCTCGCGCGGGATCCTCCCACCCATCGAAGACGACCCTCAGGTCCGACGCGACCAGGTTCGAGCTGGCCGTGATGCAACCGGCGCCTCCCGATTGCAGCAAGGGCAGCATCAACGGGTCGGCCCCGGCCATCACGGCACAGTCCGGACACTCGGCGATGGTGCGGCGCATGTTGTCGAGGTCGCCGGAGCTGTCCTTCACCCCGACCACGATCCCGGGATAGGCGGCTTGCAAGCGAGCGATGAGCTGCTGCGAGATCGCGACCCCCGACATCTGGGGAATGTGATAGAGAATCACCCGCAGCCGGTCGTCGGCGATCCGGTCGATGGTCTCGGCGTAGGCACGGAAGAGCCCTTCGTCGCTGACGCCCTTGTAATAGAAGGGGGGCAACAGCACGACCGCCCGAACACCGGTTTCTACCGCGTGGCGAGTCAGGGCCACGGTGTCCGTCACGCTGGTCTGTGCAGTCCCGGGAAGCAGCCGTGATGGGGCGATGCCCGCCTCGATGACGCGGTCGAGGAGGTCCTGCCGCTCCCACAGGCCCAAGGAATTCGCCTCGCCGGTCGTGCCGAGGAGGGCAATACCGTCGCAGCCCTCCTCGATCAGGGCGTGGCAGTGATGGGCGAAGGCGGCGTGATCCGGGCTGCCGTCCTCGGCGAAGGGGGTCGCGGCGGCACAGAACACGCCGCTGATGTCGTGAGTCTTCATTGACACCTTCCTGCCGCCAGTTTGCGCGCATAGGCGATGGCGGCGTTCATGTTGGTGTGGTTGGCCTTGCCGGTACCGGCGATGTCGAAGGCGGTGCCGTGATCCACCGATGTGCGGTCGATCGGCAGTCCCACCGTGACGTTGACGGTCGTGTCGAATGCCACGAGCTTGATGGGAATATGGCCCTGGTCGTGGTACTGCGCGATCACCAGGTCGAAGCCGCCCTGATAGGCGCGGTAATAGACCGTGTCGGCCGAAATGGGGCCCTCGACGCTGATGCCCTCATCCCGTGCCTGGGCGATGGCCGGCCCGATCTGTTCCACGTCCTCGTTGCCGAAAAGGCCGTTCTCGCCGCAATGGGGGTTGAGCCCTGCGACGGCTATCCGTGGCGTCTCGATCCCGATGCGTCGCAGGTGCGCGTGTCCCGCGCGGATCGTGTCCAGCACACGCTCGGGCGTGACGCGACCGATCGCCTCCTTCAGCGAGACATGGGTGGAGACGTGGATCACCTCCAGCCGTTCGGATGCCAGCAGCATGAAGGCCGAATCCGCCGCCGTCAGGCTACGCAGCAGGCCGGTGTGGCCATCGTAATGGTGACCGGCGGCATTCAGCGCCGCCTTGTTGATGGGGGCCGTGACGATGCAGCCGATCGCGCCGGCCTCGGCCGCGCGCACCGCCGCCTCGATGAAGCGGAAGGCGGCGTCGCCGGCCGCAGGGTCGAGTCGCCCCCAGGGTAATGGTGCGCCTGGCACGTCCAGATCCTCGACCAGGCCAGAGAGATCGAGCGAGGTGCCGACCACCGTCTGGGCCGCCTCGAGCGTCGCCAGGTTGCCGAAGACGCGCGTTTTAGCTCGCTGTTCGGGTGTCATCTCGGCCAGTGCCTTGACCGTTATCTCGGGACCGACCCCGACCGGGTCGCCCATTGTGATGCCGATGATGTCGTTCATGCGATTGCTCCGTTGATCCAATCGAGGCTGAGCCGAACGTGCTTGATGGCCCGCCGATACAGGGTGTAGGCGATGTCCACCTGCCCGTCGGCCCGCTGCAGGATGACGGGGTAGGACAGCTCCTTGTTGCGGCCGTCCACCGAGTTGTTGGAAAGACAGGTACCCGGGGCGTCCTCGATGACGATGCGGTGCGGGAAGCTGCGGCCATCGTCCTCGGACAGGCAAAGCGTCAGCGGCGCACGCGGCACGCCCCAGGTCGGCAGGCAGCCGCCCACGGCGTCGGGCCGGTCGTCGTCCTCGCCCAGTTCGTCATAGAGTGACGCGCGCCGATCCTGGGACATCGCCGCCGAGACCGGATTGCAGACCATGGCGATTCGCCCATCGGCGAGTCGCGTCACGCCGATCGAGGAGTTGTTGTTCGGCACGTCGGTGGGGACGGGGGGCGTCCAGGTATGGCCGCCGTCGACGCTTTCCGAGCGGTGCACGAAATCGGCCTGACGTCGACGATAGAAGGCGGCCAGCCGGTCGTCCCCGAGGGGCACGGGTGACATGTGAACCGCGCCCAGCGAGTCCGGCACGTCCTCGACCGTCCAGGTGTCGCCCCGGTCGGTCGATACCGCCATCGCGGCCGTGTCGTGGCTGCCATTCCAGCGTTGCCCTGGGCGAGGATTGCAACGAAACAGCGGCAGCATCCATGCACCATCGCCTCGGATGCGCAGGGGGGCGCGGATAAAGGTCCCATCCGGCAAGCCGATGTCGCGGCATGGGCCACTGGCGACGTGGCCACCATCCAACTCGAGTCGGCGCATCATCACCCGCGCCTCGTCCTGGTTGCCGGCGGGCTGGGCCGTGTTGAACAGCATTATCTCGCCCTCGGGCGACGTGAAGATCACCGGGTTCTGCTCGGACCGGGCCGGGTCGTCGGTGAGGCGTTGCGCAGGCCCCCAGGCATCGGCGCCCGGCGCCAGTACCGAGGCGTGGATCGAGATGTCCGACTTGCCTTCGAGCGTTCCGCCGAACCACGCGCAGAGCAATGCGCCATCGGGAAGAACGGAAAGGAAAGCGGCATGATTCTGCACCGCCGATGACGGCAGGATCGCCTTCATCCCGCCGGGGCGAGCGACCAGCGTTCCGTCCATGCGGGCTGCGATTTCGTCGGGTGTCATTCGTGCATTCACTCCATGCGTCATTGGGGCACTCTCGCTGCCCGGTGACGGTGAGCATCGTCATGATCAAAGATGTTGTCAAGTTAACCGGGAAGCCACCACCTATAGACCAAAGGATAAATATTGATTTTTATACTTATAGATCAATATTTTAAAAATAGTAAAAAACAGACAGTATTGGCGATTCCATTTATTGATTGACAACTTCTTGAGGGGTGAGCCATGGTTCGGAGGTATTCCACAGGCAGGAGGAAACCCGATGCCGGCGACATGCCCGGGGAATGGCACCACAGCGAACAACGCGACACTCGCCGCCTTGCTGGTCGCCGGTGCGGCGACGCTCAGCGCTGTCGACGCCGTGCTCGTGCGCCTGGTCTCGGCCGAGGTCCACCCCTTCGTCATCGGCTTCTTCCGCAGCGTCTTCGGCCTGCTCGCCTTCGCCCCCTGGATCGTGACCCATCGCCGTCTCCTGGCGACGAACCACCGTGCGCTCCATGCGGTGCGGGCGGTGCTGAAGCTGCTGTCGCTGGTGGCCTTCTACGCCGCCTTCGCCGCCGCCTCGCTGGCCGATGCGACGGCGATCATGTTCACCGCCCCCATCTTCCTGACGCTGGGCGCGGCGCTCTTCCTGGGCGAGCGGCTGGGGCCGGGGCGGATCGTCGGCGTTCTCGCCGGCTTCGCCGGGGCACTGATCGTGCTGCGTCCAGATGCCGGCACCGTGTCGCCGGCCTTGCTCTTCGCGCTGGCCGGCGCGGCACTGGTCGCGGTGGCGCAACTGATGCTCAAGTCCATGTCGGCGCGCGACAATACCGACACCCTCGTCGCCTGGAATCTGATCGTCACGGCGCCGCTCGCGCTAGTCCCGGCAGTGTTCTTCTGGACCACGCCGTCTCCGGCGGTCTTGGGGCTCCTGGTCCTTCAGGGCGTGCTCGGCGCCATCAACATGGCGATGATGACCCGCGCGTTCAGCCTGGCGGACGCATCGCTGGTCGCACCGATCGACTTCCTGCGCCTTCCGGCGGTGGCGCTGCTGGGCTTCGTGATGTTCTCGGAAATCCCCGACACGGCCACCTGGATCGGCGCCGCGGTCATCGTGGGTTCCGCTCTCGTCGTATCGAACGGCGAACGGCTCGTGCGAATCGTGCGCAATAATCGCTAGTAAGCCATATCGCTCAGCGCTTGCGGCGGAGGCAGCGACGCCGCGGGCCGTCTCAACAACACGCTGCGAAATATCAGGAGAAAGGGAATGAAACCCAACCATCTATTGATCGGCGCTCTGCTCGCGTCGGCGTCCCTCGGCCCGGCCATCGCGCAGGAAAACAAGAACGTCACGGTCGTCCTCGCCGAAGAGACCGACCTGGTCGAACCCTGCATGGCAACCCGTTCGAACATCGGTCGAGTCGTCATGCAGAACATCTCGGAGACACTGACCGAGCTCGACGTACGCGACGGCGGTGGCGGCATCAAGCCACGCCTCGCGGAAAGCTGGGAGCAGGTGGACGACAACACCTGGCGTTTCCACCTGCGCCAGGGTGTTACCTTCTCTGACGGGTCCAGCTTCGACGCCGAGGATGTCAAGCATTCATTCGCTCGCGCGATGAGCGACCAGATCAGCTGCGAGATAGCGCGCTACTACAGTGGGATGGAAATCACGCCGGCCATCGTCGACGAGCATACGATCGATTTCACGGCAGAGCCGGCGCAACCCATCATGCCACTGCTGATGTCGCTGCTGACGATCGTCCCGTCGGAGACGCCGGTCGAATTCACCCGTGAGCCCATCGGCACGGGTCCCTACACCCTGGCGGAGTGGAACCCTGGCCAGAACATCCGGCTGGAACGGCGCGACGATTACTGGGGCGATACGCCCGAGGTGAGCGGCGCGACCTATCTGTTCCGGCAGGATCCGGCCGTGCGTGCCGCCATGGTGGAAACGGATGAGGCCGACATCGCCCCGTCGATCTCTGCCATCGAGGCGGATGATCCTGAACTCGATCATTCCTATCCGAACTCGGAGACCCTCTACCTCCGGCTCGATCATTCGATGGCGCCGCTGGATGATCGCCGGGTGCGGCTGGCCATCAACCATGCCATCGATCGCGAGGCCTTCGTCGGCTCGCTGCTGCCCGAGGGCACCGAACTGGCCACGGCCATCGTGCCGCCGACGACCCAGGGCTGGAACGCGAAGCTGACTCCGCCGGCGTACGACCCCGAAAAGGCCCGCGTACTGCTCGAGGAAGCCGCTTCGGCTGGTGTGCCGGTCGATCGAGAGATCACCCTGGTCGGCAGGACGGGCAACTACCCGAATGTCACGGAGGTGATGGAAACGTTGCACTTCATGCTTTCCGACGTCGGCTTCAACGTCGATCTCCAGATGTATGAGGTCGCCGAGTTCGAGAACCTCTACTCCAAGCCCTATCCCGAGGATCGCAATCCGCAACTCGTGGCGGCGATGCACGACAATGCGCGTGGCGATGCGGTCTTCTCGATGTACTTCAAGTATCACTCCGAAGGCCGTCAATCCGGCATCGCGGATGCCCGCGTGGATGAGCTGATCGCCCAGGCGACCGCGGCGACCGGCGAGGAGCGGGCCAAGCTCTGGTCGGAGCTCTTCGGTTACCTTCACGATGACGTCGTGGCCGATGCGCTGCTGTTCCACATGGTCGGGTTCGCTCGCGTCAACGAACGTCTCGACTGGGAGCCGACGATTGCGACCAACAGCCAGCTACAACTGGCAGACATCGCCTTCGAATAACAACCTCGACGCGGGGCGATCGGCATCGCCCCGCCTACCCCAAGACCAAGGAGACGCCATGAAACGCATGATTGGACAACGAGCTGCGGCGAGTTTCCTCGCGCTGCTAGGGCTCGTGGTGCTGGTGTTTTTCCTGTCCCGGTTGACCGGGGACCCGGCCGCCCTCTACCTGCCCATCGATGCCTCCCAGGAGATGCTCGAGAACTTTCGTGAGATCCACGGCTTGAATGACCCGCTGCTGGTCCAGTTCGGCAATTACGTCACCGATCTCCTTCGCCTGGATTTCGGTGAGTCGATCCGCAAGGCCCGCCCCGCCATCGATGTGGTGCTCGAAGCCTTCGTGTGGACCTTGCAACTGGCACTCATCACCATGGCGCTCGTCACCGTCACTGCCGTAGTGCTCGGCTCACTCGCGGCCTTCCGGGTCGGCGGATTGTTCGACCGGCTGACTTCGCTGATCTCGCTCGTCGGTGCCTCCGCCCCCGATTTCTGGATCGCCATCGTGGCGATTGTGCTCTTCTCTGTCCAGCTGGGATGGCTACCCACCTCGGGCACCGGCAGCGTCTGGCACTGGGTGCTACCCGTCGCGGTACTGTTCGTACGGCCCTTCGGGCTGATCCTGCAGGTCGTACGGGGCTCGATGATCTCGGCGCTGACCTCGGCCTATGTCAAGACGGCGCGGGCCAAGGGCGTTCGCAACCGCCCGATCATCTTCGTGCATACGCTGCGCAACGCCATGCTGCCCGTCATCACGGTGATCGGTGACCAGGCGGCGGCGATGCTGAACGGCGCCGTCATCGTCGAGACGATCTTCGGCTTTCCCGGCGTCGGCAAGCTGATGATCGACTCGATTCTCCAGCGCGACTTCAACGTGATCCTCGCCTCGATCGTGGTCACCGCGCTCGCGATCTTCATCATGAACCTCCTGATCGACATGGCCTACGCCGTGCTCGATCCTCGGATCAGGTACTGACCGATGATAGTTTCCGCCCCCGTTCCCGATACCAACCACCGGCCGGCACAGCGCCTGTTCACCGTGCTGCGCATGCTGTGGGCCGACAAGTTCGCTTTCTGTGCCGCACTCTTCCTGCTGGTCATCTTCGCCTGCGCCCTGCTCGGCCCGGCCGCTCTGTCCGAAGCGGCCTCCCAGGTGAACCTGCGCGGACGCAACGCGCCGCCGTTCTCGCTCGAAAACGGCTGGCAGTTCCTGCTGGGGGGAGATGCCCTTGGCCGCCCACTGCTCGCTCGTATCATTGTCGCGGCGCAGAACACTATCATGGTCGCTGCCGGGGCGGTCGCCTGCTCGATGGTGATCGGCACCACGCTCGGCCTGATCGCCGGCTATGCAGGGCGTCGCGTGGGGCAGGTCATCATGCGACTGGCCGACATCATCATGTCGTTTCCCTCGCTGCTCCTGGCGGTCATCGTGCTCTACATCCTCGCCCCCTCGGTCGGGAACCTCATCATCGTGCTCGCGATCACCCGCATCCCGATCTATCTGCGCACGACGCGCGCCGAGGTCCTGGAGATTCGTGAGCGGATGTTCGTGCAGGCCGCCCGCGTCATGGGCGCGTCCACGCCGCGCATCGTGTTCCGGCATATCCTGCCGGTGATCGTGCCGACGCTAATGACCATCGCGACACTGGACTTCGCCTTCGTGATGCTGGCCGAGTCCTCGCTGTCGTTCCTGGGTATCGGCATCCAGCCGCCCGAGATCACCTGGGGCCTGATGGTCAGCCAGGGCCGCTCCTATCTGACCACTGCCTGGTGGCTCGCCTTCTGGCCAGGCCTGGCCATCATCCTGACAACGCTTTCGCTCAACCTGCTATCCAACTGGCTGCGCACTGCCCTCGACCCGGTACAGCGGTGGCGCCTTGAACTGGGAGGCAAGAAGACATGACCGACCATCTGCTTGAGGTCCAAGACCTGTCCGTGCAGTTTCATTCGGCCGCGGGTACGGTGAACGCGGTGAACGGGGTAAGCTGGCACCTCGACCCTGGCGAGACACTGGCCATCCTGGGCGAGAGTGGCTCCGGCAAGTCCGTTTCCGCCTCCGCGATCATGAACCTGATCGACACCCCGCCCGGGGAGATCACCCAGGGCCGCATCCTGTTCGAGGGGCGCGACCTGCTCACCGCGAGCGCCGAGGAGCGTCGAAAGATCAATGGCTGCCGGATCGCGATGATCTTTCAGGACCCACTGAGCCACTTCAACCCGGTCTACACGGTGGGCTGGCAGATCATGGAGACGCTCACGGCCCACGGTCGCCCGAAGGAAGAAGCCCGCAGCCGAGCCCTCGAACTGCTGCACCGCGTGGGCATACCCGAGCCGGAAGCGGCGATGGACCGCTATCCTCACCAGTTCTCCGGTGGCCAGCGACAGCGCCTGATGATCGCCATGGCGCTCGGGCTCCAGCCCGACATCCTGATCGCCGATGAGCCGACCACCGCACTCGACGTGACGGTTCAGGCCGAGGTGCTTGCCCTGCTCGAAGAACTCCAGCAGCAAACGGGCATGGGCCTGCTGCTCATCACCCATGACCTGGGCGTCGTGGCCGAGACCGCCGACCGGGTCGTGGTCATGGAAGGCGGGCGGATCGTCGAGCGGGGAACCGCGCGCGAGGTTTATCACAATCCCCGCCACCCCTATACCTGCAAGTTGATCGCGGCTGCGCCTGGCAAGGGGGAGATGCGTGATTCCGCTCTCTCAGGGGAGCCACTATTAAGGCTGGAGAAGGTGTCGAAAAGCTACGGCACTTTCACCGCGCTCAAGGGAGCATCCTTCGACCTCAGGGCCGGTGAGACGCTGGCGATTGTCGGGGAAAGCGGCTCGGGAAAATCGACGCTGGCCAAAACGCTCCTGCGTCTGGAGGAGCCCTCGGGTGGCCGCGCGCTGTGGGAGGGCGAGGACCTGTTTGCCAAGACGCCTCGTCAGATGGCCCGGGTACGGCGCCAGTTGCAGATGGTCTTCCAGGATCCGACCCAGTCGCTCAACCCACGCATGTCGGTGTTCGACCTGATCTCGGAGGCGTGGGTCATCCATTCCGAGATATTGCCTCGTGCACAGTGGCGGGACCGTGTGCTGCAGTTGCTCTCGCAGGTCGGACTTCAGCCCGAGCACGCCGCCCGTTATCCTCACCAGTTCTCCGGCGGCCAGCGACAACGCATCGCCATCGCTCGGGCGCTCGCGCTGGAGCCGAAGCTCATCGTCTGCGACGAGGCGGTCTCGGCGCTCGATGTGTCGATCCAGGCGCAGGTGATGGACCTTCTGGCAAAGCTTCGTGAGGAACTCGGGATCGCCTTCATTTTCATTGCCCACGACCTGCCCGTGGTGAGGGATTTTGCCGACCATGTGATAGTGATGAAGAACGGCAAGATCGTCGAGCAAGGGACAGTGCGCGACATCTTCGACAACCCACGCGAACCCTATACCCAGAGGTTGCTTGCAGCAGGCCTCGATCCCGACCCCGACGTGCAGGCTGCGCGGCGCGAGGCTCGAGAAGCTCTGGAACGGCGTGCTCCGATGCAGGAGCCTGCTTGACGTGGCGAACGGCGCGCCCGGACCGCAGATCCTCTTCGGCGCGTCGTACTTTTATCACCTTATTCCTCAGCCAAGGCCGGGCGACAGACGTCCGGCCGTACCGGAGATATGCCTATGACACTGCAATCGCGATCGCATGCGTCGGCCCTCGGTTATTTCAAGTGGGCTTTTGTCGTTACCAGTGCTGGGCTTGCCCTGGGTGGGTGGTTCGGCTGGCAGATGACGGGCACGATCGGCGGTGCAGCCTCGATCTTTTTCATCTGCTGCGTACTGGCGGTGCTGGAAATCTCGCTGTCCTTCGACAACGCGATCGTCAACGCCAACAAGCTCAAGGACATGACGCCGAAATGGCAAAAGCGTTTCCTGACCTGGGGTATCCTCATCGCCGTCTTCGGCATGCGCGTACTCTTCCCGCTCCTGATCGTGGTGATCGCGGCGAAGATCGGCCCGTGGCAGGCGGTCATGGTCGCCGCCTCGCAGCCCGAACAGTACGCAGCCATCATGCACGACGCCCACCTGCCCATCGCCGCCTTCGGCGGCACCTTCCTGATGATGGTGGGTCTGAAGTTCTTCTTCGATCATGAAAAGGACATCCACTGGGTCCACGCGCTGGAGGAGTGGGCCAGTCGCTATTCCTCGATCCGCGGCATCGAGATCGCTATCGTGCTTGTCATCATGCTCGCTGTTTCGCGCTTCCTCCCGGCAGGTGAGATGACGGTGTTCATTCGTTCGGCGGTATGGGGGCTCTTGACCTTTCTCGTGGTGGAAGTCTTGAGCGGCATCCTCGACATGAAGGAAAAAGCCTTGTCGGGCGCGGCAAAGGGGGGCTTGGGCGCCTTCGTCTATCTCGAGGTACTGGACGCCTCCTTTTCCTTCGACGGCGTGATCGGTGCCTTTGCACTGACGCAGAATATGATTGTCATTGCTATCGGGCTGGGGATCGGCGCCATGTACGTCCGCTCCATGACCATCATGCTCGTCGAGAAAGGCACGCTATCGCAGTACCGCTACCTTGAACACGGCGCCTTCTACGCGATCCTTATCCTGTCGGTCATCATGTATATGCAGACGCTATACCATATTCCCGAGGTCATCACCGGTCTGGCCGGGGCAGGGCTGATCGGCGTCTCGCTTGTTTCCTCGATTCGGTGGAATCGCAAGAAAAGCAGGGCTGAGCTGCAATCACAAGCCTGAAAAAGATGGCCATGGAACGTCCAGCTCCCACCGCCAGTCGGCCCATCACCAGCCCGCCGCTGGCGGAAGATGCCTGCCAGGTGCTGCGCCAGTGGATCGTGCATGGCCGTCTGGCGCTGGGAGGAATCGACCCAGGAGCATCATGAGATCCTCGAGGCACTCAAGGCCCGTGACGGGGAGCGGGCCCGGCGCCTGCTGGCCGATCATGTCCAGCACACCGGCGATGCCATCGCCGCCATCAACCGCGGTTGATCCTGCCGTCGAACACGACGGCACCCGCCGAGCGGCGGGTGTCATCGTGTCAGGGCCTCTGCCCGGTCGCATGACCGGGCAGGGTGCATCAGCCGCGCTTGCTGTAGGGCAGCGCCATGTGGCGATTGACGTCCTTGTACAGCAGATAGCGGAAGGGCCCCGGGCCACCCGCATAGCAGGCCTGGGGGCAGAAGGCGCGCAGCCACATGTAGTCGCCTGCCTCGACCTCGACCCACTGCTGGTTGAGGTGATAGACCGCCTTGCCCTCGAGCACGTAGAGGCCGTGCTCCATGACGTGGGTCTCGTCGAAGGGAATCACGCCGCCGGGCTGGAAGGTGACGATGGTCACGTGCATGTCGTGACGCAGATCCTCCGGGTCGACGAAGCGGGTGGTGGCCCACACCTCGTTGCAGTCCGGCATCACCGTCGGGGCGATGTCGTTCTCGTTGACCACGAAGGCCTCGGGTACCTCGATGCCGTCGACGTATTCGTAGGCCTTGCGGATCCAGTGGAAACGCACCGGGGCGTCGGATTCGTTGCGCAGCTGCCAGTCGCTACCCGGCGGGATGAAGGCGTAGCCGCCGGGCTCCATGTGATACTTCTCGCCGGCGATGGTCAGCACCGTTTCGCCCTCCACCACGAAGAGCACGCCCTCGGCGCCCGGGTCGGTCTCGGGCCGCTCGCTGCCGCCGCCGGGGGAGACCTCCATGATGTACTGGGAGAAGGTCTCGGCGAAGCCGGACAGCGGACGCGACAGCACCCACAGGCGCGTGTTCTCCCAGTGGGGCAGCTTGCTGGTGACGATGTCGCGATAGACGCCCTTGGGAATGACCGCGAAGGCCTCGGTGAACATGGCGCGGTCGGTGGTCATCACCTTCTGGCTGGGATGGCCGCCCTGGGGGGCGTAGTACTGACGCTGACTCATGGGGTTTCCTCTTATTCGCTGGTAGAGGCGACGACCTCGCCTTCCGGCAGGGTCACGCGGATGCCGATGGGGTGCTCGTCGCAGTTGTTGCCCTCGCCGCCGCGGTCCACCACCAGGAACTCGCCCTCGCGCTCCAGCACCGACTGGATGGCGTGCCAGGTGCCGGCGCGGTAGTTGACGCCCTGGCGACCGTCGGTGACGAAGGCCCGCACGCTGTCGGGGTCGATGGTGTCGCCGGGAGGAGCCACCACCACCAGGAAGCGCTCCTCGTGCATCGGCACGAAGGCCTGGCTGCCCTGAGGATGGCGCTCAAGGAAATCCAGCTCCAGCGGCACACTGACGGGTTGGCTGACGAAGATGCTGATCAACGCCCGCGCTTGCTCGCCGAGGGTCTCGACCCTGGCCAGGTCGTGATAGCGACGGGTGCGGCCTGCATTGATATGGAAATAATCGGACGTGCGGGTATCGATCACGTCGCCGAAGGGCGCGAAGGCCTCAGGCGTCAGGGGACGGGCCTCGAGTTCCAGCATACAACCTCCTGTGTGGGAGAGGCTCACCCTCCCGGGAATGAGAGACGGCCGAGGCGGACACATCCCAAGGCGCCGACGCCTTCGCTCGCCACGAAGTCTCCTCGAGCACCAGGCATTGACCTCCGGGCCATCCGGTACCCTCATCTTAGCTTCTGAAACTAAAATTTCAAATCTTCGCGAAAAGTGAAAAAATAATTGTGGAATTTTTTTCCATAATGGGCTTCAATCGAACCCAGACGCAGCAGCCGAGGAGGAAGACACACCGAGCACCCCACGCCCCATGAGGTCGTGTCCCATCAGTTGACCACTGTTTCGTGAGGACCGGATTCAGGTCACCGCGATCCCCTTGTGCAATCCCGAGCCCATCCACCCGGCAAGGGTGACGATGCGACTCCACTCAGATCCAACAACAATCCGAGGTCTTGTATGTCTCAACAACCTCAAGCCAGTGAAGCCGAAGCCGTTTTCAACAAACCCAAGCGAGCATTTCAGATACCCCATATCTACGCCATCCTGTTCGTCTTCATCGCCATCGCGGCGGTGGCAACCCACTTCGTGCCGGCCGGCGAATTCGAGCGGATCCCCGGCCCCGCGGGGCGCATCACCATCGATGCCGAGTCCTTCCAGTTCGTCGAGCCCAACCCGACCGGCATCGTCGACTTCATGCTGGCGATACCCAATGGCCTGATGAGCGCCGGAGAGGTGGTATTCTTCACCTTCATGATCGGCGGCATGTTCATGGTGTTGCGGCGCACCGGCATCATCGAGATCGGCGTCGACAAGCTCAGCCGCCAGTTTGCCGGCCGAAGCCTGCTGATGATCCCGGTGCTGATGACGGTGTTCGCCGTGGTCGCCACCATCATCGGCACCCAGGAGCTGGCGCTGGTCTATGTGCCAGTCATCCTGCCGCTGATGATCGCCCTGCGCTTCGACTCGGTGACCGCCGCCGCCGTGGCGCTGTGTGCCACCACCGCTGGCTTCACCACCGGCATCCTCAACCCGATCAACACCGGGCTGGGGCAGCAACTCTCCAACCTGCCGCTCTACTCCGGCTTCGGCCTGCGGGCCGCCGCCTTCGCCATCGTGTTGGGTGCCGGCATCTACTTCGTCATGCGCTATGCCCGCAAGGTCCAGGCCAGCCCCGAGCTCAGCCTGATGGCCGGTGACGAAGACGAGGCCGAGAAGCGCTCGCTCTACCAGCATGCCACCGACGAAGGCGCCCTCATGGCCAACGGCCGCCAGAAGCTGGCCGCCATCGCCACCTTCGCCTTCTTCGGCCTGCTGGTTTACGGCGTGCTGCGCCAGGGCTGGTTCATGATGGAGATGGCCGGCCTGTTCATCGTCATGGGCATCGTCGTCGGCCTGATCGCTGGCCTGACCACCGAGCGCATCTGCGAAGCCTTCAACAAGGGCTTTCGCGACGTGCTGGTCGGCGCCATGATCGCCGGGGTGGCCCGCGGCGTGGCCGTGGTGCTCGAGGATGGCCAGATCATGGATACCCTCGTCTTCGGCCTCGGCAACCTCGTCGGTGAACTGCCCACCCTGCTGTCGGCCATCGGCATGTATTTCTCCCAGCTGGCCTTCAACTTCGTGGTGCCCTCCGGCAGCGGCCAGGCGCTGGTCACCATGCCGATCATGGCCCCGCTCTCCGACCTGATCGGCGTGACCCGCCAGACCGCGGTGCTGGCCTACCAGCTCGGTGACGGGGTCGGCAACATCCTCTTCCCGACCTCCGGCTACTTCATGGCCACCCTGGCCATCGCCGGTGTGCCCTGGCAGAAATGGGTGAAGTTCTTCTTCCCGCTGTTCTGCGTCTGGGTGCTGATCTCCATGGGCTTCCTCGCCTTTGCCCAGGCCACCCAATGGGTCGGCTGATCGCCTGACCCTCGCCCCTGCAGCCAGCCACCAGGCCCCACCCGGTATCACCGGGTGGGGCCTGGTGCCGTATGGGATTGCCGCCCGCACGATTCGCCCCCCGTCCTAACGGGTCGCCGGGGCCGGATGGTGCTCGGCCCAGTGGCGGGCGATGTCCACGCGGCGCGTCACCCAGACACGATCGTGGGCCTCGATATGGTCGAGGAAGCGCTGCAGGGCGCGGAAGCGTCCCGGGCGGCCGATGAGCCGGCAGTGCAGGCCCACGGAGAGCATCTTCGGCGCCTCCTCCCCTTCCGCATAGAGCACGTCGAAGGCATCGCGCAGGTAGGTGAAGAAGTGATCCGCGGTGTTGAAGCCCTGGGGAGCGGCGAAACGCATGTCGTTGCTGTCCAGGGTATAGGGCACCACCAGGTGGTCATGCAACTCGCCCTGGCTGTCCGCCTCGCGGGTCCAGAACGGCAGGTCGTCGCCGTAGTAGTCGCTGTCGTAGAGGAAACCGCCCTCGTCGAGCACCAAGCGGCGGGTGTTGGGACTGTCACGCCCGGTGTACCAGCCCAGTGGCTTCTCGCCATAGAGGCGCTGGAAGATCGCCATGGCGCGCTGCAGGTGCTCGCGCTCCACCGCCTCCGGCACCTCCTGGTAATGGATCCAGCGGTAGCCATGGCAGGCGATCTCGTGCCCCAGCTCCTTGAAGGCATGGGCCACCTCGGGGTGGCGCTCCAGGGCCATGGCCACCCCGAACACGGTCAGCGGCAGGCCACGGCGCTCGAACTCCCGCAGGATACGCCACACGCCGGCCCGCGAGCCGTATTCGTAGATCGACTCCATGCTCAGGTGGCGATCGGGAAACGACGGAGCGCCGATGATCTCGGAGAGGAACTGCTCGGAGCCGGCGTCGCCGTGCAGCACGCAATTCTCGCCGCCCTCCTCGTAGTTGAGCACGAACTGCACGGCGATCCTCGCCTTGCCCGGCCAGTTGGCATGGGGCGGCGTACGGCCATAGCCGATCAGGTCACGGGGATAGTCAGAAGACGTAAGCTGGGTCATGGCGCAATTTCCTGATTGTTATGGACACTCGACACGAGTGATCGGTGCGGCAGCGCGTGGACGGCGGCCGGGCGCATCCCCCGGGGTGGGTACAGCCCCTCACGGGGCACCGCCACCCACTGCGATAGCCCACGACAGTAGCGGGCCAGGAATTTATGTATACAAGAAAAAGATAGGGTGTGTTCAATGCGACTGCAACCCCTTTTCCGTCTTTTCCTGCCACCGACGCCTGTGGACACCACTCCTGTGGTGATACAAGCCCGCCAGGACACCCTGTGGAGAGAGACAGGTCATAATGTATACAATTACGCAATGCAATTGTCGCCACAAAGAGGGGCGAATCAGGCTAGCGACCATGGTCTAGTAGGCAGCCCTGGCCGAAAACATCTCGAAATACGCCACAACCTTTTGTTTCCAAACAGATATTCCCTCTCCTGGCAGGTTTCGCTCTACGACTTGCAGGCAAAACAAAAGCCATCTATTTTGTGTACAAAGACATTTTACGTTGTTCACAAGAGATACAAGAGAGCCAACGCCATGCATATCCGCGTCATCAACCCCAACACCACCGCCAGCATGACGGCGACGATCGGAGAGGCCGCACGCCGCATCGCCGCGCCGGGTACCCATATCTCGGCGACCCAGCCCGACGACGGGCCGGTCTCCATCGAGAGCCACTTCGACGAGGCGATCAGCGCCGTGGGCGTACTCGAGGAGGTGCTGGCCGGGGAGCGCGAGGGCGTCGATGCCTACGTGATCGCCTGCTTCGGTGATCCGGGGTTGATGGCGGCCCGCGAGCTGACCCGGGCACCGGTGATCGGCATCGCCGAGGCCGCCTTCCACATGGCCAGCCTGATCAGCACCCGTTTCTCCATCGTCACCACCCTGGGGCGGACCGGCATCATCGCCGAGCACCTGCTCGAGCAGTATGGCTTCCGTCACCACTGCCGCCGAGTGCGGGCCGCGGAGATCCCGGTGCTGGACCTGGAAGAGAATGGCGACGCCTCGCTGAACCGCATCATCGGCGAATGCCGCCTGGCCCGTGATGAGGACGGCATCGGCGCCATCGTGCTGGGGTGTGGCGGCATGGCCGACCTCACCGACGAGATTGCCCGGGAAGTGGGCCTGCCGGTGGTCGAGGGCGTCACCGCCGCGGTGAAACTGACCGAGGCGCTGGTGGGACTGGGGCTGGGCACCAGCAAGCATGGCGACCTGGCTTTTCCGCGTCCCAAGGCCTTCACCGGACGCTTCACACACCTTTCGGAGCTGACACCACGGCGCTGACCCGAACAACGCACCACCACGACACAGCACCACAACGACAAACCCAAGCCACTGAGCACGCCGCAAGCATCGCCACCCGGGCCGTCGCCCGCCGGGGCATAACCACAACATCGAGCAACGACTTGCGAGGACAACACCATGAGCCACCCCAACCCACAACCCACCACGGCCGACACCGACATCCCGGTATCCGGCCAGACCGTCGCCCATGACAGCACCAAGGCGCCCGGGGACGAGTCACTCGCTCCCCAGCAGACCCGCATCATGGGCCGGGCCTCCTACTTCCTGGCCTGGTTCGGCGGCTGCGTCTCGATCGGCACCTTCGCCATGGGCTCCAGCGTGGTCGGCACGCTGAACCTGATCCAGGCGACCCTGGCCATCGCCATCGGCTGCTTCGTGATCGGTATCGCGCTCGCCATCAATGGTGCCGCCGGCTACAAGTACGGCATCCCCTTCATGGTCCAGGCGCGCAGCGCCTTCGGCTTCGCAGGTACCCGCGTCCCGGGACTGGTACGCGCCGTGCCGGCCATCGTGTGGTACGGCTTCCAGAGCTGGATCGGTGCCGGCGCCCTGAACATGGTGTCGGCCACCCTGTTCGGCTTCGATAACCTGGTGTTCTACTTCATCACCTTCCAGTTCCTGCAGATCGGCCTGTCGGTGATGGGCTTCCAGGGCATCAAGTGGCTGGAGAACATCGGCAGCGCCTTCATCCTCGCCTCGCTGACCTACATGTTCTATGCCACGGTGCAGCGCTACGGCGACGAGCTGTCGGCCAACCTGCTGACCATGGAAGGCTCCTGGGGCCTGCCCTTCTGGGGCGCCACCATGCTGTTCCTGGGCATCTACAGCACCATGATGCTCAACGTCAGCGACTACTCCCGTGAGCACAAGCACGGCACCGGCCCCGGCATCCTGACCACCATCTATGCCATGTCGATCCTGCCCTGCACCCTGTTCATGGGCCTGATCGGTTTCATGGTCTCCGAGGCCACCGGCACCGCCGACCCCATCCAGGTATTCGCCAACGCCGTCGACAACACCCCGCTGCTGATGACCACCCTGCTGTTCATCGCCTTCGCCCAGGTCACCACCAACGTGCTCAACAACGTGGTACCGCCGACCTACGTGCTGATGGACGTGTTCAAGATGAAGTTCCCGGTCGCCACCGTGATCGTCGGCCTGCTGGCCTTCGCCACCTTCCCCTGGAAGCTGGTGCAGCCCGAGTCCGCCGCCGGCCTGCAGCTCTTCGTGCAGACCTACTCGGCGTTCCTGGGTCCGATCTTCGCCATCCTGGTGGTCGACTACTACATCATTCGTCGCCGTACCCTGGATCTCGGCAAGCTGTATGACGAGGCCGGCCCCTACCAGGGCGTCAACTACGCCGCCCTGATCGCCACTGCCGTCGGCATCGCCGCCGCCCTGAGCTTCTCCGCGGTCTCCTGGTACGCCAGCCTGATCCCGGCCGGTCTCACCTACTACCTGCTGATGAAGCACTGGGCCCCCTGCCAGCGCTTCTGTAGCTGAGAGTACCCCGCCTGCCCATGAGCCGGGCAGGCGGGGCCCACCACAACAACCACAATGGTGATCCCGATGAAAGATAGCGATCTGGATATCCAGAGCATCGACCCGACGCTCTATAACGCGGACCTGGCCCCGATACCGCACAGCAAGCGCACCTGGGGCTGGTTCGAGATCTTCAACGTCTGGTCCAACGACATCCAGAGCCTGTTCGGCTACACCCTGGCGGCCTCGCTGTTTCTCTCATATGGACTGAATGGCTGGGCGGTGATGGCGGCGATCATCCTGGCCGGGGTCATCGTGATGTATCTGGTCAATCTGACCGGCAAGCCCAGTGTGAAATACGGCATCCCCTTTCCGGTGATGATCCGCGCCAGCATGGGGGTGCGCGGGGCCAACCTGCCGGCCATGCTGCGGGCGATCATCGGCATCTTCTGGTACGGGGTGCAGACCTACTTCGCCTCCACGGCGGTGGCGCTGCTGATCACCGCCCTGTTCGGCGCCGGTGACGGCTCGACCTTCCTGGGCCTGTCGGGCGTGGCCTGGGTGTCGTTCGTGATCGTGTGGCTGTTCCAGATCGCGATCTTCTGGCAGGGCATCGACCGCATCAAGCACTTCCTCAACTGGGCCGGCCCGCTGGTCTACCTGGTGATGGTGGCCTTGATGATCATCGTCTGGGTCCAGGCCGGCAGCGAACTGCTGCCCGCCATCGGCACCATCTTCAGCGGCGACGGTAGCCACTCCGGCAGCGCCATCGCCGCCTTCCTGGCCATCGTCGGCACCATGGTCGCCTACTTCGCCGCGGTGGTGATCAACTTCGGCGACTTCACCCGCTTCGTGCGCAGCGAACGCGAGATGAAGCTCGGCAACCTGCTCGGCCTGCCGCTCAACGTGGCCTTCTTCTCGTTCATCGCCCTGATCATCACCGCCGGCACCCTGGTGCTGTTCGGCGATGCCCTGACCAACCCGGCGGACATCGTCGAGCGCGTCGATTCGCTGCCGCTGACCATCGTCGCCGCGCTGACCTTCTTCGCCGCCACCGTGGGCATCAACCTGGTCGCCAACTTCATCCCGCCGGCCTACGACCTGGCCAACCTCTTTCCCAGCAGGATCAGTTTCAAGATGGGCGGGCTGATCACGGCGATCATTGCCTTCTTCGTCGGCGCGCTGTGGGTCTCGGTGATCAGCCAGATCGGCGTGCCCGGCTTCGTCAATGCGCTCGGCGCCATCGTCGCGCCCTTCTACGGCATCATCGTGGTCGACTACTACCTGGTGAAGCGTCAGCACCTGGACATGGAGCAGCTGTTCTCTTCCGACCCCGCTGGCGCCTATTACTACGTCAAGGGCTGGAACAGCAAGGCCCTGGCGGCCTTCGGCATGGCGGCGCTGTTCTCCATCTCCACCGTGCTGATTCCCGCCCTCAGCGACCTGAATGGGTACGGTTGGCTGATCGGTGCCGGACTCGGCGGCCTGTTCTACCACTTCCTGATGCGCAACCATCAGATGGCGGTGGCGCCAACCCAGCCGTAGGGCGTCCCCCTACGCCCCTGAACACGATACCCCGAGCCACTTGGCTCGGGGTATCGTGATGGTCGACGCGTCTCGCGACGCAATATTCATCGCAGGCGGATTCCCCCTGACTACCTTATGCTGCAGAAAACGAGACAACCCTTCAGCACAGGGAGCATTTCAGGATGGACGGCGAACTGGAAATCAAGAGCATCGACTCGACGCTCCATAACGTGGACCTGGCCCCGATACCCCACAGCAAGCGCACCTGGGGCTGGTTCGAAATCTTCAACGTCTGGTCCAACGACATCCAGAGCCTGTTCGGCTACACCCTGGCGGCCTCGCTGTTTCTCTCATATGGACTGAATGGCTGGGCGGTGATGGCGGCGATCATCCTGGCCGGCGTCATCGTGATGTATCTGGTCAACCTGACCGGCAAGCCCAGCGTCAAGTACGGGGTCCCCTTTCCGGTGATGATCCGCGCCAGCATGGGGGTGCGCGGGGCCAACCTGCCGGCCATGCTGCGGGCGATCATCGGCATCTTCTGGTACGGAGTGCAGACCTACTTCGCCTCCACCGCGGTGGCGCTGCTGATCACCGCCCTGTTCGGCGCCGGCGACGGCAGCACGTTCCTGGGCCTGTCGGGCGTGGCCTGGGTGTCGTTCGTGATCGTGTGGATCTTCCAGATCGCGATCTTCTGGCAGGGCATCGACCGCATCAAGCACTTCCTCAACTGGGCCGGCCCGCTGGTCTACCTGGTGATGGTGGCCCTGATGATCGTGGTCTGGGTCCAGGCCGGCAGCGAACTGCTGCCCGCCATCGCCACCATCTTCAGCGGTGGCGGCGAACGTTCCGGCAGTGGCATCGTCGCCTTCCTGGCCATCGTCGGCACCATGGTCGCCTACTTCGCCGCGGTGGTGATCAATTTCGGCGACTTCTCCCGCTTCGTGAGGAGCGAACGCGAGATGAAACTCGGCAACCTGCTCGGCCTGCCGCTCAACGTGGCCTTCTTCTCGTTCATCGCCCTGATCATCACCGCCGGCACCCTGGTGCTGTTCGGCGATGCCCTGACCAACCCGGCGGATATCGTCGAGCGCGTCGATTCGCTGCCGTTGACCATCGTCGCCGCGCTGACCTTCTTCGCCGCCACCGTGGGCATCAACCTGGTCGCCAACTTCATTCCGCCGGCCTACGACCTGGCCAACCTCTTTCCCAGCAGGATCAGTTTCAAGATGGGCGGGCTGATCACGGCGATCATTGCCTTCTTCATCGGCGCGCTGTGGGTCTCGGTGATCAGCCAGATCGGCGTGCCCGGCTTCGTCAATGCGCTCGGCGCCATCATCGCCCCCTTCTACGGCATCATCGTGGTCGACTATTACCTGGTGAGGCATCAGCAGCTGGATATCCAGCAGATGTTCTCCTCGGCCCCCGATAGTGCCTATTACTACGTCAAGGGCTGGAACCACAAGGCCCTGATGGCGTTCGGGGGGGCCGCGCTGTTCTCGATCTCCTCGGTGTGGGTCCCGGCCCTGGCGGCGCTGAACGGCTATGCCTGGCTGATCGGCGCCGGTCTCGGCGGACTCTTCTACTTCCTGCTGATGCGCGGCCAGCGACTGCCGGCCTCCGCCCACCTCTGAGCTTCTCTCAGGTCGCCCCCGGCCAGGAGTCGGGCCCGGTACTGGCCACAAACAGCACCGCTGCTGAAATCATAATTTCAGCAGCGGTGCATCTGTGTTAACTTTTTCATTGTGGGACCTGGTCCCGCCGGGCTGGCGGTCGCCACGCTCGATGATCTGCCTCACCGTCAAGAGGACCCGGATGATGCACGGCCCCCTCCCTCAGGCCAAGGAGCGACCGCGCTCCCTCGAGTCCCGGATCCAGGAACACCTGCCGGAACTGCCTTCCAGCGAACGCAAGCTTGCCGAACTGATCCTCGACTTTCCCGGCGAGCTGTCCGCCTACAGTGCGACAGAACTGGCCAAGCTGGCCGGTGTCTCCAAGGCCGCCGCTTCACGGCTCTTCAAGCGGCTGGGCTTTCGCAACTTCGAAGAGGCCCGCCGCCTGGTCCGCGATATCAAGCAGTGGGGGTCACCGATCTATCTGCATGAGCGCCACCAGGACTCGTCGCCGCTGCCTTCCGAAAGCCAGGCCTTCTTGAGCGATCATATCGCGGCATTGACGCGGACGTTCGAGCAACTCGATGACGAAGGCCTCGACGCCGCCCTGCACCAAATCGTCCAGGCGAGGCGCATCTGGTTGGTCGGCTTTCGCAACAGCTACTTCGTGGCCGCCTATGCCCGCTGGCAGTTCATCCAGTTCCGTCACCAGGTTCACCTGCTGCCCCACCCTGGCGAAACCCTTGGCGAGCATGTCACGGAGTTCGGCGAGGACGACCTGCTGATCGCCATCGGCATGCGTCGTCGCGTCGGTGACTTGACCCGCGTGATGCAGGCCGCTCGCGAGCGCGATATGCCGATCCTCTATCTCACGGACTCCCTATCCGGCGAGAATCGAGAGCTGGCTACCTGGACCCTGTCCTGCGATATCTCCAGCAGTTTCCTCTTCCATACCTACGTCGGCCCCATGGGGCTTATCCACTACCTCAGCGTCCAGGCGGTGCGACTGGCCGGCAAGTCGGGCCGCGTTCGCCTGGAGGACATCGAGATCGCCCACGAGCAGGTCCGTGACTTCGACTGACAGCCACTCTCCCTAGGCACGCCTTGCGTCGCGGACCGCGAGCACGATGCCCAGGATCACCAGGGGGGCGGCGACCAGCGTCCAGGGGCCCGGCAGTTCACCGAGAAAGACGACCGAGAGCGCGGCGCTGAGGAACGGCACCAGGTAATAGACGTATCCGGCCTGGGCGGCACCGATCAGAGCCACGGCCCGGTTCCAGCAGACGAACGCCACCAACGACGCCGCGATGCCCGCATACCCGATGAGAAAGAGGTTCTGGCCACTCCATTCCGGCATGCCCACGACGGCGACTCGCCAAGCGAACAGCGGGAGCAGCAGCAAGGTTCCCATCAGGAAGGAACTCCCGATCAGTACCATGAAGGGCAGCCTGCCGAGTAACCGCCGAAACATCACCGTGTAGATCGCGAAACAACTGGCCGCCAGGGTCATCCAACCCAGCCCACGTCCCATGTCCACGGTCAGATCGGCGGAGCCACCATCCCGGGCAGACAACAGGATGCCGCCCGCCGCCAGCAGCATGCCCAGAATACCCATCCAGGACACCCGCTCCCCGAGGAGAATCACCGACAGCAAGAGAATGAGGATCGGTGCGGCGGCGTTCACCAGGGACATATGGGTGGCGCCGATATGGTTGCCGGCAATATAGACGCTTGTGTTGAAGGCGGTGATGCCGAAGAAGGAGGCCACCACGATCCCTTTCCAGCTCACTGCCAGAGCCCGCCGAGCCGCAAGCAAACGGTTCGCCACGAACGGCAACAGCAAGGCCGTGGCCAGGCTCCAACGCAGGAAGGTGAGAGCGATGGGATCGATGCTGGCCGAAGCGGCCCGAGCGGCAACGAAGTTGCCTGCCCAGATCGTGGTGGCCAGCAGGGCCAGCATGCCTCCCTGCCAGATCCGAGCGCTTCGATTCGACTCATCCTGCATCCTTCCCTCCCACCCGCTGGCCTGGCGTCAGCATTACGAGACCGCTCATCCCTGTCGTCGCGACAAGCGAAGGATCGCCTGATCACTGTTGGATGAGCCCTCTGACCCGGATCGAGGGGGAAGGCCTCGGTGATCCTCTCTCCATCAGCACTACATTTTCAATGCGGCTCATTCAAGAAATTATTGTCTCATTTTCTTTCGTATACCAAGTGGCACTCGACTCAGCGCCATCGTCACATATTTTAGTATACAAAAATTATCAATAAGTTAAAGATTTTATATATCAGTTTATTAACCACATTCCGACAACCCTCTCAAGGCAACGCAAGCCTCCTTGGGCCGACCGGATCGACCCTGAAACATTGGAACCAAATACATTGACAATACGAAATTCATGTTTTAAACCTGAATCTACAACAACAACCAAAAGGTCCCGGCGTACCCTCGTCGTGTCCGAGGAGGAGAAAGGTGGAAAAGGTCAGCCTCAAGGCGCTGGCAATGAGCCGGTCCCTCAACCGCTGGGTCGAGCGGTTATGCGTGGCCCTGGTGATCGTGCTGGTTCTCGATGTATGGCTGGGGATCCTGGCCCGTTACGTCCTGCCCTGGAATCTCACCTTCACGGAGGAACTGGCCCGCTACCTGATGATCTGGGTCGCGCTCCTCGCCATCTCGACCGGCATCTGCTATCGGCAGCACGTCGGCGTGCTCATCCTGTTCGACCGTTTCCCGCGCCCGATGCGTAAATTCCTGGCCCTGAGCTTCGACGTGATCGGCTTCGCCTTTTTCGCTTTCATGTTCATCTATGGCCTGGGCTACGTGGAACGCGGGTTCTCGCAGTTGACCATGATCTTCGGCATGCCCCGGGGCTATCCCTACATCATCATTCCCGTCGCCTCGGGCCTGGCCTGCCTGCAATTCGTGATGGTCGCCGTCTACGACTTCTTCGCCCCCGACCCGCACCCCGCGGCGGAACGCGCCTGAGGTAACGTCATGATCATCGTAGCCATCGTCTTCTTCGGACTCCTGATACTCGGCATGCCGGTAGGCATCGTGCTCGGCGTGGCCGGCCTGATCGGCATCATCGACATGGGCGGCGGCCATTTCCTGGCCATGGTGCCGGACCGCTTCTTCTCCGGGCTCAATCTCTTCCCGTTTCTCGCCATGCCCTTCTTCATCCTGGCCGGCGAGATCATGAACCGTTCGGGCCTGACCCTGAACCTGGTCAACTTTGCCCAGTCCCTGGTGGGCTGGCTTCGCGGTGGGATGGCCCATTCCAACATGCTGGCCTCGGTGCTTTTCGCCGGCCTCACCGGCTCGGCCACGGCGGACGCGGCGGCCTTCGGCAACACCCTGGTCCCGGCGATGAAGAAGGCGGGCTACACCGGCCCCTATGCCTGCGCCGTCACCGCGGCCGGTTCGATCATCGGCCCTATCATCCCACCCTCCACCCTGGCCATCATCTATGGCTCGCTGATGGGGGTATCCATCGCCGGGCTGTTCGCCGCCGGCATCATTCCGGGGCTGCTGCTGTGCCTGGTGTGCATGTGCCTGATCGCCGCCACCGGGCGTCGCCTGGGGCTGCCCAAGTCCGATCAGCGGCCCAGCCTGACCCTCATCCTCAAGGAGTTCCGCGGCAGCCTGCTGGCCCTGATCCTCCCGGTGTTCATCCTCGGCGCCATCCTGACCGGGATCACCACGCCCACCGAGGCCGCGGCCCTGGCCGTACTCTATGCGCTGGTGGTGGGCGGAGTGATCTATCGCAACATCACCTGGAAGGACCTGTACGAGATGCTGGCGCGCACAGCGCTGATCACCGGGGTGATCTTCCTGATCATCGCGTCGGCGACCATTCTCGGCTGGTGGATGACTTTCAACCAGATCCCCCAGCTGATCGCCGCCGGCTTCCTGTCCATTTCGGACAGCCCGGCCGCCATCGTCGCCATGATCATCGCCCTGCTGCTGGTCATCGGCCTGTTCATGGACATCAACGCCGCCCTGATCATCCTGGCGCCCGTGCTCGCCCCCCTGACCCTGACCATCGGCCTCGAGCCAGTGCACGCCGGCATGATCATCATCCTTGCCCTGACCATCTCGCTCATGACACCACCGGTCGGCGCCTGCCTGTTCGTCCTGGCATCGGTCACCGGCGAGCGTATCGAGGAAATCACCAAATCCCTGTGGCCCTTCATCCTCGTCGAGATCGGCGTGCTGCTCGCCGTGGCCTACTGGGAACCGATCGCTTTGACGATACCCCGCCTGTTGGGGCTGGCCAACTAGGGCGCGACGCTGCTACCCCGCCCGCGGACGGGGGATCTCCACCCACCATGCATCGCAACAACAACACCACCGGAGAAGCATCATGAAAGCACGGATTACCACTACCCTCACCGGCCTCGGCCTGGCCCTGGGGATCGCCGGCGCCGCCGCGGCCGCCGAGACCACCATGCGCATCGCCCACGTCAACCCGCCGGAAATCATGGCCAGCAACGCCGGCGCCCTATCGGCGGTGTTCAAGCAACTCGTCGAGACCGCGAGCAACGGCGAGATCGAAGTGACCATCTATCCGGCCGGCCAGCTCGGCAAGGATGCGGAGGCGATCGCCCAGGTGCGCCAAGGCATCATCGAGTCCTCGATTTCCACCGCCGGTGGCGTTGCCGAGCATTACCCGAGGATCGGTGTGTTTGACATCCCCTTCGCCTTTCCCAACATCGGCGTGGCCAACGAGGTCATCTCCCTGGAGAGCGAGTTCGGCCAGATGCTGGCCGAAGATATCAACGAGGAGACCGGGCTGAAGGTGCTCGGTTTGCTGGACAGTGGCGGCTTCTTCCAGTTCACCAACTCCCAGCGTCCCATCACCTCACCCGAGGACATGGACGGACTGCGCATCAGAACGATGACCCTGCCCACCCACGAGGCCCTTATCAATTCAATGGGGTCCCGGGCCACGCCCCTCGCCTGGGCAGAAGTGTATACCGCCCTGCAGACCGGGGTCGCCGATGGGCAGATGAACCCCATCCAGCAGACCGCCTTCGCCAAGTTCGACGAGGTCCAGGACTACTTGACGATCAGCAATCACCTGATCACCCCCTATGTCTGGTTCGTCAACCAGGACTTCTATGACGGCCTGCCCGAAGAGCATCAGCGCATCATCGACTGGGCCTCCAAGGTCGCCGTCGACGCCGGCCGCGCCATGTCCCGGATCATCGAGGCCTCCGACCAGGGCCTGCCCAAGCTGGCCGATTCCATGGAGGTCAACACCATCACGCCGGAACAGCGTGAGGCCTTCGCCGCCTCGGCCCAGCCGGCCGTGCGCCAGGTCATCGAGGAAACATACGGCGAGGAGGGGGTTGCCCTGCTCGAAGCGATGCTCTCCTCCATCGAGGAGGCCCACGCTGCACAGCGCTAATGCCCCCTGTCGCGACGGCGCCAGTCGGCCTCGGCCGGCTGGCGCCGTCGCGTTGCGTTACCGCTTGGGAGGATCAGCCCGAGAAGATCTGGTGCAGGTCGGGCGCCTCGTCCTCCTCCTCGACGATCGAGAGCGACGCCTCGATGGCCTTGAGATGGCGACTCATGAAGGCCTGGGCGCGTTCGCCATTGCCGGCTTCCAGGTGGCCGATCAGGTCGTCGTGGTCATGGGATTCGCAGCCCAGGTGGCCGGCGTTGCCGTAGACGGCGAGGATCAGCGAGGAGCGCGAGCAGAGCCGACCGACGAACTCGGCCAGAGTGGCATTGCCCGAAAGCCGGGCCAGGCGCTCGTGGAAGGCGGCGGAGAGCTTGATCGCCGTGCTCTGCTCGCCGGACTTCAGCGCCTCGCGCTCGCGCCGTGCCATATCACGCAGCTCGCGCACGTCGGCCTCGGTGATGCGCCGGGCGACCTCCGGCATCAGGCCGCACTCGATCATCTGGCGGGCGTCGAAGACGTCCTTGGCCTCATCGGCCGTGGGACGGGTGACACTGGCGCCACGCCGCGGCGTCAGGGTGACCAGTTGTTCCAGGGCCAGGCGCTGGAGGATCTTGCGAATGCCGGTACGGCTGACGCCGAACACCTCCGACAACGCATCCTCGCGCAGGCGAGCCCCCGGCTTGAGCCGGTGCTCGATGATGGCATCGCTGATAGAGCGGTAGATGGCATCATGGCGTTCGGCACCATCACCATTCTTGCCCAGGCGAGTTCCGGCAGGCTTGCGCTCGGCCACGGTCTGGCGCTGGTTCATGAAGCTCTCTCCTTCGACCCCTGACTGCTCTCATTGTATACGCTAAGCGCCCCGATCGACGACTGTCTCGAACACGACGGCCCGCCGTAGCGGCGGGCCGTCGGAGCGCATCCATGGCGGTATCAGTCGCTCCAGGCGGCGATGGTCGCACGCTCCTCGTCGGTCATGCCGGTCATGTTGCCCAGCGGCATGTAGCCACTCCCCACCACCTGCTTGATCTGCTCCATCTGACGGTGGACCTGGTCCTCGGTGTCATAGGTGATACCGGCCGGTGCGGAGCCGAAGCCGGGCTGACTGGGTTCCCGGGAGTGACAGGCCACGCAGCGATTCTCGACGATGGCATGCACCTCCTCCAGGCTCGGACCGGCATCGGCGGTGTCGCGCGCCACCGCTGGACCGCTGGCCGGCGCGGCGATCCACAGCGCCACGGCGAGCAACAGCACCCCCGCGGCGGGATAGGCCGGCTGGATCTTTCCCGAGTGCATCAGCACGAAGAACTGGCGGATCAGGGCGCCGGCGAAGATGAACAGCGACATGATCACCCAGGCGTACTCATGGGAGTAGGCGAAGGAATAGTGATTGCTGATCATCAGCAGCACCACCGGCAAGGTGAAGTAGGTGTTGTGAACCGAACGCTGCTTGCCGCGCTTGCCGTCGAGGGGGTTGGGGGTCTCGCCTGCCTTCATCGCCGCCACCATGCGGCGCTGCCCGGGAATGATCCAGAAGAAGACGTTGGCCGACATGGCGGTGGCCATCACCGCACCGGTAAGCAGGAAGGCCGCGCGCCCGGCGAACATCTGGGTGCTCAGGTACGCCACCACCACCATCAGCACGGCGACCCCCAGGCTCAGCAAGCCGTCGCGCTGCATGTCGGGGCTGATGCGCTTGCACAGCTCGTTGTATACGACCCAGCCACCGAGCAGGAACAGTAGCGCCAGGACATTGGCCTGCCAGCCGGTCATGCCCGCCGCCCATGCCCAGTCGCTGTCGGGGTTCACCAGATAGAAGCCCGGATTGACCATGTAGAGGATGACGAACAGGGCGAAGCCCGACAGCCAGGTGGTGTAGGACTTCCAGAACGACCAGTGCAGATCGTCGGGCAGGGCCTCGGGGCTCGTGGCGTACTTCTGGTTGTGGTAGAAGCCGCCGCCGTGTACGGCCCACATCTCGCCGAACACGCCCTTCTTCCGGCAGCTCTCGTCCTTCGGGGGCTTCAGGCTGTTGTCCAGCATCACGAAGTAGATCGACTCGCCGATCCAGGCGATGGCGGCGATGACATGCAGCCACCTCAGCATGAAGTTGGCAAAGTCCAGGATGTACGCTTGCATGAGGGAAACCTCAACTCATTGCATTGTTGTTGGTGACCGACGACCAGTTTTCGGTCCAAGGCTAGCTGCCGCGGTAGGTAGAGTAGCCGTACGGCGACAACAGCAGCGGCACATGGTAGTGCTGGGCGGCGTCGGACACCCCGAAACGCAGCGGGATCACGTCGAGGAAGCGCGGCTCGCTGGCCGTGACGCCCTGGCGACGCAGGTAGTCACCGGCGTGGAACACCAGCTCGTACTCGCCGGCGAGGAAGTCGTCGCCCTCGAGGATCGGGGCATCGCAGCGGCCATCGTCATTGGTGACGACCTCCTTGAGCCGGGTACGGGTTTCCCCCTCCAGGCGGAGGACCTCGATGCGAATGCCCTGGCCGGGGCGGCCCTGGGCGGTATCCAGCACATGGGTGGTCAAGCGTCCCATTTGTCACTCTCCTCTATGATGGTGTGATCGGCCCGATCCATGAGAACAGTTTTAGCTCCAAATGGAGTACATTTCAAAATATTTTTTGTATACAGTTAGAGGTGCGACCATCAAATGAACCGTGACGAGCCCCAGGAGGCCCACCCATGAGCGACAAGATCCTGACACCCCGCCCCAGCCGACTCGGCCTGGACGACTTCGTCAGCCGCTTCGGCGACATCTACGAGCACTCGCCCTGGGTCGCCGAACTGGCCTGGCAACAGGGCCTCGGTGAGGCCCAGGACACCCCCGCAGGCCTGGCCGAGGCCATGGGCCGGGTGCTGCGTGACGCGAGCCCGGAGCGCCAGCTGGAGGTGATTCGCGCCCACCCCGACCTGGCCGGCAAGGCGGCCATCGCCGGCGAGCTGACCGATGACTCCACTCGCGAACAGGCCGGCGCCGGCCTGGATCAGTGTACCCCCGAGGAGATGGCTCGCTTCGAGCGCCTGAACGCGGCCTACAAGGCCCGCTTCGGCTTCCCCTTCGTGATGGCCGTGAAGGGCAACGACCGCCACGCCATCCTGGCGGCCTTCGCGACACGCCTGGAGAACGACCAGGACGAGGAGCGCCGTACGGCCATCGAGCAGATCAGCCGGATTGCCCGCTTCCGTCTCGAGGCCAGGGCCGAGGGATGATCGCTACCGGCGGCGCCGGGGGGTGATGTTCGGCATGATCGCCTCGGCGGGCAAGGGAGCAGAGTCCAAGGCCTGAGCCCTGACCGACGCCGCCGGCCCCGCTGGCGGCGCCGGCGTTCGGTGGCACGAGCCACCCGTGCTCCGGCTGCCTACACTAAAGGCAGAGCGAACCACGCAGGAGACTCGCCATGTTCCGTGATCGACTCGATGCCGCCCGGCAACTGGTCGAGCGGCTCGCCCACCTCAGGGGCCGGAATCCGCTGGTGCTGGCGATACCTCGTGGCGGCGTGCCCATGGGCCGGCAGCTGGCCGATGCTCTGGAGGGCGAACTGGATGTGGTGCTGGTACGCAAGATCGGTGCCCCCAGCAACCCGGAGTTCGCCATCGGCGCGGTCAGCGAGGACGGCAGCGTGCACCTGGGAGAGGTGGCCCGCCATTGCCATGAGGACGTGCTCGCCGATGAGATCGAGCGCCAGCGCGAGCTGATCGCCGAGCGGCGCCGCCGTTACACCCCGGTGCGCGCGCCCATCGACCCGACGGGGCGCATCGTGGTGGTGGTCGACGACGGCAGCGCCACTGGCGCCACCATGGCCGCCGCCCTGACCACCCTCCGCCAGCGCGACCCCGCCCGGCTGATCGCCGCCATCGGCTGCGCCCCGCCCGATACCGTGGAGAGACTCGCCGCCCTGGCCGACGAGGTGGTCTGCCTGGACGCCCCTCCGCACTTCCAGGCCGTGGGGCAGTTCTTCGCCGACTTCGGCCAGGTGGAGGATGACGAGGTCATCGCCCTGCTCGGTGGCAGCGGCCAGTGACGGGCACCCTGGCCCCATGACAAGAACGGGCCGCCTCCCCAAAGGGAGGCGGCCCGTTCTTGTCATGGGGCCGCCTGGACGGCCGACGGCGTTACTTGGTGGCGGCCGTGGCCGACTTCACGCTGTCCTCGACCAGCTTCTGGCCCTTCTGCAGGTACTCCTGGCTCAGCGCCACGACCTTCTCGGCATCGCCCTTGAAGCGCTCACCCATGTCCTGGGCGGCCTTCTGCTGGCCTTCCAGGACCTTCTTGAAGCTCTCGGGATCCTTGACGTCCAGCCAGCTGCGGACCTGGGCCAGGCCCAGGTCCGTGAAGGCACGAACCGCATCGAACTGGGCAGAGAGCAGCTTCTCGCTGTACTCCAGGGTCAGCGAGCCATAGGCACGCGCCGGCTCGACGAACACGCTCTGGAACTGCTCGGTAGCTTTCTCGGTGGTTGCTTTGCTCATGGGGTGACCTCCGTCTGGGTGGCAAGCCAAGGCAGAACGCCTTGCGTTGCATTGCAACATAGCAGGGCTGATTGTGCGCCGCAACACCCTATCACACGGTTCTCCAGGTCCCCGGAAGACAGCGCCAGGCCAGGGGCCGGGCGTCGGTCATGCACGTGCAGGGAAGACGGCGGCTCAGCGCTGCCCGAACAGATACTTGCGGGCCTCTTCGTCCATCTCCACGCCGTCGTTCGGGTTGACCTCCTCCACCAGGGAATAGGCGCGCCGCACCGCCGGGCGCTCCTCGATGGTGCGCATCCAGCGCAGCACATTGGGATACTCCTCGATGTCCTGCCCCTGCTTGTCCCAGGACCTCACCCAGGGGTAGATGGCCATGTCGGCGATCGAGTAGTCGTCACCGCCGACATGCTCGTGGTCGTCCAGCCGCCGATCGAGCACGCTATAGAGTCGCGACGTCTCCCCCACATAGCGCTCGATGGCGTACTCGATCTTCTCGGGCGCGTAGTTGCGGAAGTGATGGTTCTGGCCGGCCATCGGGCCGAGATTGGCCATCTGCCAGTAGAGCCACTGCAGCACCACATAGCGCTCGCGGCCGCCCTGTGGCAGGAAGCTTCCGGTCTTGTCGGCCAGGTACTCGAGGATCGCCCCGCTCTCGAACAGCGCCAGCGGCTGCCCGCCGTCGGCCGGCATGCGGTCGACGATGGCCGGGATGCGGTTGTTGGGCGCAATGGTCAGGAACTCGGGGGTGAACTGCTCGCCCCGGCCGATATTGACCGGGCGAACCTCATAGTCGAGCCCCGTCTCCTCGAGAAAGATCGTGACCTTGTGGCCATTGGGGGTCGTCCAGTAGTAGAGCTCGATCATCGTCCTCTCCTTGCATGCTCCTGCGGTCCCGGCCGATGCAGGGGCGCCTCAGCGGTAGGCGCCCTCGACATCGGTGACTCGCATGGCGCTGCGCCCCAGCCCGCCATGCTGGTCGAGCATGCGTTCGACCCAGGCGTAGACCGGGTCGGCATTGGAGACCAGATCGGCGCTGGAGACACAGCGCGCCCACATGAAGCTGCCGAAAACGAGGTAGTCGGCAGCGGCCGGTGCATCGCCATCGAGATAGTCGGCCTCCGTGAGTTGACCGCGCAACGGCTCCAGGGCGGCATCGAGCTGGGCCAGACCCTTGGCCGGCGAATGGAACTCCTCGAGGGTGCGGCCGAAACGCTTCTCGCGAGTCTCGCGGAAGTAGTCGCGGTCGTCGGGATGGATGGCGTTGAGCAGGTCCATGATGATGGTGCGCAGCATCGCCGGCGCCAGGGAGCGCTCGGCGTAGTACTTGAAGAAGCGCGCCCGGGCCTCGGCGATCCCCTCTCCCAGCAGCGGAGCCTCCGGGTAGGCGCGGTCCAGGTAGCGCAGGATCTCGTAGCTCTCGGTCACCACCTCGTCACCATCGACGAGCACCGGCACCTTGTCGTGGCTGGCAAAGGCCAGGGCCTCCTTGTCGGTGAAGTGCCAGGGCCGCGTCTCCACGTCCAGTCCCTTGTGGGCCAGGGCAAACTTGACCCGCCAGCAGTAGGGCGAGAATCGCAGCCCCTCGTCGATACCGCAGAGATCGTAGAGTACCCGTGTCATGCCGACTCCTCGCATCCGATGATGTTCATGGTTCGATAGTGCCAGGCTTTGCCGAGCCCCGCCAACCGGTGACCACACCCGGGTCGCCATACGACACTGGCTTGTCCATTAGTCTAAGCACGGTGCCCCTCCGCAGCCAGAAGCCGCCCTCCCGAGGAGGAAAAAAGGGCTGTATTTTCAATGGAATTCGTCATCCCCGTCGTGCTCGCCAGCTCACCAATGATTGGTCATACCAATTTTCCACATCTGGCCACCCCGGTCGGATTGCGCGTATCTTGCGACCGCCCGCCGCCCCGACGGCAGCAAACCCGCTCACTCGTTCTTCAAACGCAAGACCAGACAACGAACCGAGGAAACCAGCCTCATGACTGATACCACTCTTGCCCTACTCGCCTTCGTGCCCCTGGTACTGGCCGGTGTGCTGTTGATCGGCCTGCGCATGGCCGCCAGGACCGCCATGCCGATAGTCTTCGTGGTCACGGCCCTCATCGGCCTGTTCGCCTGGGAGATGACCTTCAACCGGGTGCTCGCCTCGACCTTCCAGGGGCTGATCCTCACCGTCTCGATCCTGTGGATCATCTTCGGCGCCATCCTGCTGCTGAACACCCTGAAGCATTCCGGCGGCATCACCGCGATCCGCAAGGGCTTCTCGGGGATCAGCCCCGACCGCCGTGTCCAGGCGATCATCGTGGCCTGGTTGTTCGGCTGCTTCATCGAGGGGGCCTCCGGTTTCGGCACCCCGGCCGCCGTGGCCGCCCCGCTGATGGTCGCGCTCGGCTTTCCCGCCCTGGCCGCCGTAGTGGTGGGCATGATGATCCAGTCCACGCCGGTCTCCTTCGGTGCGGTGGGCACGCCGATCGTGGTCGGTGTCTCAGGGGGCATCAACCGTGATGCGATCACCGAGCGCCTGGTCGCTGACGGCGCGACCTGGACCGAGTACTTCCGCCTGATCGCCGGCGAAGTGGCCATCGTCCACGGCATCGTCGGCGTCTTCATGCCGCTGATCATGGTGGTGATCATGGTGCGCTTCTTCGGCGCCAACCGTTCCTGGAAGGAGGGGCTCTCCATCGCCCCCTTCGCGATCTTCGCCGGTGTCTGCTTCGTGGTGCCCTACATGCTGGCTGGTGTGCTGCTGGGTCCGGAATTCCCCTCGATGATCGGTGCCATGGTCGGCCTGGCCATCGTCGTACCCGCCGCGCAAAGGGGCTTCCTGATTCCCAAGGACACCTGGGACTTCCCCGAGAGCACGTCCTGGCCGGACGAGTGGATCGGCAAGCTGGTGATCAAGACCGAGGACATCGTGGGGAAGACGCCGATCACCACCCTCATGGGCTGGGTACCCTATTTGCTGCTGGCCATCTTCCTGGTGGCCTCGCGCACCATCGACCCGCTCAAGCAGGCTCTGACCTCCCTGAGCGTCGGCTGGAGCAACATCCTCGGTGAGGCCGGCGTGTCCGGCAGCATCGAGCCGCTCTATCTGCCCGGCGGCATCCTGCTGATGGTGGTGCTGGTCACCGCGGTGCTGCATCGCATGAGTGCCGGTGAGCTCAAGGCCGCCTTCGGCGAGTCCACCCGGACCATCTTCGGCGCCGGCTTCGTGCTGATCTTCACCATCCCCATGGTGCGGATCCTGATCAACTCCGGGGTCAACGCCGCCGACCTGGTCTCCATGCCGGTGGCCATGGCGCAGTTCGTCGCCGACGGCGTGGGCGGGGTCTACCCCTTCTTCGCTCCGGCCGTGGGCGCCCTCGGTGCCTTCATCGCCGGCTCCAACACCGTCTCCAACCTGATGCTGTCGGAGTTCCAGTTCAACGTGGCCGAGGCGCTGGGGGTCTCCACCGCCTTCATGGTCGCCCTGCAGGCCGTGGGGGCCGCGGCGGGCAACATGATCGCCATCCACAATGTGGTCGCCGCCTCGGCCACCGTGGGCCTGCTCGGCCGCGAAGGCATCACCATCCGCAAGACCATCCTGCCGACGCTCTACTACCTGGTGTTCACCGGCCTGATCGCCCTGGTGGCCTTCTACGTCCTGGGCGTGGTGGATCCGCTGCTGGGTAACAATTAATTACTCATAATCAAAACAAAGCGCCTCAGGCTTACGACTGGGGCGCGTCGGCAGACATTATCAATTTATTGCGCTCTCTCACGACCTGACCCACAGGTTCATAAGAACTCAAACAAGTCAGTCACCATTTCGTTTGTCATGGAGAGCGCGACCTGGAAGCGACTTTCCTTACAACTTCTGCTCGAGCTCCGGCAGCACCTCGAAGAGGTCGGCGACAAGGCCATAGTCCGCGACCTGGAAAATCGGCGCCTCCTCGTCCTTGTTTATCGCCACGATCACCTTGGAGTCCTTCATGCCCGCCAGGTGCTGGATGGCCCCGCTGATGCCCACGGCGAGGTAGAGGTCGGGGGCGACGATCTTGCCGGTCTGGCCGACCTGCATGTCGTTGGGCACGAAGCCGGCGTCCACCGCGGCGCGCGAGGCGCCGATGGCCGCGCCCAGCTTGTCGGCGATGCCCTCGAGCAGCTGGAAGTTCTCGCCGCTGCCCATGCCGCGGCCGCCGGAGATCACCACCTTGGCCGAGCCCAGTTCGGGGCGGTCGCTCTCGGCCAGCTGTTCCTCGACGAAGCGGGACTGGGCGTTGTCGGCGACGAAGTCCACCGCCTCGACGCTGGCGCTGCCGCCCTCGCCCACGGCGTCGAAGGCGGTGGCGCGCACGGTGATCACCTTGAGTGCATCCTCGCTCTGCACGGTGGCGATGGCGTTGCCGGCGTAGATGGGGCGCTTGAAGGTGTCGGCGCTCTCCACGGCGATGATCTCGGAGAGCTGGCTGACGTCCTGGAGCGCGGCCAGCCGCGGCAGGACGTTCTTGCCCGTGGTGGAAGCGGCCGCCAGCACATGGCTGTAGTCGCCGGCCAGCTCGGCGAGCAGCGCCGCGGTGGGCTCGGCCAGCAGGTGGGCGTAGGCGGCATTGTCGGCGACGCGCACGCGGCTCACGCCATCCGGCCTGGCGGCGGCCTCGGCGATGGCGGCGACGTTCTCGCCCGCCACCAGGACGTCGATCTCGCCGCCGATCTGCTGCGCCGCCGCGACCACATGGGCGGTGGCGTCGGCCAGGACGCCGTCGTGATGTTCGGCCAGGACCAGGATGCTCATGCAATCAGCTCCTTTCCAAGCACTTTGGCTTCGTTCTTCAGCTTGTCGACCAGCTCGTCCACCGAGCCCACCTTGATGCCCGCCTGGCGCTCGGCCGGCGGCTCGACCTTGAGCAGTTTGACGCGGCTGCCTACCTCGATACCGAGATCCGCCGGGCTCTTGACGTCCAGCGGCTTCTTCTTGGCCTTCATGATGTCGGGCAGCTTGGCGTAGCGCGGCTTGTTGAGGCAGAGATCCGTCGTCACGATCGCGGGCAGCGTGAGCTCCACGGTCTGCAGGCCGCCGTCGATCTCGCGGGTCACCCGCGCCTTGTCGTCCTCGACGACCACCTCGGAGGCGAAGGTGGCCTGGGGCAGGCCGGTCAGGGCGGCGAGCATCTGGCCGGTCTGGTTGTTGTCGGTGTCGATGGCCTGCTTGCCGAGGATCGTGAGGCCCGGCTGCTCTACTTCCACCACCCTGGCCAGCGCCTTGGCCGCGCCCAGCGACTCGACGCGCTCGTCGGTCTCGACGTGGACGGCGCGGTCGGCGCCCAATGCCAGGGCGGTGCGCAGCTGCTCCTGGGCGGCCTTGGGCCCCACGGTCACGGCCACGATCTCGGTCGCCACCCCGCGCTCCTTGAGACGCACCGCCTCTTCCACGGCGATCTCGCAGAAGGGGTTCATGGCCATCTTGACGTTGGTGAGATCGACGTCGGAGTTGTCCGGCTTGACCCGGATCTTGACGTTGTAGTCGATGACACGTTTGACCGCGACGAGGATCTTCATGCTTTACCGCTCCACGCTGTCATCACTTGATTACCCCCTTGCGACGCAGCTCATCGCAGTGCGCCTCGTCGACACCCAGCTCGGCCATGACTTCATCAGTGTGCTGGGCGTAGAGTGGGGCCGGTCGGCGAATCTGTGGCGGGGTCTCGGAGAGTTTGCTGGCGAAGCCGACGGTCTTCATCTTGCCGATGACCGGGTGCTCCAACTCCTGCACCATGCCGCGCGCCTGGTAATGGGGATCGTCCAGCGCCTGGGCGAAGTTGTTGATGGGGCCCGCCGGCACACCCGCCTGGTCGCACTTGGTCAACCAGCTTTCCCGTTCGTCCTGCACGAAGATCGCTTCCAGCACGGCTTCCAGTTCTTCCACGTTCTGCCCGCGCAGATGGTTGGTGACGAAGCGCGGGTCCTCCAGAAGATCGGGGCGATGGATCACCTCATGGCAGAGGCGCTCCCAGGTGCGCTGGTTGGCACAGCCCAGCATGATGTAGCCATCCTTCACCTTGATGGCCTGGTAGGGAGCCGAGACGCGATGGCGCCAGCCGGTCGGCTCGGGCACGGTGCCTTCCGCAAAATAGGCCGCCGCTTCCCAGGTGAACCAGGGCAGGCCGCACTCGGCGATGGCCACGTCGACCAGCTGTCCTTCCCCGGTGTTCATCTTGTGGATGTAGGCCGCCAGGATCGAATAGACGGCGGTAATGCCGGCGCCGATATCGTAGACGGCGATGCCGGTCTTCAGCGGACGCCGGCCGGGTTCGCCGGTCATCGACATCAGCCCCGTCATGCCCTGGGCCACCAGGTCGAAGCCTCCCTTGTGGCTGTAGGGGCCGGTCTGACCATAGCCGGAGATGGAGCAGTAGATGATGCCCGGGTTCATGGCCTTGATGGTCTCGTAATCCACCTTGAGGTTCTTGGCCACCCCAGTGCGATAGTTCTCGACGATCACGTCGGCTTCCTTGGCCAGCCGATAGAAGATCTCACGCCCCTCCTCCTCCTTGAGGTTCAACGAGATGCTCTTCTTGTTGCGGTTGATCTGGGCAAAGCAGGTCGACTCGTCGTTGATGTAAGGGCCCATCTGGCGGCTGTCGTCACCGCCGTTGGCCTTCTCCACCTTGATGACGTCCGCCCCCAGGTCACCGAGCACCATGGTGCAGTAGGGACCGGCCATGATCTGAGAAATGTCGAGTACCTTCATTTTCGTTAAGGGAAGCATGTTTGCCACCTCGTTGTCATTGGAAAACGTTGCGATCAGGAAAGGTCGCGAAAAGCCACGGGACGGCCACTACTCTCCGCGCCAGGCATGGGGTGTCTTGTTGACGAAAGCGTTGACGGCACTCTTGAAGTCGCGGCTGGTGTAGCAGAGCGCGATCAAGTCCTCTTCGCTGCCAGCGGCAGGCCGTCGCGCCGCCAGGACGCGTCGGATCTCCTCCTTGGAAGCGCGCAGGGTCAAGGGCGCAAAGCCACTCAGCCTTTCGGCCACTTGCCTGACCTCAACCTCGATCCCCTCGGGCGCAATGACCTCGGTCACCAGTCCTGCCAGCCTCGCTTCCTCGGCCTTGAACAGTTTGGCGAGCATCAGCACCTCCTTGGCCCTGGCAGCGCCGACCAGATCGATCAGGCGCGACAGGTTGGCAATGGAGACACAGTTACCAAGGGTCTTGGCAATGGGCACGCCAAAACGCAGATCGGGCGTGCAGTAGCGGAAGTCGCAGGCCATAGCGATGGCCGCGCCACCGCCGACGCAGAACCCCTCGATCAGGGCGATGGTGGGTTTGCTCAGCGACTCTAGGACGCCGATGACCTGATCGATGCGATGTTCGTAATCCAGCGCATGCTGGGCCGTGTCGAAAGTGGTGAACTGCTTGATATCGGTACCGGCAACGAAGGCTTCGCCGCCACTACCACGCAGCACCACCACGTCGATGTCCGGATCCTCGTTCAACACCTGGCAGTGACGCTCGAGCGCGTCGTACATCCCCCAGGTCATGGCGTTGCGGACCTGAGGACGGTTGAAGATCAGCCAGGCGATGCGCCCATCCTTGACGAATTCCAGCTCGGCCGTCGATGTTGGCTCCATGTTTCCCTCCTGCTTCGTCAGCGGCTGGCAGGAACCCGGAGGCCTCACCTGCCGTCGTTATGCTCGGCGCACGGCCCCCTTATCCACGGATGGCAGTACACCTCCAGTTGAACACTACACCGTGGTGGATCTGGCTTGCGGTGCCTGTTGCACGGCTCGGAGATTGCCAGGACCGCACAAATATAATTATGAACTCAAAATTCATTTCATCAATATAGACTTTTGTCTATTCTGACCGAAAAAAGGCCAGTTACTTTTTATAATCAACAAGTTGGATAGCAGCCTGGCACAGGCGACAAACAACATTCTGAATTCAAAATAATTGACACCGCTAACCGAGATTCCTACGGTGTCCTCACCCTGGGCGGCGACGCCGCCAGCGGCCAGACAGACAACAACCTCCCGACTAACGACATACGAACACTGGAGAAAGGACATGACGACCTATGCGCTCGAGGATCTCTCGCCCCGCTACGATGACAGCGCTTTTATCGCCCGCGAGGCCGCCATCATCGGCGACGTCAGGCTGGGTAAGGACGTCAGCATCTGGCCAGGAGCCGTGCTGCGCGGCGACAACGAACCCATCAGCATCGGCGACGGCAGCAACATTCAGGAGAATTGCGTGCTGCATACCGACCCTGGCTGTCCCCTGAGCGTCGGCAAGAACGTCACCGTGGGTCACCTGGTCATGCTGCACGGCTGCACCATCGGCGACGGCAGCCTGATCGGCATGCACTCGACCATCCTCAACGGCGCACGGATCGGAGAGAATTGCCTGATCGGCGCCGGCTCGGTGGTCACCGCGAACAAGGAGTTTCCCCCCAACTCGCTGATTCTGGGCTCGCCGGCCAAGGTGGTGCGCACCCTGAGTCCGGATGAAGTGGCGGGACTGGCCGAGAGCAGCCAGAGCTATGTGGCGCGAAAAGATCGCTACCTTGCACACCTCAAACCGCTAGACGCCTGAGCCTCAGCACCCTGTCAGCCAATACGACGCTTCAACCGACACAACGGCATAAGCCACAATACCACTCGGCTGGCACTGCGCCGGCCGAGTGGTGTCATATTGGCCGGCGATTCAGAGTTCACGCCGACCGTCCACCAACCGGGTCACGTCCAGCGGGTTGGCATCCTGGAGCGCCTCGGGCAGCAGCGCTGCCGGCAGGTTCTGGTAGCATACCGGACGCAGGAAGCGCCGGATGGCCGAGCTGCCCACCGAGGTGCTGCGCGCATCCGAGGTGGCCGGGAAGGGTCCGCCGTGAACCATGGCGTGGCACACCTCCACCCCGGTCGGCCAACCGTCGACCAGCACCCGCCCCGCCTTGCGCTCCAGCACCGGCAGCAGTGCCTTGGCCGCCTCGAGATCACCGTCGTCGAGTTGCAGGGTGGCGGTGAGCTGACCCTCGAGGTGGGCGGCGACACGTTGCATTTCTTGCAGGTCGGCACATTCGACCACCAGCGCGCTAGCGCCGAACACCTCGGCCTGCAACGCCTCGTCGGCGAGGAAGTCGTCCGCCGCGGCGGCGAACAGCGCCGCCTGGCACTGGTAGGGGCCATCACCGGCCTGGCCACGGGCGATTTCGCGGACCCTGTCATGCCCGGCCAGTGCGCCGACCCCGTCCTCATAGGCACCATGGATGCCCGGGGTCAGCATGGTCTGCGCGGCGCTGGCCTTGACCGCCTCGCCAGCAGCGACAAGGAAGGCATCAAGTGCCTCGCCCTTTACGCCGAGCAGCAGTCCGGGGTTGGTGCAGAACTGCCCGGCGCCCAGGGTCAGCGCGGCGACGAAGCTTTCGGCGATCTCTTTGCCTCGGTTTTTCAATGCCTCCGGCAGTAGGAACACCGGGTTGATCGAGCTCATCTCGGCATAGACCGGGATCGGCTGCGGGCGGCGTTGCGCCGTCTGCATCAGCGCGGTGCCGCCGCGCCGCGAGCCGGTGAAGCCCACCGCCTGGATGCGCGGGTCGGCGACCAGCGCCTGACCGATCTCGTTGCCCGCCCCGAACAGCAGCGAGAACACGCCCTCGGGCAGCTCGCACTTGGCCACCGCGGCGTGCACGGCACGGCCGATCAGTTCGGAGGTGCCGGGATGCGCGGAGTGGCCCTTGACCACCACCGGGCAGCCGGCGGCTAAGCTTGATGCGGTGTCGCCGCCGGCCACCGAGAAGGCCAGCGGGAAGTTGCTGGCGCCGAACACCGCCACGGGGCCCAGGGCGACGTGGCGCTGACGCAGGTCGACGCGGGGCATGGGCTGGCGCTCGGGCAGCGGCGGGTCGAGGCGCACGTCGAGCCACTCGCCGGCGCGCACTACCGAGGCGAACAGGCGCAACTGGCCGCAGGTGCGGCCGCGTTCGCCCTCCAGGCGCGCCCTCGGCAGGCCGGTTTCCGCCATGGCGCGGGTGATCAGCGCATCGCCGAGCACCTCGATCTCGCTGGCAATGGTCTCGAGGAACATCGCACGTTCGTCGAGCGAACTCTCGCGGTAGCTGGCGAAGGCTGCCTCGGCCAGGGCGCAGGCCTGGTCGACTTCGGTCTCGCCGCCCCCGGGGTAGACTGGCGTCAGGGGCTTGCCGGTGGCCGGGTCGGTGGCCTGGATCTCGGCGCGGGTGCCGGTGACGGTGCGCTGGCCGATCAAGAGTTGTCCTGTAAGGGACATGGTTTCCTCCTTTACCTTCGCATTCGATTCGGTGAAAGACCCGATGTAGGACATCGGGCTAGGCTAACGCAGGGCTCAGGCCTGACCTTGACGCGCCAGGTGGGCATGGAGGGCGCGCAGTCCGTAGGTCCAGGGGGGCAAACGATCACTGCGGCCAACGGCATTGACCAGTGCACCGAGGCTGGGGGTGGCGATGGTCACCCGGTCGCCCAGATGGTGGGTGAAGCCCTGGCCCTGGCCATCACGGTCCTGGATAGGCGAGAACATGGTGCCAAGGAACAGCATGAAACCATCAGGGTACTGATGATGCGCCCCGATGGTCTGATTCACGAGTTCCATGGGGTCACGGCTGATCTCGCGCATGTCGCTACTGTCTTCCAGCGAGAAACCATCATCCTCCCCCTCGATACGCAGCGAAACCTTGGCCTCACGCACGGTATCAAGCGTGAACCGGTCATCGAACAAGCGAATGAAAGGCCCAATGGCACAGGAGGCATTGTTATCCTTGGCCTTGCCCAGCAACAGGGCACTGCGTCCCTCGATATCGCGCAGGTTGACGTCATTGCCCAGACTCGCGCCACGGGGCGTGCCATCGGCAGCCACCGCCAGGACGATCTCCGGTTCGGGATTATTCCATTGCGAGTCCGGATGTAGCCCGACCCGGTCGCCTAATCCCACCGAGGAGAGTGGCTGGGCTTTGGAAAACACTTCAGCGTCGGGGCCGATTCCCACTTCCATGTATTGCGACCAGACACCCTTGGCCTGCAGCTCGGCCTTTAGCGCCAAGGCCTGGGGTGAACCGGGGCGAATCTGCGACAGATCGCCACCAATCAATGCCTGGATTTCCTGTCGCAGCTCGCTGGCCCGCTGCGGGCTGCCACCGGCCTGCTCCTCGATCACGCGTTCAAGCAGGCTGACAGCGAAGGTCACTCCACAGGCCTTGATAGCCTGAAGGTCGCAAGGTGCCAGCAGGTAGGGTGACCTTTTGGGATGAGCAAGGGAGTTGTCCAACAGGGTCTCGACCGGCCCCAGCACCTCGCCCTGGATATTGGCAACGAAGGTCGCGGCATCGTCGCGGTCCAGCAGGTCAGCCATGGTGGCAACGCTGGCGGTGATATCGACCACCTGGCCATGGCGGACCATCACGATGGCAGGACCGGAGCGAGGGGTGTCTCGCCAGACCCGCCCTACCAGCAGGGCATTAGCGAGGTCTTCGGGCAGACAATGACGTGGGGTGATGGCTTGCATTGTGGTTCCTGTCATGATGTTCGAAACCCGAGTTTCCAAGGGGCAAGCTCAAGGTGAAACAGAGAAGGCGAGACGGTCACGATGCCTCCCCTGTAGATGGCAATATACGCCCTGCCCCCATCAGGTGATGGGGGTCGAAGACCGCCTTGATACCCGCCAGTAGCTTCAACTCCGTCTCGGAACTCCTGGCTAGCAGCGCCTCCTGTTTGCTACGCCCGATGCCATGCTCGGCACTGATGCTGCCATCGCAACGGTCCACGACCTCGAAGATGGCTGTCTCCAGGCGCCCGAGCAGATGGGACAACTGATCCTTCGCCATATCTGCAGGCGGGAGGACATTGATATGCAGGTTGCCATCGCCGATATGGCCGTAGGCGATTGTCGTGGCCTTCGGCTCGATAGCGGAGACGGCTGCCGTGGCCTGCTCCACACAACGGGAGATCGCAGAAATGGGCACCGACACGTCCGTGCGCAGATGTTCGCCCCGAAGCAGCTGTCCCTCCACCATGCTTTCACGGATCAACCAGAGTTGATCGGCTTGCTGGCCACTGGATGCCAGGACTCCGTCCAGTACCACCTCAGACTCCATGCTCGCTTCCAGTAGATGCTCGAGCATTCCGGCCAGATCCACGGGCCCCGTGGCATCCAACTCCAGCAACACATAATGGGGATACGCGGTATCGAGCGGGTCAGACAACTGGGGAGAAGCCTCGAAAGCCAGTTCCATGCACTGACGCGGGATCAACTCGAAAGCGGAAAGCAGATCGCTGCAGGCACGTCGGGCCTGGGCATACAGTCGCACCGCAGCCTCAACGGAGGGAAGTGCCAGCAGGGCCGTCTGCGACTGCTCCGGACGAGGCGACAACTTGAGCACCGCTCCGGTGACAATGCCCAGTGTTCCTTCGCTGCCCAGGAACAGCTGCTGCAGGTTGTAGCCCCGGTTGTCCTTGTGCAGCGCCTGCATGCCGTTCCAGATCTCGCCGTTGGGTAATACCACCTCCATGCCCAGCACCAGCTCACGCATCATTCCATAGCGCAGCACATTGACGCCGCCGGCGTTGGTGGCGATGTTGCCACCGATCTGGCAGCTACCTTGTGCACCCAACGAGAGGGGAAAGAAGCAGTCATGCTCTTCCGCCACACGCTTGACCTGCTCCAGGATGCAACCGCTGTCGACCGCCATGCTGAAGTTGAGCGGATCGATGTGGCGAATGCGCGTCATGCGCTCAAGGCTGATAACCACCTCGGGATAGCGGCTGTCAGGCAAAGCACCCTTGACCAGACCGGTATGTCCTCCCTGGGGCACCATGCACACCCTGTGCTCATGGCAGAAGCCAACGACCTGGGCAACTTCCTCGGTATTCTTCGGACGCACCACCGCCAAGGGAGCCCCCAGCTCATGGCCGGCCCAATCACGACGATATCGCTCACAGTCACCAGACTCATGCAACACGCCACTAGCCCCGAGCATTGCCGTCAAATGTTCAATAATCTCATATTTTCTATCGTTCATATCACATCTCGAAAAAGAATGAGGCTAGCCACCATCTCGGCTCAACATACAATCACTACATCCAACTAAATCCATAAAGCCCTATCATTATTTGGCCAACACCTTCCCCTTTCGAGAAACGAATAGCAGTTTCTTTGCCAAGGGATACACGATGAACAACAGAGTAATGCTAAGCAACGTGGCTGCAATCGGGCTATTGAAAAAGATCGAGAAATCCCCACGCGAAATATCCAATGCCTGACGCAGACTGGTCTCAAGCCTGGGTGTCAGTACGAAAGCCAGCAGCAGGGGCGCCACCGGATACTTGGCGACATTCATGAAGTAGGCCACCACCCCAGCTCCCAGCATGAACCAGACATCAAACATGCTGTTATTGACACTGTAGGACCCCACCACACAGACAACCGCGATGACAGGAATCATGAAGGCAGGGGGAACTCTCAGCAATTTCACCAGGAAGGGGATAATAGCCAAGGCAGCGAGTACCGCCATGACATTACCCAGGTACATGGAAGAAATCAGACCCCAGACAAAATCAGGGCTGTTTTGGAAGAGCATGGGGCCCGGCTGTACACCCCACATCATCAAGCCTCCCAACAGGACGGCAGCAGTGCCGGATCCTGGGATGCCCAAGGAGAGAAGCGGGGCAAAGGAGCCAGCCGCCGCGGCGTTGTTTCCGGCTTCCGAAGCCGCCACACCCTCTATTCTACCTGTACCAAGCTTATCGCCGTTGCGTCCCACCTTCCTTTCGAGAACATACGCCAAAAAGGAGCCGGTAGTAGCGCCAGCACCGGGAAGAATCCCCACGAGGTTACCCAGAACACCCGAACGGAGCGATGCTGGAATGATGCGGCGCATTTCACTTCTATCCAACAGGCTCCCCCGAAGACCGATCTTGGTCATCAATCCTGCCGCATCGATCCTGTTAACCATCATTTCCAGGACTTGGCTGAAGCCGAACATGCCGATGACCAGGGGAATAAAGGAAATCCCATTCAACAGGTACATTGAATCGAAGGTGAAGCGTGGCTGACCGAAGGCCAGACCGATTCCTACCATGGACAGCATGATACCGACAAATGTCGAGATCAGACCCTTCTTGGGAATGTCACCAAGCAGCCAGCCAATGGAGCAGAGGGCCAGGATCACCAGGGCCGCAACCTCCGCGGGACCGAACATCAGGCCAATCTTGGCCAGGGCCGCCCCCATGAAGGTGAGCATGACAATGCCGATGGTACCACCGATGAAGGAAGAGATATTGGCGGTAAACAGCGCCTTTCCTGCCTGGCCCTTCTTGGAAAGGGGGTAACCATCGAGTGCGGTCACTACGGCCGGTGCATCACCGGGAATATTGAGCATGATGGCGCTGTAGGACCCCCCATACATGCAACCATAATACAGCGCACCGAGCATAATGATACCGGTGATAGGATCCATCTGAAAGGTCAGTGGCAACAAGAGAGCAACCCCGGTCACTGAGCCGAGCCCCGGAATGGCGCCGATCATTATCCCCAAGCTTGCCCCGACCAGCGCAGCAAATACATTGGGAACGGTCAGAGAGGTCGCAAAACCTAACAATAGTGACTGCAGGATATCCATGGGAGACTTACCCCTTATTGTATCATCTCAAGGAACAGGCCTTGAGGAAACGGAACCTTCAACCACAGGCCAAACACCAAGTAGATTGCCACGCCAGCGCCGAGTCCAGTCAGGACAGCCTTTTGCCATGTCTTGCGCTCAGCGTGAAGAATCCACAACACGATGAAAAGCGTCATGGCCAGAACCATGCCGAGCAAGGGAATAGTGGCAACCGTTATTGCCATGGCAGCCGCTGGCCAAAGGCATTTTGCTCCTATGGCCTTGGCTCTTACCGCAGAAAACAAGAGCTCATAGGTGCCGAGCACGGCCGCACCTAGCCCTGCCACAACCGGGAAGAAGCCACCGCCTGGGCCATCATTTACCCAAAACCCGTATTTAAAATACCCAAGCACAGCCCATGAAGTCCCCATCAGCACGATGCCGATAGTGACCAAAGCCGGCAACCAGGACAGGCTATCTGTCTCAGGAGACTTTTCAGCATTCATATCCACCTCCCCCTTCATCATGAAAGCCCTGTTCATCCATGCATATTGATGACTGAAATAAACACTTGGAACGACAACAAAGCAAACAGGGCAGCGCATGGCATGTCAGACACACCACATCGCCGCCCCTGACCTCACTCTATGATACCGACTTCCTTGAATTTATCGGTATACCTGGCCTTCTCCTTACTGTAAAACTCGGCGCTTTCCTCGGCACCCATGAAAGTACCGAGCAGGTTATTCTTTTCGATATAGTCGTTCTGCCACTGCTCGCTTTCCGAGGCCTTCTTCAGCACATCCTCCCAGTAGGCAACGGCCTCCTCGGGCATCTCGGGAGGACCGGCATAGCCGCGGAAGATCATGAGCTGGATATCGGGATAACCGAGCTCGGCGAAGGTCGGCACCTCGTCATAGGGTGCTTCCAGACGCTCTTCGGCAAGGGCGGCAAGACTACGCACCTGGGTGGGATCCATACGCGAACCCAGCTTGTATACAGCCGCATCGATGTGGCCACCCAGCAAGGCCGAGGTCACTTCCCCCGTTCCCCCGAAGGGCACATACTGGAACTCAGCACCCAGGCCGGAATTGAGCATGGCGAAAGCGAGATGGTCCTCCCCTCCTCGCCCGGCGCCGCCAATGGTGACACTGCCCGGATCCTCTTTCGCTTGTTCGATCAGATCGTCCACGTCCTCGATATCACTGTCGGCAGCGACCCCCAGGAGCAAGGTATCAAGCGCCAGCGTACCAAGAGGGGTCAGATCTTCCAGCTGAACATCGGCGTTATTCGTCACCATGCTCATCATCTGACCGCCGTTGAAGGTCATGATGGCATGGCCGTCTCCCCGTTTGTTGTATGTATAGCTATTTCCCACGGCTCCCGAACCGCCTGGCCGGTTGTTGACCAGAATCGTCTGGTCGACCAGGTCATTCTGGCGGATTACTTCTACCAGCATACGCGCGTTGATATCGCTGCCTCCGCCGGCACTGTACGGCACAGTAAACTCGACATTTCGCTCCGGTTCCCAGGCGCTTGCGCTGCCACTGAACAGTGCCAGGCAAAGTGCACCTGACAATGCCGTCTTGCCTACCCATTTCGTCTTGATCATTCTGTCACTCCGATTTGTAGTTGTTGCACGACAATACACAAACCCATGGCCGAGACCGGCATGTCCACGCTGGGTGTCGAAACGGCCTTTGAGGGCCCACTCCTGCCAGACTGCCAGACCGGAAAGCCCTGGACGCATCCGCTTACAGCCATGACTTTCTCATTCTGAACACATAATTCATTTTATCAACATAGACCTTAGTCTACCCTTTCCGGCCCCCTTTCTCCCCGGCCAGGAGTGCGTCGGGATACCGGGGCCATGCCATGGCACGCCTCTTCCACAAAGCCCTCAGCCAGATTACCCATTGATGATATGGATTCAGGAGGTATCGACGAAAGTACAATATATTTTAATGAATACATAATACATATTGAGCCGACATCTTAACCATCCTGCACGGCCATGTCAGCCACTGCAGGGAAAGGGTTGACTGAGAGAGGCGCCAAGGACGACATCGAACGCGGCCAACATCACGCCTGCGGCTTGATCGACAGATGGCGACTCATTCAATAGAACCAGCTGCTTAGGAAGTTCAATGAACCTGAATGATCCCACCCTTTTCAGGCAACACTGCTATATCAATGGACGCTGGACCGATGCCGAGGGACAGGCGGCCATCGAGGTCACCAACCCCGCCGACAACGCGTTGCTGGGGACCGTGCCCCAATTGACGCAAGGCCAAGTGCGGTCGGCGATCGAGGCCGCTGACATCGCCTTTCCCGCCTGGAAGTCCAGGACCGCCAAACAGCGTGCCGCGATCCTGAGGCGCTGGTTCGACCTGTGCATGGAGCACCAGGAGGATCTGGCGCGTATCCTGACCCTGGAACAAGGGAAGCCGCTGCAGGAAGCCAAGGCCGAAATCGCCTACGGCGCCTCCTTCATCGAATGGTTCGGAGAAGAAGCCAAGCGTGTCTACGGGGATGTCATCCCGGCTCACGCGGCGGATCGCCGCATCGTCGTCACCAAGGAACCGGTCGGCGTGGTGGCCGCCATCACGCCGTGGAACTTTCCCAATGCCATGATCACCCGCAAGGCGTCCGCCGCCATGGCGGCGGGGTGTTCGGTTGTCGTCAAGCCGGCCTCCAGTACCCCCTACTCGGCCTTGGCCCTGGCAGAACTCGCCGAGCGGGCCGGTGTCCCCAAGGGGGTACTGAACGTGGTGACCGGTAGCGCACGGGTGGTGGGTGAAGAGCTGACCTCGAATCCCCGGGTGCGCAAGCTCTCCTTCACCGGGTCCACGGAAGTGGGCAAGGTACTGCTCACTGCCTGTGCGCGGACCGTCAAGAAGGTCTCGATGGAACTGGGGGGAAATGCGCCCTTCATCGTCTTCGAGGATGCCGACCTCGACCAGGCGGTGGCGGGCGTGATGGCCTCGAAGTTTCGAAACACCGGCCAGACCTGCGTATGTGCCAACCGGATTTTCGTCCATGACAAAGTCTACGATGCCTTCGCCGAGCGGCTGGCAACGGCGATCGATGCTCAACGAGTCGGCAACGGCCTCGAGGAAGGCGTGACCCTGGGCCCCTTGATCGACCAGGCGGCAGTCGAGAAGGTCGAGGAGCATATCGCGGATGCCAAGCGCAAGGGAGCCCGTGTCTACCTGGGCGGGAGGCGCCACGCGCTCGAGGGGAACTTCTTCGAACCCACGATCCTCACGGATGTGTCCACCGATTCCTTGCTCATGAACGATGAGACCTTCGGTCCCGTGGCCCCCCTGTTGCGCTTCACTGACGAGGATGACGTCATTCGCCAGGCCAATGACACGCCGTACGGCTTGGCCAGTTACTTCTATACCCGGGACGTGGGACGCGTCTGGCGAGTCGCCGAGGCGCTGGAATGCGGCATCGTGGGAATCAATGAGGGCATCATTTCCAGCGAGCTGGCTCCCTTCGGGGGTGTCAAGGAATCCGGCATCGGCCGGGAAGGCTCCAAATATGGCATCGAGGACTATATCGAGATCAAGTATCTCTGTATGGGCGGACTTTGAAGCATGACCAATGCACAGCACAGGACCAGGACATGAACAGCAAGCCGTTATCGGAACAGCGGGTCGGCATGATCGGCATCGGTTTGATGGGGCACGGCATCGCCGGCAGCATCCAGCGCGCCGGGTGGCCCCTGAATTTTCTCGAGCACCCCGGTAACCAGCCGGTCGATGAGTTAGTGGCCAAGGGGGCGGTGGCGTTCACGGAGGGGGCGGATCTGGCCCGCCACTCCGACGTCATCATCATTTGCGTCACGGGCACGCCTCAGGTGGAAGCCGTCCTCTTCAGCGAAGGCGGCGTATTGCAAGGGATCCAGCCGGGAACGATAGTCATCGATTGTTCGACCGCGATTCCGAGCTCGACGGTCAAGATCGCCGAGGCGGTCGAAGCGGCGGGGGGACGGTTCCTCGATGCGCCGATGACGCGCACCCCCAAGGAAGCCGCCGAGGGGCGGCTCAACCTGATCGTGGGGGGTGACCCTGATCTCTTCGAGGCCCTCCTGCCCCTGCTGCGGAGCTATGCCGAAAATATCACTCATGCCGGTCCCGTCGGCTCGGGTCATACCTTGAAGCTGTTGCACAACTTCGTCTCGGTCGGCTTTTCCACCGTGCTGGCCGAAGCGGCCGCCTGCGCCGAGCGGGGTGGTATCGACGCCGAGGTCCTGGTCGATGTGCTCGCCCAGGGAGGCGGGGCAGGCACGGTGCTGGAGCGACTGCGGCCCTATATCCTGTCCCGCGATCCCTCCGGCTTCCGCTTCAGTATCGCCAATGCCCACAAGGACCTGGGGTATTACGTGGCCATGGCAAGCGACCTGGACGCCGCCCGGGACACTGCCTCGGGTATCGCCCAGGTGCTGGGCGAGGCCGAGTCCTTGGGCTTTGCTCAAGCCCCCGTGCCCGAGCTGGTCAGCATCCTGGCGGATGGGAAGCGATCGTGAAGGGACACTGTGAGCCGCACCGGGATCCCGGTACGGCTCACACAGGGGCAGCCATTCGAACCTGCTGCCTCAATTCGCTCACGAGTTCGGCGGTTGCCGCCGAGAGCGGCTGGTGCTTGCGCGTGATGATGCCGTAATAATCCAATGGCTTGCCGATGATCAGCGGCAGCGTCACGTACTGGCCGCTGGCCAGGGGGCGCTTCAACACAGAGCGTGGCAGCACGGCCAGCATGTCCGAGCTCAGCAGCAGCTGGAGCGTGGTCTGGGTCGAGGTGGTTTCGATGGTATCGGCAGGCGACGCGATGCCTGCCTCCGCCAGGGCTTCTTCGAAGACACGGCGCATCGGGCTGCTCAATGGATGCAGGATCCATGGCCAGCGGCTCAGTTCGGCCAGGCCCACCTCCGTGGCGCCTGCCAGGGGATGGTCACGGCGTGCCACCACACGCAATGGTTCCTCGAGCAAGGGCTCGAAGTCGAACAGGTTGTGCTGGCTGACGTGTGTCAGGCGGCCAATCACCAGGTCTAGCTGCTTGTACTCCAGCGCCTGTAGAAGGCGGTCGCTGCTCTGCTCGTCAATACTGATTGCCAGTCGAGGCCGCCGCCGCTTCAGAGCCGCGATGGCGGCGGGCAGGATCTCGGGGGCCGCGGCCGGTATGGCACCAATGATCAGGCGTCCATACCCCCCTTCGTGCATGAACTGGATATCCTCGACCAGCCGATCCGTGTCGTTGAGCAGGATGGTGGCATGACGCACCACCTGGGTACCCAGTTCGGTCGGGACCATCGCACGCGGCTGTCGCTCGAAGATCTGGAAGCCGAAATAGGCTTCCAGGTCACGCAACATCTTGCTCGCCGCCGGCTGACTCAAGTGCATCTGGCGCGCGGCGGTATGCATGTTGCGACTCTTGTCCAGATGGACCAGCAATACCAGGTGCTTGAAACGCAGCCAGCCACACAGGCTGGCCGATGATAGTTTGTCCATTCTCTTCCCCGACATCTCGTCCTGCAGCCTAGCGGGTCACCGGAGCAAGGCAATTATTGCTCAACTGCGATAGCCCTGGTCACCGGAGCCGCATTGCCTTCCCCTATGATAACCAGAAGCGATCGGCATGGTAAAAAAATCGATTGGCAGGTTATCGCAATACCCTTCTAGGCTGGACCGACAGGCCCCTCGGATAGGACAACCGCCAGAAATGACTACCATCACCCATCTGGATGTACAGGACATTCGCTTTCCCACCTCACGCTCCCTTGACGGTTCGGACGCCATGAATGCGGCTCCCGACTATTCCGCCGCCTATGTCACGCTGCACACCGATCACACGGCAGGCCATCAGGGACATGGCCTCACCTTCACCATCGGGCGTGGCAACGAAATCTGCGTCGCCGCCGTCAAGTCACTGGCCGCGATGGTGGAAGGGCGCACGCTGGCCTCGATCACCGAGGACATGGGCGGCTTCTGGCGCCATATCACCAGCGGCGACAGTCAGCTTCGCTGGATCGGTCCCGACAAGGGCGCCATCCACCTGGCCACGGCGGCCATCGTCAATGCCATCTGGGACCTGTGGGCCAAGACGGAAGGGAAGCCGATATGGAAAATGCTGGTCGACATGTCCCCCGAGCAGCTCGTGAATTGCCTCGACTTCCGCTTCGTCACCGATGCCCTGACACCAGAAGAAGCCCTCGCCCTGCTCAAGCGCAACGAAGCCGGCAAAGCTGCTCGTGAACAGGAAATGCGCGAGCACGGCTACCCCGCCTACACCACCTCGGCCGGCTGGCTGGGATATTCCGACGACAAGGTACGACACCTGGCTCGCGAAGCACTGGCCGAGGGCTGGACACACTTCAAGCAGAAGGTCGGCGGTAACCTCGAGGAGGACCGTCGTCGTGCCCGGATCCTGCGCGAAGAAATCGGCTGGGAGCGCCCGTTGATGATGGACGCCAACCAGATGTGGGATGTCGATGAGGCCATCGCCAATATGCGTCAATTGGCCGAGTTTGACCCATTGTGGATCGAGGAGCCCACCAGCCCCGACGACATCCTGGGGCATGCCGAGATTCGCCGCCGCCTGGCCCCCATTGGCGTTGCGACCGGGGAACATTGCCACAACCGAGTGATGTTCAAGCAACTGCTGCAAGCCGAGGCGATCGATTATTGCCAGATCGACAGTGCCCGACTCGGCGGCCTCAATGAAGTCATCCTGGTGTTGCTGCTGGCCGCCAAGTATGGCGTGCCCGTCTGCCCGCATGCCGGCGGCGTGGGCCTGTGCGAATACGTACAGCATATCTCGCTGTTCGACTACATCGCGGTGTCAGCCTCCCTGGAAGGCCGCATTCTGGAATACGTCGACCATTTGCATGAGCATTTCGTCGATCCGGTGGTGATCCGCCAGGGCCGTTACCAGGCGCCACAGGCACCGGGCTACAGCATCACCATGCATCCAGATTCCCTGGCACGGCATCTGTACCCGCACGGCGCCGCCTGGCAGGAATCATGAATTTCACCACCACTGGAGAGATACGATGCCAGATCATCGACCCTGCATTGCCCTGACGCTGGGCGACCCGGCGGGTATCGGCCCGGAGCTGGTCGCCAGGCTGCTGTCGGACCGCGAGGCGGTCACCCAGGCCCGCATCGTGGTCGTGGGGGATCGCTGGCTGTGGGAAGAGGGCCAGCGAGTCACGGGCGTCACACATCGCCTGCCCGAGCTCGATTCGTTCGCGGAAGCCCGCCAGGCCGATGGCCCGGCCTTGCTGCCCGTCGACAGCGTATCCCGGGATGCCATCCGCTATGCCCAGGTCAGCGCGGCCGGCGGCGCCTCGGTCCTCGATGTGCTGACGCGATGCCTGGATGCGGCTCGGGCCGGCCAGATCGACGCCATCTGCTTTGCCCCCCTCAACAAGCTGTCGATGAAACAGGGTGGCCTGACGCATGAGGATGAGCTGCACTTTTTCGCCGAATACCTCAAGGTCGATGGCTACTTCTGTGAATTCAATACGCTGGGGAACCTCTGGACGTCGCGCATCTCGTCCCATGTACCGCTGAGCGAGGCCGCCTCGTTCGTGACACTGTACCGCATCACCAACGCCATTCGTCTGATTCATGATGCCCTGCAGGCGGCCGATGTGGGCGAGCCACGCATCGCCGTGGCCGCTCTGAACCCGCATGCCGGTGAAGGCGGGACCTGTGGCCGCGAGGAGATCGATATCATTGCCCCTGCCATCCAGGAATCCACATCCGCCGGCTACCCCGCCCAGGGCCCTTTCCCGGCGGACACCGTCTTCCGCCGGGCCCGCGACGGAGAATTCGACGGCGTCGTGACGATGTACCACGACCAGGGCCAGATCGCCCTCAAGCTGATGGGCTTCGAGCGCGGCGTCACCGTGCAGGGCGGCCTGCCGATCCCCATCACCACCCCCGCTCATGGCACCGCCTTCGATATCGCCGGGCAGGGCAAGGCCAGTGTCGAGGCCATGCGGCACGCCTTCGACATCGCCTGTCGCATGGGAAGACACTATCAATACCGCTTCACCTGAATCTGTGTAGCCTTAAAGTCAATAGTGCCGGCATATTACCGGCACTAGCTTTCTTTCGTCAGCAGCAAGGATACGCAAGCTTGGAAGGTTCGACGGTTATTCCGCCATCTCCTCGAGGGCCGATACCTCCACCTTGTCCCGCAGATGGCGACGCAATATGCGTCCCAGTGCCTCGCCATCCCGGGCCCGCAACGCCTCGACCATCGCCTCATGATCCTGAATCGCCTGGGACCAATAATCGTTGCTCAGCTCGGCGGTAAAGCGCACACGCCGAACACGCTGGTTGAGGTTCTTGTATACATCGATCAGCACATCGTTCTGAGAAGCGACGACGATCGCCTCGTGAACCTGCTGGTTGGCCAACAGGTACTCCTGCATGTTGCCACTCTTGTAGTGAGCCAGCATCTGGTAGTGAAGCGCCTCGATATTGGCCAGTTCCGGCTCGCTGATCCGCTCACAGGCAAGCTCACCCGAGAGGGCTTCCAGACTCTGCATCACCTCGAAGGTGTTCTTGAGGGTAGCCTTCGTCAGCTTGGCGACGCGAGCACCTCGATTCGGCAACAACTCGACGAACCCCTCATAGGCGAGAACCTTGAGGGCCTCTCGCAGGGGGGTGCGGGACACGCCGAACTGTTCGCAAAGCTGCTTTTCTGGCACACGACTTCCGGGTGCCAAGGCCCCCTGAGCGATCATATCGCGAATGCGCTCAGCCACTTCCCCGTGCAGCGTATTCTGCTTGATCTTTTCCATCTGAAATAGTTCCTGACCCCCTGGGGCCCGATTAAGTCTGCGAGAGCATCCTGGTTACATGAAAGCATGACGTTCCGAATCTAACTAAATTCATTATGAATTCAAAAGTAAATGCACGTCAAGTTGTGATGCCCTCATCGTGCCTCATCGTGCCTCCTCCAGGCGCATGGCCGAGCGCTCGAGGCGCTCGCTCTCGGCCTCGATCTCCCGCAGGTTGTCGCCGATACTGGAGAGATGCTCCAGCGCCACGCGCCGCGCCAGCTCGGGCTTGCCCTGTACCACGGCCCGGTGCAGCCGGGCATGTTGACGGTTGATCATCTCCCGGGGGCCGGGGCGATGGTAGAGGTTCTTCACCGAGGCGAAGACCGAGCTCAGCAGCAGGTCCGTGAGGCTCTGCAGGGTGTGCACCAGTACCGGGTTGTGTGATGCCTGGCAGATCGCCAGGTGAAAGCCGTGATCGAGCCGGGCCAGGTGCTCGACATCGATGGTGTCGGCCCCTTCCACATAGTCCGCCATCTCCTGGTAGCGGCGGGTGATCAGCACCCGGTCCGCCGGGGTGCCGCGACTTGCCGCCAGCCGTGCGGACTCTCCCTCGAGCAGCGCCCGTACCTCGAGCAGGTCGAACAGCGTCCGTGGATGGCTCTTGAACATGTGCATCAGCGGACTCTGGTCCTGCGCGGGCAGCAGGTGCGCCACCGTCGAGCCATGGCCATGACGGGTCGCGATGATCCCCTTGCTGCGCAGGATCCTGAGGCCCTCGCGAAGCGAGGCGCGCGACACCCCCAGCTTGTCGCAGAGGCGCCGCTCGGAGGGCAGCAACTGCCCGGGACGGAAGACACCATCGAGGATCAGCTGCTCGAGCTTGGCCGCGACACTGTCGGGAGTGCGCGTGCCATGGCGCATGTCGTCGGTCGGGAAAGTCATCGCATGCTCCCGGGGTTGCCCGATCGCAGTGGTAAACCAGCGACTGGCCGTTTACGCTGCAGGGGGATAGATTGGAAATACTTTCCATATAATAGACGAATTACTGGTCTGACCACCAAACCATAGGCTGGACAGGCGTGCAACAAAACTACAGATTGTCGCCTGCGGTCACAGAATTACCGAGACGCTCATCACCGAGACGCACGGGGAGTCACCATGAATATCCTCCATGACGACAGGCTCGACGGAGAGCTGCCGCGCATCGACAAGGCCGCGGTGCTGGCCGAGCTCCAGCGGGCGGTACCCGACCTGACCCTGCTGCACCGCGAGGAGGACCTGCGCCCGTTCGAGTGCGATGGCCTCTCCGCCTACCGGGTGTTGCCCATGCTGGTCGCCCTGCCCGAGACCCTCGAGCAGGTCGCGACCCTGCTCAAGCGCTGCCGCGCCCTGGGCGTGCCGGTGGTCACCCGTGGCGCCGGCACCGGCCTCTCCGGCGGCGCCCTGCCGCTCGAGCAGGGCGTGCTGCTGGTGATGTCGCGCTTCGATCGCATCCTCGACATCGATCCCGACGCCCGCACCGCCCGCCTCCAGCCCGGGGTGCGCAACCTGGCCATCTCCGAGGCGGCCGCTCCCTACGGTCTCTACTATGCCCCGGACCCCTCGTCGCAGATCGCCTGCTCCATCGGCGGCAACGTGGCCGAGAACGCCGGCGGCGTGCACTGCCTGAAGTATGGCCTCACCGTCCACAACGTGATCAAGGTCGAGGTACTGACCATCGAGGGCGAGCGCATGACGCTCGGTTCCGAGGCGCTGGATGCCCCGGGCTTCGACCTGCTGGCGCTGTTCACCGGCTCCGAGGGCATGCTCGGGGTGGTCACCGAGATCACCGTCAAGCTGCTGCCCAAGCCCGAGACCGCCAAGGTGCTGATGGCCAGCTTCGACGACGTGGAGAAAGCCGGGCGGGCCGTGGGCGACATCATCGCCGCGGGCATCATCCCCGGCGGGCTGGAGATGATGGACAACCTGGCGATCCGCGCCGCCGAGGACTTCATCCGCGCCGGCTACCCGGTGGAGGCCGAGGCGATCCTGCTCTGCGAGCTCGACGGCGTGGAAGCCGACGTGGACGACGACTGCGAGACGGTGCGCCGGGTACTCGAGGCCGCCGGCGCCACCGGCATCCAGCAGGCCCGCGACGAGGCCGAACGGGCGAAGTTCTGGGCCGGGCGCAAGAACGCCTTCCCCGCCGTGGGCCGCATGTCACCGGACTACTACTGCATGGACGGCACCATTCCCCGCCGCGAGCTGCCCCGGGTGCTCAAGGGCATCGCCGACCTCTCCGAGGCGTATGGCCTGCGGGTGGCCAACGTCTTCCACGCCGGCGACGGCAACATGCACCCGCTGATCCTGTTCGATGCCAACCGCGAGGGCGAGCTCGAGCAGGCCGAGGCGCTCGGCGGCAAGATCCTCGAGCTGTGCGTGGAGGTCGGCGGCTCCATCACCGGCGAGCATGGCGTGGGCCGCGAGAAGATCAACCAGATGTGCGCCCAGTTCAGCCCCGACGAGATCACCACCTTCCACGCGGTGAAGGCCGCCTTCGACCCGGAGCGGCTGCTCAACCCGGGCAAGAACATCCCCACGCTGGCCCGCTGCGCCGAGTTCGGCGCCATGCACGTGCACGCCAACCAGCTGCCGCACCCCGACCTGCCGCGCTTCTGAGGCATCAGGAAACGATCATGACGGATACCAAGCACTCCCCCCGGGAACACGATGCCAGCGAGGCACTGGCCGAACGCATCCGCCGGGCCGACGCCGAGGGCAGGCCCCTGCGCATCGTCGGCGGCGACACCAAGGCCTTCTATGGCTTTCACGTTCGGGGCCGCACCGTCGAGGCCGACGCCCTCTCCACCCGCGAACACCGCGGCATCACCTACTACGACCCGGTGGAGCTGATCGTCTCGGTGCGCACCGGCACGCCGCTGGCCGAGCTCGAGGCCGCGCTGGCCGAGAACGGCCAGATGCTGGGCTGCGAGCCGCCCCACTTCGGCGATGACGCCACCGTCGGCGGCATGGTCGCCACCGGGCTCTCCGGCCCGCGGCGCCCCTGGGCCGGCAGCGTACGCGACTTCGTGCTCGGCACCCGGGTGATCAACCACGAAGGCAGCGAGCAACACTTCGGTGGCCAGGTGATGAAGAACGTGGCCGGCTACGACCTGTCGCGGCTGATGGTCGGTGCCCAGGGTACCCTGGGGCTGCTCACCGAGGTCACCATGAAGGTGCTGCCGCGCCCCGGCGTCACGCGCAGCCTGCACCTGGACATGCCGCTACCCCGGGCCCTGGAGAGACTCGCCGAGTGGGGCCGTCAGCCGCTACCGATCACCGCCGCCGCCTGGCTCGACGGCGCCCTGCACCTGCGCCTCGAGGGCGGGCCGAGCTCCGTGGCCGCCACCGCTGACCGGCTGGGCGGCGACGAGCTCAGGGACGACTTCTGGACCGCGCTTCGCGAACAGCAGCTGGCGTTCTTCTCGAAGGAGGACCCGCGTCCCCTGTGGCGACTGGCGCTGCCCCACCACACGCCGGTGCTCGACCTGCCGGGCGTCAAGGAGAGCGACCCGCTCTACGACTGGGGCGGCACCCAGCGCTGGCTACGCAGCGAGCTCGACGACAAGACGATTCGCGAAGCCTGCACCCGTGCCGGCGGTCATGCCACCTGCTATGGCCCTCACATCGCTACCGGGGGAACGGCCGAGCCCTTCACCCCGCTGGCGCCGGTGGTGGCCAAGTACCACCGCAACCTCAAGGCCGAGCTGGACCCGAAGGGAATCTTCAACCCGGGCCGACTCTACGCGGAGCTCTGACATGCAGACACACTTCACCGAGGAAGACCTCAAGAAGCCGCATATCCGCGAGGCCGACCGCGTGCTGCGCACCTGCGTGCACTGCGGCTTCTGCAACGCCACCTGTCCCACCTACCAGCTGTTGGGCGACGAGCGCGACGGTCCCCGCGGACGCATCTACCTGATGAAGGAGCTGCTGGAGAGCCGCGACGACGACGACCGGATCACCGAGGAGACCCGACTGCACCTGGACCGCTGCCTCACCTGCCGCAACTGCGAGACCACCTGCCCCTCGGGCGTGGAGTACCACAAGCTGCTCGACATCGGCCGCGCCGAGATCGAGCGCCGGGTGCCGCGCAAGGCCAGCGAACGCGCGTTGCGCTATGGGCTGCGCAAGGCCCTGGTCGACCCGCAGCGCTTCCAGGCCCTGCTCAGGCTGGGCCTGACCTTCAAGCCGCTGGTGCCCGGTCAGCTCCGTGACAAGATGCCGCCGGCACCGGTGGATGCCGGCACCCGCCCCGAGGGCAAGCGCCACACCCGCCAGATGCTGATCCTCGAGGGCTGCGTACAGCCCGGTCTCTCCCCCAACACCAACGCCGCCACCGCCCGGGTGCTCGACCGGCTGGGCATCGGCCTGACCCCGGCCCCGGAAGCCGGCTGCTGCGGCGCCATCGACTACCACCTCAACGCCCAGGACGACGGCCGGGCGCGCATGCGCGCCAATATCGATGCCTGGTGGCCGCATATCGAGAAAGCGGGCGAGGCCGGGGTTGAAGCAATAGTCCAGACCGCCAGCGGCTGCGGCGCCTTCGTCAAGGAGTACGGCGAACTGCTCGAAGGCGACCCGCAGTACGCCGCGAAGGCCAAGCGCATCAGCGAACTGGCCAAGGACCTGGTGGAGATCCTGCGCGACGAGGACCTCGACGCCCTGACCATCAAGCAGAGCCGCAAGCTCGCCTTCCACTGCCCCTGCACCCTGCAGCACGCCCAGAAGCTCGGCGGGGCCGTGGAGGATGTGCTCACCCGGCTCGGTTTCAGCCTGACCCCGGTGCAGGATGCCCACCTATGCTGCGGTTCGGCGGGCACCTACTCCATCACCCAGCCCGAACTGGCGACCCAGTTGCGCGACAACAAGCTCGACAACCTGGAGGCCGGCGACCCCGAGGTGATCGTCACCGCCAATATCGGCTGCCAGACGCACCTTGCCGGGGCCGGGCGTACGCCAGTCAGGCATTGGATCGAAGTTGTCGATGAGGCACTGAAGTGATCGTCACCGCGCTCATACATTCAGTTGCCAGACGCATCTGGCCGGCGCCAACCGCACCCCGGTCAGGCATTGGATCGAGATCGTCGATGAAGCATTAACACCAGCTACTAGCAACGAGCTGCGAGCCACGAGCAGCCCATAGAGCGCATTTCCAAACGTCGAGTGAGATGAGCGCCGGGGACAAGGCGGAGCGAGGGTCTTTTGCCATGGATGGCAAAAGTAGCGCCCATGGACGGGTTTACAGCGCCCTCGCGGAGGCTTGGCGCCGGGAAAGCTCATCTCTCTGCTGAGTTGTGAAAGAAGCTCTTATCCCGAAGCCAATATCAACCAAGGAGCACCACAATGAAAACCAAGTCCGTACTCACCCTGGCCGACGTCAACGCCATCCTCGATGCCGCCCAGCAGGAGGCCGAAGCCAACGGCTGGGCGGTGACCATCGCCGTGGCCGACGACGGTGGCCACCTGCTCGGCCTGCGCCGCCTCGACAGCGCCCCGGCCATGACGCCCGGCATTGCCACCGAGAAGGCCCGCAGTTCCGCGCTGGGTGCCCGCGAGACGCAGCTGTTCGAGGAGATGATCAACGGCGGTCGCGACGCCTTCCTCTCCGTGCCGATGCAGGGGCTGCTCTCCGGCGGCGTGCCGGTCCTGGTCGACGGCCAGGTCGCGGGCACCGTGGGCGTCTCCGGCGTCAAACCGGACCAGGATGTACAGATCGCCAGGGCCGGGGTCGCCGCCGTCGGCTGATTTCCTGGTCATGTGCAACGGCAAGCTGCCGTGAGGAGGCCTTATGATTGCGGCACGCGCCGACGTTGTCGGGAGTCTGCTTCGCCCCGGCTGGTTGCTCGAGGCTCAGGAGCGACGGCGGGCCGGGAGCATAAGTGAGGCCACGTTCAAGCGGGTCGAGGACCGCGCCGTCGACGCGGCGATTGCGCTCCAGGAAGCGGCCGGACTCGAGGTGGTCACCGATGGCGAAATGCGCCGGCTGTCCTTCCAGAGCCAGCTGGTGCAGGCGGTCGAAGGCTTCGGAGACTGGGATCTCGACGCCTTCCTGTGGGGCAAATGGCATGGCGACGACGACATCGGCGACTGGCACCAGGAGCGACCGCACGAACTCGCCGTCACCGCGCCGCTGCGCCGCCGACGTTCCCTGTCGGCGGAGGAGTTCGTCTATCTGCGCGCGCGGACGACGCGCACGCCGAAGGTGTCGCTGCCCAGCCCGGGCCTGTTCGCCAACTTCTGGTCGCCGCGGCACTCGGCGGGCGCTTACGCCTCCCTGCGGGAGTTTCTCGAGGACGTGGCCCGGATTCTGCGCGAGGAGGTCGAGGAGCTCGCCGGTTACGGCGCGAGCTACATTCAGCTCGACGCCCCGCACTACCCCCTGCTGCTCGACCCGGAGACTCGCGCTTTCTATGAGGCCCAGGGCTGGAGCACGGCGCAGTGGCTGGACTTTGGCGTTGCCCTCGATAATGTCGTGATGCAGGACATCGATGGCGTCACCTTCGGCCTGCACCTGTGCCGCGGCAACCAGGGCAGTCGCTGGCTCGTCGCCGGCGGCTACGAGCCGATCGCCAAGCCGATCTTCCAGCGTACCGCAGCCCACCGGCTGCTGCTCGAGTACGACGACGAACGTTCCGGCGGCTTCGCGCCGCTGGCCGCCGTTCCCGACGGCAAGGTGGTGGTGCTCGGCCTGGTCTCCTCCAAGCGAGGTACGCTCGAGGACCCGGACGAACTGCTCGCCCGCGTGGTGGAGGCGAGCGATCATATCGACCGCGAGCGCCTGGCGATCAGCCCGCAGTGCGGCTTCGGCACCTCGATCGTCGGCAACAGGCTCACCATCGACGAGCAGGCGGCGAAGCTACGCCTGGTGTGCGACGTCGCCGCCCGCCTCTCGGCCTGACCCAGCCATTGTCAGGCCTCCGGCATGCCGGCAAGGAACGCCGCCATCATCGGCGCGAAGCGGTCGCTGTCGACCAGGAAGGCGTCATGGCCCTGGATCGAGTCGAGTTCGTGATAGCTGACGGCGGCGCCTGCATGCTCCAGCAGCTCGGCGACCTGCCGCTGCTGCCATAACGGGAAAAGCCAATCAGTGGTCACGCCGGCGACCAGCGCCCGCCTCGCGTCGACCTTGCGGATGGCGGACTCCAGCGAGCCGGCGCCGTGCTCGGCCAGGTCGAACAGGTCCATCGCCTGCGACAGGTAGAGATAGCAGTTGGCATCGAAGCGGTCGGCGAACTTGCGTGCGTTGGCGTCCATGTAGGACTGCACCTGGAACGCCATGGCGAACGGATCGGGGCTGGCGTCCGAGCCTTCGATACGCTCGCGGTCGAAGCGCTGCAGCCACTCCGGGGCGGAGCGGTAGGTAAGGATGCCGAGCTGGCGCGCCACGCGCATGCCGTCTTTCGGACCCTGGCCCGGCGCATAGTGACCCCCGGCCCAGGCCGGGTCGGCACGCACCGCCTCGCGCTGGATCGAGCGCAGGGCGATGGCGAACGGCGTCGCCTGGGCGGCCGCCGAGATGCTGACGATATCGCGGTAGGTGCCCGGATACATCACGGCATAGGCGAGCGCATCCATGCCCCCGAGCGAGGCGCCGGCCACGGTGTGCACGTGGTCGATGCCAAGCGCATGACACGCACCGCGTGCAGCCGCGGCGATGTCCTCCACGGAGAGCTTGGGGAAGTCAATCCGGTAGAGTTGCCCCGTCGATGGGTCGATCGAGGCGGGGCCGGTGGAGCCGAAGCAGCTGCCGAGGGAGTTGAGGGAAATGACGAAGAACCGCTCGGTGTCGATGGGCTTGCCCGGTCCGATCATGTACTCCCACCAGCCGGGCGACGGATCGGCCGCCGAGGACGCCGCGTGCGCGCTCGGCGACAAGCCGGTAAACAGCAACAGCGCATTGTCGCCCCGGCCGCGAAGCTCGCCCCAGGTTTCATAAGCGATGGTTACGGATGGCAGTTCACCACCGCGATACATCGGCACGGGACCTTGCAATTCAGTGAAGCGGCGCGCATCGGGCATCGGTGATTCGCTCCTCGCCGGCCAGTCGTCATATTAGGAATCGTCCCAGAGTTCGACGCAAACGCCAAGCCGACACGGGTCAGCCGCTCGAGGTGACATTATTCTCGACTCGAAGGTTCTGCACAGGCCAATACCCATTCCTGCAGTGCCCGCTTTGCCTCCCCGGGTGAGTCCGGCCGCGCATCGATCAGCCCATAACCACGCGACGAACGCAGCCCCAACTCGTGCAGGCCGACCAGCATGCCACTCTCGAGCATGTCGTCGACCAACCCTAGCCACCCCATCCCGATACCCTGCCCTGCGATCGCCGCCTGGATCAGCAAAGTGTAGTTGTTGAACGTCAGCTCCGACGATTCCAGATAGCTGATGCCTGCCCGTTGCTCGAAGTAGCTCGGCCAGTCCAGCCAGCTCTGGCCTTGCTCGGCGGTCAATGTCAAAAGCGGCGCCTCGCTGAGTGTTTCGAGATTCTCGATCGGCCCGTGCTGCTGCAGGAAGCCCGGACTGCAGACCGGCAAGACCTCTTCCCGGAACAACTGTGGCACCCCGCCCGCCAGGGTCCGCTCGTCGCAGAACAGGATCGCGATGTCCACTTCCTGGGTACGCCAGTCGAGGACGCCCTGATTGGTCACGATGCGCACGTCGATATGCGGATGCTGTTCACGGAAGCGCGGCAGCCGGGGCATCAGCCAGTAAGCCGCGAACGAGAAGTCGGTGAGGATGTTCACATGCGGATGGCGGTGCCGGTGCTGGAGGCGGTCGATCGTGCGATCGATGGTCGCGAACCCTTCCTGCACACTGGCGAACAGCGCCTGCCCCGCCTCGGTCAGCTTCACTCCGCGATAGATACGCTCGAACAACGGCAAGCCGAGGTTCTCTTCCAGGGTACGTATCTGCTGGCTGACGGCCGACTGGGTCGAGCGCAGCTCGCGTGCCGCGGCAGTGAAGCTCAGGTGGCGGGCCGCCGCCTCGAACACCCGCAGGCTGTTGGGCGACGCCGCCCTGGCTATCCACGACATTAGGTTAACTAATGCCTCCCATAAAAATTTAGCGAGTTTACAGGCCATGAGATTAGCAGAGAGACTGTATCCGCAGCCAGTTCAGGCTCGTATCGACAACAAGTGGAGGCCCCATGACCCGCAAGCAGCCCAACATCCTGTTCCTGATGGCCGATCAGATGAGGGCATCGGCCCTGCCCGTCTACGGCCATCCGCTGGTCAAGACACCGCACCTGTCGCGCCTGGCTGCCGAGGGCGTGGTCTTCGACTCGGCCTACTGCAACAGCCCACTGTGCGCGCCGTCGCGCTTCACGCTGATGGCCGGCCAGCTGCCGTCGCGCATCGGTGGCTACGACAATGCCGGCGATTTCCCGGCCGACACTCCCACCTTCGCCCACTATCTGCGCGATGCCGGCTACTACACCGCGCTGTCGGGCAAGATGCACTTCTGCGGCCCGGATCAGCTCCACGGCTTCGAGGAGCGCCTGACCACCGACATCTACCCGGCCGACTATGGCTGGTTCGTCGACTGGGAAAACTTCGACGAGCGGCCGAGCTACTACCACAACATGTCCTCGGTGATTCAGGCCGGCCCCTGCGTGCGCTCCAACCAGCTCGACTTCGACGACGAGGTCACCTTCCGCGCCAAGCGCTTCCTCTACGACTATGCGCGCAACGGCGAGCAGCGCCCCTTCTGCCTGACCGTGTCGCTGACCCACCCGCACGATCCTTACACCATTCCGCAGGAGTACTGGGACCGCTACGACCACGACGACATCGACATGCCGCGCGTGCCCTACTCGCGCGAATTGATGGATCCGCACTCCAAGCGTCTGCGTCATGTCTATCAGCTCGACGAGGACACCATCAGCGACGAGCAGATCCGCAACGCGCGTCATGCCTACTATGGGGCGCTCAGCTACGTCGACGACCAGATCGGCGCCGTGCTGAAGGCCTTGAAAGCGACCGGTCTCGACGAAGACACCATCATCGTGTTCTCCGGCGACCACGGCGACATGCTGGGAGAGCGTGGCCTGTGGTACAAGATGAGCTGGTTCGAGGACTCGGCACGCGTGCCGATGATCGTCCACGCGCCTGACCGCTTCGCCCCGGGTCGGGTCAGCGAGTCGGTGTCGACCATGGACCTGCTGCCGACCTTTGCCGAAATCGCCCATGACGGCACCGCGCCGGACTATGCCGTGCCCATCGACGGCCGCAGCCTGCTGCCGCATCTGACCGGCAGCGGCGGCCACGACGAGGTGATCGGCGAATACCTCGGCGAGGGCGCCATCGCGCCGCTACTGATGATCCGCCGCGGCCGCTACAAATTCGTCCACACCGCACCGGATCCGGACCAGCTGTTCGACCTCGAGGCCGATCCGCTGGAACTCAACAACCTGGCCGAGGACCCGGCGCACCTGGACCTGTGCAAGCAGTTCCGCAACGAGGTCGCAAGCCGCTGGGACTACGAGCGGATGCAAGGCGAAGTGATCGCCAGCCAGCGGCGCCGCAAGCTGGTCTCGCGGGCCCTCATGCAGGGCAAGGTCACGCCCTGGGATCACCAGCCGGTGTTCGATGCCAGTACCCAGTACATGCGCAACACCATCGACCTGGACGATCTCGAGCGGCGAGCGCGCTTCCCCGTAGTCTCTTCCGACCAGCCATGATGACGTCGCCGACCGACATACGCCGGCAACCGGCCAGGCTGCAACGCTGGTTGCCGTTTCTCGGCTGGCTGCCGCAGCAGACCTCGCATTCGCTGCGTGCCGACGCCATCGCCGGGTTGACCGGTGCGGTGCTGGTCGTGCCTCAGGGGGTAGCCTATGCCCTGCTGGCCGGGTTGCCCCCCGAGTACGGCCTGTATACCGCCATCGTCCCGGCCATGCTAGCGGCACTATTCGGCTCTTCGCGACAAATGGTCAGCGGGCCGACGGCGGCACTGTCGATCGCGCTGTTCGCTACCCTGCAGCCCTTCGCCGAAGCAGGAAGCAGTGAGTTCATCACCCTGGTGCTGACCCTGACCTTCCTCGCTGGCGCTTTCCAGCTATTGCTGGGTCTGGCAAGGCTGGGGGCGCTGGTCGATCTCGTCTCGCATTCGGTGGTGACGGGCTTCACCGCCGGCGCCGCGCTGATCATCGCCACCAGCCAGCTACCCTATGCGCTGGGGCTCGCCCCGGTGGGGAGCAGTGGCTTTCTCGAACTCTGGCCACGACTGTTCGAGCGGTTCGAGGATATCCGGCTCGGATCGTTGCTGATCGCGGGAGTTACACTCGCCGCCTGCCTGGCGCTGCGGCACTGGCTGCCACGCTGGCCGGGCATGCTGCTGGCGCTCGTGGCCGCCTCGCTGTTGGCCGCCTGGCTCGACCCAGGGCAGGTCGAGATCCTGCGCATCGCCGCGGTGCCGGCCGGCCTGCCACCACTCTCGGCACCGGACCTTTCCCTCGATACCCTGAGCATGCTGACGCCCGGCGCCATCGCCCTGGGGCTGCTGGGCCTGGTCGAAGCCGCGGCGATTTCACGGGCCTTCGCCTCGCGTTCGGGCGAGCGGCTGAACAGCAATCAGGAGTTCATCGGCCAGGGGCTGTCCAATCTCGGCGGTGCCTTCTTCTCCGGCTATGTCTCGTCGGGATCGTTCACCCGCTCGGGACTCAACGCCAGTGCCGGGGCACGCTCGCCGCTGGCAGCGGTGCTGTCCGCGCTGTTCCTGATCCCGATCGTGCTGCTGGCGGCGCCGCTGCTCCACTACGTGCCGATGCCCGCTATGGCCGGCTTGCTGTTGCTGGTCGCCGCCAGGCTGGTCGATCGACACAGCATCCGCGAGGTGCTGGCTACCAGCCGTTCGGAAACGGCGGTACTGCTGATCACTTTCTTCAGCACCCTGCTGTTGGCCCTGGAATTCGCCATCTACTTCGGCGTGCTGGCCTCGTTGGCCCTCTACCTGCGCCGCACCACCCGCCCGCCGGTGGTGGAGTGCACGCTGTCACAAGCGCCCCAAGCGATCCAGCGGGCCGTGGAGGCGCCGTGCTGTGCGGTGGTCAGAATCGACGGTTCGTTGTTCTTCGGTGCCTGCGAGTCGGTCGCCCGACGGCTCGAGCGCTTCGATCGGCAGAACCTGGTGATTCTGGCCGCAGGCATCAACTTCATCGACCTGAGCGGCATCCATCTACTCCAGCGCCAGGCACGTCTTTGCCATGCTCGCGGCGGACGGCTGTACCTGGCCTGGACCAAGCCCGACGTCATGGCCCGCTTGCAACGGGCCGGTCTCGTCGACAACGAGCACCACCACGACAAGCCCATGGCAATAACAATATGAGAGGCACCCCCCCATGACACACAGACACTACGAACCTGAACAGAGCAACCGCCTGAATCCAATCGTCTTTCACGGCTCGGTGGCGGGTATCCTGATCTTCCTGATCTACGCGATCGCCTTCACCGACCACGCCACGGCATTCTTCAACGCCGGCCTTGGCTGGATCGGCAATACCTTCGGCTGGTACTACATGCTGGCGATCGTCGCCTATCTGGTCTTCGTGGTCATGATCGGCTTCTCGCGATTCGGCAAGATCCGCCTGGGCCCCGATCACTCGCGACCGGAGTTCTCGCTGCTGTCCTGGTCGGCCATGCTGTTCGCCGCCGGCCTGGGTGGTGCCATTCTATTCTTCGTGGTCTCCGAGCCATTGACTCACTACCTGAACCCACCGCTCGGCGAAGGCGGCACCGCCGAAGCCCAGCGCCGTGCCGTCGTGCAGACCTATATGCACTGGGGGATCTCGGGCTGGGGGCTCTACGTGCTGATGGGCATGGCGCTGGCCTACTTCAGCTACCGTCACCGCCTGCCGCTAGCGATTCGCTCGACGCTCTATCCATTGCTGGGCAAGCGCATCTACGGGCCGATCGGTAATGCCGTGGATATCACCGCCGTGCTGGCCACCGTGTTTGGCATCGCCACCGCGTTGGGGATCGGCGTGATGCAGATGAACTACGGGCTGACCTACCTGTTCGGCGTGCCGGAAGGACTGCCTGCGCAGATCATGCTGATCCTGCTGGTGGTGACCCTGGCCACCCTGTCGGTGGTGAGCGGCGTCAAGCGCGGCATCCGCCGGCTGTCGGAGCTCAACCTGCTGCTGATCGCCGGTCTCGTACTGTTCGTACTGCTCCAGGGCGACACCCTCAAGCTGCTCAATGCCCTGGTGATGAACACCGGCGACTACCTGGCCGCCTTCCCCGGCCTGAGCTTCGACACCTACGCCTACGCGCCCGAAGCACAGGGCTGGTTCAGCGGCTGGACGGTGTTCTTCTGGGGCTGGTGGATCGCCTGGGCGCCGTTCGTCGGCCTGTTCCTGGCGCGCATCTCGCGGGGCCGCACCATCCGCGAGTTCGTCGCCGGTGCCCTGTTCATCCCGCTGATCTTCGTGATGGTGATGATGTCCGTGTTCGGCAACAGCGGCATCGACATGGTCGAACAGGGCCTGGTGGTGCTCGGCGAGCAGGCCGTGAACATGCCGCAGGCCAGTATCTACACCTTCCTCGAGCAACTGCCCTGGGTCGGTCTCACCGCCACCCTGGTGACGCTGCTGAGCATCGTGTTCTTCGTCACCTCGGCCGATTCCGGCGCCCTGGTGCTGTCCAACTTCACCTATGTGCTGCGCGACGTGAATCATGACGCGCCGGTGCGGCTGCGCATCTTCTGGTCGGCCATCATCGGCCTGATTACCCTGGCGCTGCTGATGGCCGGCGGCCTGAGGACCCTGCAGAGCGCCGTGGTGATCACCGCCCTGCCCTTCTCGGCGGTGATCTTCCTGACCATGATCGGCATGTATCGCTCGCTGAAGGTCGAGACCGGCAAGGCCGATGCCCGCCAACAGGTGGTCGCCAACGGAGTCGCCGCCAGTGACTGGCGCGAACGACTCGACCGCACCTTGGACGGCACCACGCAGAACGGCGCGGAGGCCACGCTGCGCCACGCCATCCGGCCGGCCCTGATCGAACTGGCCGAGGAACTGACGCGGCGCGGTCAACGTGCCACCGTGACCGAACAGGCCGTGGACGACACACAGTTGCTTTGCCCCACCCTGCAAGTCGACTTCGATGGCGCCCCCAGCTTCATCTACGGGATACGCCCACAACGCCTGCAGCCACCGAGCTTCCTGCCCGCGGACGACGACTACTATCTGCGACTCGACGTGCATCTCGCCGAGGGCGGCCTCGGGCAAGACCTCAACGGCTATACGCGCCTGCAGGTCGTGCATGACGTGCTGAACGAATACCAGCGCCACCTGCGCTTCCTGGCCCAAGCCAGTGAAGACGGCAATCTGGACACCATTCCCGGCCACGTCATGGAAGGCGAAGTCATTCCCGACATCGAGCCCGCGCGGTAGCTAATCGCCCGCGCTGGCGCACCTCCCCTGGCCCGACAGGCCCCACCTCGGTGGGGCCTGTACCCTTATCAGGCGTTCCAGCTCGGCGTTATTCAGGCGGATTGGCGGCGCAACTCGCCATTCAGCGCCTTGATGATGGAGTAGCACATCAACAGCATCACGATGGAAAACGGAATCGCCGTCGCCGTCACTCCGGCCTGAAGCGCCGACAGGCCGCCGCCGAGAAGCAACACGATGGCAATCAAGCCCTCCACCGTTGCCCAGAACATCCGCTGGGGCCTGGGAGCATCGATCTTGCCGCCGGCAGTGATGGTATCGATCACCAGGGAGCCGGAATCCGACGAGGTGACGAAGAAAATCAACGCCAGAGTGATGCCAAGGGTCGACATCAGGCCCGTCAGCGGCAGTTCATTCAGCATGCCGAACAGCGACAGCTCGGGGCTGTAATTGTCGATCACGTACTCCTTGACCAGGCTGTTACCGGGGTCGGCATAGAGCTGATCGAGCGCGATGCCACCGAAGACGCCCATCCAGATGAAAATGAACAGACTGGGAATCACCAGCACACAGAGCACGAATTCCCGAACCGTGCGCCCACGCGACACCCGAGCGATGAACATGCCGACGAACGGTGCCCAGCTGACCCACCAGGCCCAGTAGAAGACTGACCATGCTTGACGATAGGCATCATCGTCACGACCGAAGGGGGCCGACAACGGGACGAAGTCCTTCACATAGGTCGAAAGCCCCGACCAGAACCCGTTCAGGCCCACCAGGGTCGGGCCGGCGAATAGTACGAAGAAGAAGAAGAACACGGCCAGGACCATATTGATCTCGGAGAGTTTCTTCACGCCACCCTCGAGTCCGCGCCAGACCGATACCAGTGCCACTGCCGTTACCAGGAGGATAACGATGACCTGAAAGGTGGTGCTGATGTCCAGACCAAAGACGAAATTCATCCCTGCATTGGCCTGCTGTGCCCCGAGTCCGAGCGCCGTGGCCAGTCCAAACAAGGTGGAAAACACCGCCAGGATGTCGATCGCATGCCCCCACCAGCCCCAGACACGCTCGCCAAGGATCGGGAAAAACGCCGAACGAATGGAGAACGGCAGGCCCTTGTTATAGGTAAAGATGGCCAGCGCCAACGCCATCACCACATAGACGGCCCAGCCATGGATGCCCCAATGGAGAAAGGTGCCGGCAAGGCCCAGGGCGGTTGCTTCGGGAATGGCCTCCGGATTGAGTTCACCATCGGCCCCGAAAGGTGAAGGAATGCCCAATGGCAAGGAGACGTTGGCATGATAGACCGGCTCCAGCACACTGAAGAACAGCAGTCCGATTCCGATGCCGGCAGTGAACAGCATCGCAAACCAGGACAGGTAACTGTGCTCCGGTCGGGCATCGGGACCACCCAGCCTGACCGATCCATAGGGCAGGACGACGAGCGCTATACAGAACAGGATGAAGAAATCCACCACGATCATGAAATACCAGTCCAGCGTCCCGGTGGAGAAACCGACAATGGACTGGAAAAGGCTCCCCGCCCTTTCCGGAAACAACAGGGTGAGGACGATGAAGACGACCGAGGCGAGCGCCGATACGACAAAGACCCGGTTGTGGATATCGAAGCCGATGGGCCCCAGTCGCCCTTCGATATTGTCCTGGCCAACGACGTAGTCCGTTTGCATGTCGCTGGTCACGGGGGGCGGCAACGGGTCGCTCATGAGAGGCTCCCTTTTGTTATAAGCTGTAGAGCAGTATAGACTTTTTCCTCACAAGCCCTGGATTCATGGAATAGCTGCAGCACCTTGGATCCACAGGGAGAAGCAGGAGCGTCAAGGCCTCCCACTTCATATCCGAGACTCAATCCATTCTTCCCATCGCCCCTATCCCAGCTTTTCAATTTGACAACAACTTACTGACTGCAGGCCCCAGCCATCAGCCCCCCTCGTGGGGCCCGATGCCACTGGTCAGGACAAGCCGGATAGCCCAGACTCTCAGGACCGGTAGACGGCTCATCGAGAGCCGAAGGAGACGACATCATGGCTGGAGGTTGGTCGAGAGACGGGGCCGTGCAGGAGCAGATCGACAGCACCATCGAGGATGCGCTGCAGCGGGCGCGCAGCGAGCTGCCCCAGGGGGAGAGCCGGAAGCACTGCGAGGAGTGCGACGACGAGATCCCCCAGGCCCGCCGCGAGGCCGTGCCGGGGGTGCGGCTGTGCATCGCCTGCCAGGGCGAGCGCGACAAGCAGCGGACCGCCTTCAGCGGTTACAACCGACGCGGTAGCAAGGACAGCCAGCTGCGCTGACACACGGGTAGCACGAGAGCGGCGCCATCTTCATCACCCTGATGTCGCTGTTCAGCGCGCTGATCGCCATGGCCTTCCTCGGCGAGCGCATTTCGCTCTTCCACCTGATCGGCGGTGTGCTGGTGCTGGCCGGCGTGATCATGGCCAAGACGCTGACCCTGCCACCAAGGCAGGCAAGCAGGGACCGTATCGCCGATTAGCGTATCCCCGCCCTGAGGAAGGACTGCACGAACTGGCGCTGGAAGAGCAGGAAGGCGACCAGCAGCGGGGCGATGCTGAGCAGGGTGGCGGCGCTGACGGTGGCCCAGTTGACGCCGGTCTCCGGCGCCGAGAAGATGCCAAGCCCCACGGTGAGCGGGCGACTCTCCACCGAGTTGGTGACCACCAGCGGCCACAGGAAGTTGTTCCAGTGGTGGCTGATGGAGACCAGGCCATAGGCCAGGTAGGTGGGCCTGGCCAGCGGCACGTACACCTTGAGCAGGATCGCCATCCAGCCGCAGCCCTCGACCCGGGCGGCATCCTCCAACTCGCGGGGAATGGTCTTGAAGGTCTGGCGCAGCAGGAAGATACCGAAGGCGCTGGCCACGTAGGGCAGCCCGATGCCGGTGATGGTGTCGACCAGCCCCAACGCGCTGGCGATGCGGTAGTTCTCGACGATCAGCACCTCGGGGAAGACGAACAGCTGGATCAGCACCAGCATGAACAGGATGTCCTTGCCGGGAAGCGGGAAGCGGGCGAAGGCGAAGCCCGCCAGGGTGCACACCACGAACTGGGCGGCGACGATGCCGGTGACCAGCAGGAAGGTGTTGACGTAGTAGCGGGCGAAGGGCGCCTGCTCCCAGGCGTCGGTGAAGTTGTCGAGCGTCAGCGGCGCCAGCAACTCGAAGCGCACCATGAAGGCCGGCGGATGAAAGGCCGCCCAGAAGGCATAGAGCAGCGGGAAGATCCAGATGATCGCCAGCAGCCAGGCGGCGGTGGTTTCCAGACGGGGCAAACGCACCCGTCGGCGTGTCGGGGTCGTGGCTGCGGCGGCGGTTGGCGTGGTCATGGCCCGCTCCTCGAGATCATCACTGGTAGTGCGTGCGGGGATCGAGCACGCGGAACTTGATCGTCGCCACCACGGCGAGCACCAGCAGGATCACCACGGTGATGGTGGCGGCATAGGTGCGGTCGAAGAACGAGAAGGCGTTCTCGTAGACGTAGTAGAGCAGCAAATTGGTGGCGTTGTTGGGCCCGCCCTTGGTGAGGATGAACAGGTGGTCAACCACCCGCACCGCGTTGATCAGCGCATTGATCAGCACGAACAGGGTGGTCGGCATCAGTAGCGGGAAGGTCACCCGCCAGAAGAAGCTCCAGCGGCTGGTGCCCTCCAGGGTGGCGGCCTCCTCGAGCTCCGGCGGGATGCTCTGCAGTGCCGCCAGGTAGAAGATCATGAAGAAACCGGCCTCCTTCCAGACGGTCATCACGATCACCGAGGTGAGCGCCACGCCCGGATCGCCCAGCCAGTTCGGCCCGCTGATGCCGATCGAGCCCAGCAGGCTGTTGAACAGGCCGATCTGCGGCGCGTAGAAGAACATCCAGATATTGGCCGCGGCGATCATCGGCAGGATGGTCGGCGTGAAATAGGCCATGCGCACCAGGCCGCGTCCCGGCAGGCGGGCATTGACGAACAGCGCCATGCCCAGCGCCAGGGCGATGGAGGTGGGGATGGTGCCGAGCGCATAGATCAGGTTGTTGCGGGCGACCTTCCAGAAGGTGCGATCCTCGATCAGCAGCGCATAGTTCTCGAGCCCGACGAACTCCGGCGGCGCGCCGCGGAAACCGGGCAGGAAGAGGCTGTTGATCAGGGTGGCGACGGTCGGCAGGTAGGCGAAGGTACCGAGCAGTACCGCCGCCGGCAGCAGTAACAGCGCGCCATAGACCTGCATGCGCCGATCGGCGCTCTGGATCACCATGACATGTCCTATCTGGGGGCTGATCCGGGGGCAAGGCCTACGAGGAGGCGCTGTGAATCCCTCCCTGGACGCTACATTTGCCATCCCTGGCAAATGACCTCCTCTTCGCCCTTGCCCCCGGCGCCCTGATTACGCTGCGCTAGAACTCAGCGCGAGCGTGCATAGCGGCGCAAGGCCGCATCGGCTTCCGCCTGGGCCTGGGCCAGCGCTTCTTCGGGCGACATCTGGCCGGTGAGGGCCGCCTGCACGGCGTTGTCCAGCACCCGGCGTACGCGGCCGCCCTGGTAGGTGGCAAGCTCGGCGGTAGCATGCTCGAGCTGGTCGCGGGCCACCGCCGCCGGCGGGAAGGCCTCGACGTAGTCCCGCAGCGCCTCGGTCTCGTAGGCCGCCGGGCTGACGCCCATGTAGCCGGTCTCCATGGACCAGGCCGCGGCGCGTTCCGGTGCGGTCATCCAGCGGATGAAGGTCATGGCGGCGCGCTGCTCGTCCTCGCTGGCGTCCTTGAAGAGGTAGAAGTTGCCGCCGCCGGTGGGGCTGCCGCGCTGGGTGTTCATGGGCAGCATGGCCACGCCGAAGTCGAAGCCTGCCTCGCCTCGCACCGCGGTGAGGTTGCCGGTGCTGTGCCACATCATGGCCGTGGACTGCTCGATGAAGTTCTGGCGCAGGGTGCCCCACTCGATGGTGCCAGAGGGCATGGCGTCATGCTCGGCGGCCAGCGATACCCAGTACTCCAGCGCCTCGATGGCCGCCGGGTCGTCGAAGTAGACCTCGGTGCCGTCGTCGCTCATCAGCCGGTGGCCGTTCTGGAAGGCGAAGGCCTGGAACATCCAGTAAGGGTAGCCGGTGGAGGGCACCATCACGCCCCACTGCTCGCCCCCCGAGGCCTCGCGCACGGCGGCGGCCATCTCGGCCATCTCTTCCCAGGTCTCGGGCGGGGTGTCGGGGTCGAGCCCGGCGGCGGCGAAGGCGTCCTTGTTCCAGTAGAAGACGATGGTCGAACGCTGGAAGGGGATGCCATAGGTCTGGCCGTCGAGCCGGCCGTTCTCCATCAGGGCCGGATAGAAGCCGTCGAGCCATTCGCGCTCCTCGTCGGTTTCGATCAGGTCGTCGAAGGGAACGATGACGTCCTGTTCGATGAGTTCGTAGAGGTCGATGGAGAACATCACCGAGAGCTGCGGCGCATCGCCGGCCTCGACCGCCGACATGGCCCGCACCCGGGTGTCGTCGTAGTTGCCGGCGTAGATGGCGTCCACCGCGATGTCCGGGTGCTCGGCCTCGAAGTCGGCGACCAGGCCGTCGATCACCTCGGTGAGGGCGCCGCCCACCGCCACCGGGTAGTACATGGTCAGTTCGGTCTGTGCCTGGGCGGACGGCGAGCCGGCGGCCAGCAGCCCGGCCACGGCCAGACCGCTCGTCTTGAGGGGAAGTCGCGCGTTCATCGGTTCACTCCTGGAGAGTCGTTCCCTACCTGGTTGGGCGAGGTCCGGGCCTCGTGTCTCTGCACCGGGTGTTGCTGCGCCAGCCGGCCGGGGCCCGCGGCGAGGTCATATCCCTGGAGTGCCAGGCGTTGCCCGTCTCCAGCACTGAAGAAGTGGGCCGCCGAGGGCGACCATTGCAGCCGGCAGGGCGACCCCGCTCCGACCACGGGCACACCGTCGACCCGGGCCCGCAGCTCCTGGTGGCCGACCTTGAGTCGCACGATGCTGTCGGCGCCGAGATACTCCGCGTCGATCACCTCGGCCGGCACGCCGGGCGCCTCACTGGGCAGGATGGCGATATCCTCGGGACGCACGCCCAGCAGGTGGCCCTTGGCCTCGTGGGAGGCGATGGAACAGTGCGGCTCGCCGTCGATGACGGCGCCATCGGCCGCGGCGGAAAGCGCCACAAGGTTCATCGCCGGGCTGCCGATGAAGCTCGCGGCGAAGGCCGTGGCCGGCCGGTTGTAGAGCTCGCCGGGGGTACCGTCCTGGACGATGCCCCCCGCCTCCATCAGGATCACCCGGTCGCCCATGCTCATGGCCTCGACCTGGTCGTGGGTGACGTAGATCACCGTCATGCCGAGCCGCTGCTGCAACGCCTTGATCTCGCGGCGCATCTCCCCGCGCAGCCGGGCGTCGAGGTTGGAGAGCGGCTCGTCCATCAGGCAGATGGGGTGTTCGGAGATGATCGCCCGGGCCAGGGCCACCCGCTGGCGCTGGCCGCCGGAGAGCTGGGCCGGCTTGCGCGCGAGGTACGCCTCGAGGTCGACGAGCTGCGCCACCCGGGCCAGCCGCGACTCGCGCTCGGCCCTGGGCACCTTGCGGCTGCGCAGGCCGAAGACGATGTTGTCGGCCACGCTGAGGTGGGGAAAGAGCGCATAGGACTGGAACACCATGCTGATGCCGCGGTCTCCCGGGGGCAGGTGGGTCACGTCGCGCTCGCCGATGTGGATACGGCCCTCGCTCGCCGGCTCGAGGCCGGCGATCATCCGCAGGGTGGTCGACTTGCCGCAGCCCGAGGGACCCAGCAGGATCACGAACTCGCCGGGCGCCACCGCGAAGGAGATCCGGTCGACGGCCGCCTGGCCGCTCCAGACCTTGCTCACCGCCTCGAGCCGGATTCGCTGGTGATCGTTCCTGTCGTCGCGCATGGCGTGCTCGTTGCCCGAATGCCTGGGGCAGGACGACCCGCCGGGCGTCCCGTCCTCCCTTGAACAGCGTAGCCGGTGATCCACCGGTTTGCGGGCATCGTCCATGGGCCGGATGACACCGCGATGACAGGGCCATGAGCCAGGCATGACAGCCGGTGACGTTCACGTGCATGCTAGAATTCGCCTTTCACCTTGACCAGGAACCGACGCGCCATGTCCCTCGACGATCTGCATCTGAACCTGCGCAACCTGACCCCGGACGACTACCCGCAGCTCCAGGCGTTGATGGATCGGGTCTACGACGACATCGGCGGCGCCTGGCCGAGACCCACCATCGACAAGCTGATCAAGGAGTTCCCCGACGGGCAGCTCGTCATCGAGGACGACGCCACCATCGTCGGCGTGGCCCTGACGGCGCTGGTCGACTACGACACCTTCTCCAACCCGCACCGCTACGATGACCTGATCGGCAAGCGCGAGACCATCCTCAACGACCCGGACGGCGACGCCATGTACGGCTTGGACGTGCTGATCCATCCGGACTATCGCGGCTACCGCCTGGGCCGGCGCCTCTACGAGGCGCGCAAGGAGCTGTGCCGCTCGATGAACCTGCGGGCGATACTCGCCGGCGGGCGGATTCCCCAGTACCACGAGCACGCCCACGAACTCTCGCCGGCCGAATACCTCGACAAGGTGGCGCGCAAGGAGATCCACGACCCCATCCTCTCCTTCCAGCTTGCCAACGACTTCCAGGTCAAGCGCCTGCTGCGCAAGTACCTGCCGGAGGACGAGAAGTCCCAGGGCTATGCCACCCTGCTCGAGTGGAACAACATCCTCTTCGAGCCTGCCGAGCGGGTGCTGGAGAACCGTCCCACCCAGGTGCGGGTCGGCGCGGTGCAGTGGCAGATGCGCGAGTTCGCCTCGGTCGAGGCGGTGCTGCAGCAGATCGAGTACTTCGTCGATGCCCTGGCCGACTACCAGAGCGACTTCGCAGTCTTTCCCGAGCTCTTCAACGCCCCGCTGATGGGCCTGCAGGACCGCGCCGCCCAGCAGGACCAGATGGCCGCCGTGCGCTTCCTGGCCGGCTTCACCGACCAGTTCAAGACCGAGCTGTCGCGCATGGCGGTCTCCTACAACATCAACATCGTCGCCGGCTCGATGATCGAGGTGGGCGAGGACGACCGCCTCTACAACATCGCCTACCTCTGCCATCGCGACGGCAGCATCGAGCGCCAGGCCAAGCTGCACATCACCCCCCAGGAGCGGCGCGACTGGGTGATCGAGGGGGGCGACGAGCTGCTGGTGTTCCAGACCGATGCCGGCCGAGTGGGCATCCAGATCTGCTACGACGTGGAGTTCCCGGAACTCTCGCGCCTGCTCGCCGACCAGGACATGGACATCCTCTTCGTGCCCTTCTGGACCGACACCAAGAACGGCTACCTGCGGGTGCGCCACTGCGCCCAGGCCCGAGCCATCGAGAACGAGTGCTACGTGGTGCTGTGCGGCAGCGTCGGCAACGTGCCGTCCATCGAGAACCTGGACATCCAGTACGCCCAGTCGTCGGTCTTCTCGCCCTCGGACTTCGCCTTCCCCCACGATGCGGTGCTCTCCGAGACCACGCCCAACACCGAGATGATCATGTTCTCGGACCTGGACCTGACCCGGCTGACGGTGGTGCGTGCCGAAGGCTCGGTGACCAACCTCAAGGATCGCCGCAAGGACCTCTTCGACCTGCGCTGGCGCGACTGGTCGTGGAAGTCCGGGGCGAACCTGGAAGAGAGCTGACGCCATGCTGGGCCACCTGCGCCGCTGGCGGGCGAAGAGCTTCGAGGCCCGCCACCCCTTCCCCGAGGAGGCCTGGCGGGAAGCCCGCTCGCGCCTGCCGCTGCTGGCGACGCTCGGCGACGACGATGCGGGGCGACTGGGGCGCCGTGCCTGGCGCTTCCTGCACGCCAAGCGGGTCAGCCTGCATCCCGCGCTGGTCGAGACCACTCCCTTCGACCTGCCGGCGCAGCTGGCGCTGGCCGCCCAGGCCTGCCTGCTGACCCTGGGTTGGAGCGAAACGGAACACGAAGAGGCCTTCGTCGGGGTCCACGAGATCCTGATACTGCCCGACGCCTTCCAGCGCCAGGTCGAGGAGATGGACGAGTTCGGCGTGATGCACGAATACGTCGACGAGCGAGCCGGCGAGACCTCCTCCCAGGGCCCGGTGGTGGTCGCCTTCCCCGACCTGATGGAGAGCGGCGACTGGAGCGGCTTCAACGTGGTGATCCACGAGCTGGCCCACAAGCTCGACCTGGGCAACTCGCTCGACGTGGACGGCTTTCCGCCGCTGCCTCGCGAGATCGACCCCAGGGAATGGCACCGGGTGTTCATGGGCGTATGGCAGGATCTCCGGGCGCGGCTCGAGCACGGCGAGGCCACCCCCATCGACGACTACGCCGCCAGCCACCCGGGCGAGTGCTTCGCGGTGTGTTGCGAGCACTTCTTCACCGCCCCCGATGTGCTCCACCGGGCCTATCCCGAGCTCCATGCGCTGCTGGTGCGCTACTTCCGGCAGGATCCGCTGGCCCGGCAGCCCGCCCGGAGCGAACCGACACCATGAGCCGACGCCTGGCGATCCCCCTCCTGCTGGTCCTGGGACTGATAGCCCTGGGCGTGCTGTGGCAGTGGCTGGCCATGCAGGACCTGTTGACGGTGGAGAGCCTGATGAGGCTGGTGAAGGGATCGGTGGCCTGGCGCGATGCCCCCTGGGCGGTGCTGGTGGTCATGGGCCTCTATGCCGGGGCATCGCTGGTGATGTTCCCGCTGAGCCTGCTGGTGGCCCTGACCGGCCTGCTGTTCGGCCCCTGGTGGGGCTTCGCCTACGCCCTGGCCGGCACCCTGGCGGCTTCGATGCTGACCTGGTGGGTGGGACGCCGGCTGGGGCGGGACGCCCTGCTGCGCCATGGCGGGCACCGCCTGCACGGCCTGTCCCGCTACCTTGCCGGCCGCGGCATCCGCACCATGACCCTGGTGAACCTGCTGCCGCTGGCCCCCTTCACCCTGACCAACCTGATGGCCGGCGCCTTCCACCTGCGCTTCCGCGACTACATGATCGGATCGTTGCTGGGGATCGCCCCGGGCCTGGCCGGGGTCACGCTGCTCGGCAGCCAGCTCGGGCAGCTGGCCACCGCCGAGAGCCGCGGCGAACTGCTGTGGGCGGCAGGGGGACTGCTCGTCGGCGTCCTGCTGCTGGTCGGGCTCAAGCGCTGGGCCGACCGTCGGCGGCGTCGCGCCCATCCCTGACCCGGCCCTACTTCGGCGGCAACCCGGGCCCGTCGTGGCGACTGCCCGGCCACCAGGAGGGGCGCTCCTGCTCCCACTCCTCCTGCACCACATGGCGCAGCAGGCGTCCCCGATAGCGAAGCATCTGCCACTCGGCACCGAGGCGCCCCCGCACCCACTCCCAGCCGCCGTCATCGGCGTGGGTGAAGGGGCCACCCCGGGCGATCGCCCGCCGGTAAACCGCCAGGCAACGCTCAGCGCAGTGGCGCTCATCAAAGGCCTCTGCCGTGGCCAGGGCCGCCCGGCGCAACGGCTCGCGCCGCGCTGGCGGGGCCAGCTCGATGATGGCCTCGGCCATGGCCTCGTCATCGTCCCCGATCAGCAGGCGTCCGTTGTAGCCATCGCGCACCACCTCCCGTACGCCCGGGGCGGAGATCGCCACCACCGGCAGTCCCGCGGCCATCGCCTCCGCAATCACCATTCCCTGGGTCTCGCTGTGCGAGGCGAAGGCGAAGAGGTCCATGGCGTGGTAGGCATCGATCAGCGCCTGACCGTGCAGCCTTCCCGTGAAGTGGAAGCGCTCGGCCACGTCATGGTCGGCGGCGATGGCCGACATGGCGTGACGGGCCTCTCCCTCGCCAACCACCAGGAAATGCGCCTCGGGCAACTCGGCCAGGGCCCTGGCGACCGCTTCGGCCAGCAGGGTCAGGTTCTTCTCCCTGGCCAGGCGCCCCAGGTGGCCGACCACATAGGCATCGGCCGGAATCCCCAGCCATTCCCGCCAGCCACGACCGTCACCCAGGACGAAGCCTAGCGTGTCGACCCCGCTGGGCACCACGCTGAGCGCCGGATTGGCCTCGCGCTCGCGAAGCAGGTCGCGGATGCTTTCGCTCGGGGCGATCACCTCGTCGCACAGCCAGGTGTACTGGGTGGCCAGGGCAATGGCGAAGCGCTGCATGCGCGGCGAGTCGCCGGGCACATAGTGGGTGTAATGCTCGTAGAGGGTGTGATGGGTGAACACCAATGGCAGGCCGTAGGTCTCCGCCGCCCGGGCCGCGGTATCGCCCAGCAGGAAGGGATGATGGGAGTGCACGATGTCCGGTGCGAAGGTCTCGATGGCATCGATGAGCTGTCCCGGGATCGGGACCGGCAACGAGAAGTCGCTGCCATTGAAATGCTGTACCGCCGCCACTCGTACCACATCCGTTTCGTGCTCGGGCTGCCCTGCGAGCCTCGGTGCCACGACCAGCACCCGGTGCCCGACGGCCTGCAATCGGCGCTTCAACCGCTGCACCGACTCGCTGACCCCGCCGACGATGGGCAGGTAGGTATTGGTGAACATCAGCACATTCACGGCGACTCCCCACTCCCGGTAAGCGGGCCAGGCTGCAGAGGCGGCACCCGCTTGACCATCTCCTGTTCAAGATAGGCGACAAACGCCCGGATGCGCGCCGGCACATGGCGACGCTGCTGGTAGACCGCATGGAAGTCGGCCCGCACCCCCTGCCAGTCCGGCAGCAGCTCGACCAGGGCACCGCTGGCCAGGTGCCGGTGCACGTCCCACCAGGAGCGCAGGGCAATACCGTGGCCGTCCAGCGCCAGGCCGACGATCACCTCGCCATCGTTGCTGGCGAGCGGGCCGGCGACCTTCACCGCCTGCTCCTCCGCCGGGCGACCGCGCCGCTGGAAACGCCACACGGCGAAGTCGCTGTCGTTCTCGCGCAGCAGCAGGCAGGCATGTCCGGTCAGGTCGGTCGGCGCGCGCAGCGGGGGCAGGGTCGCCGCCAGGGTCGGGGAGGCGCAGAGTATCCGCCGGCTGGCGAGGATCCGCCGGGCCACCAGCCGCGAGTCCGGCGGCTCGCCCACCCGGATGCCGATATCGAAGCCCTGGTCGCCCAGGCTGAGCGGGAAGTTGGAGAGCTCCAGTACCCCCTCGATGCCGGGATGCTCGCGGCAGAACGCGGAGAGCAGCGGCGCCACATGGCGGCGACCGAAGCCGAAGGTGGAGTGGATCCGCAGGGGGCCGGAGAGCTCGGCCTGATGCTCGCCCAGGGTCTCCTCGAGCTCGTGTAGCTCCTCGAGGATCGCCGCTCCGCGAGCCAGATAGAGCTCACCTTCGGTGGTCAGGGTCAGGCGCCGGGTGGTGCGGCTGGCCAACGCCACCCCGAGCCGCCCCTCGAGCTGCTTGAGGCGCTTGCTCACCGCCGACAGCGACACGCCCAGCTCACGCGCCGTGGCGGTGAGGCTGCCGGCATGGGCCAGGCGCTGGAAGAAGGCCAGATCGTCGAACTGGGCCATTAGCGTTCCCCCCTGATCAAGGCACTCTCCACTTTCACTCAACAATGAATTGCATTGTACCCCGATTATCTCGTCATGGTCACAGACTAGACTGGACTGACTCGATCATGTCCCTGCCCCAGGAGGAGTTTCATGTCCCATCGTATCGCGGTCATCCCCGGCGACGGCATCGGCACCGAAGTGATGCTGGAAGGCCTGCGGGTTCTCGAGGCCGCCGCCAGGCGCTTCGACCTCGACCTGACCCTCGAGCACTTCGATTTTGCCTGCTGCGACTACTACCTCGAGCACGGCCGGATGCTCCCCGACGACTGGTTCGACCGGCTCAAGGACTTCGACGCCATCTTATACGGCGCCGTGGGCTGGCCGGAGAAGGTGCCGGACCACATCTCGTTGTGGGGCTCGCTGCTGCAGTTCCGCCGCCAGTTCGACCAGTACATCAACCTGCGTCCCTGCAAGCTGCTGCCGGGCATCAAGAGCCCCCTGGCCGACCGCCGGCCCGGCGACATCGACTTCTACGTGGTGCGCGAGAACACCGAAGGCGAATACTCCAGCGTCGGCGGCAGGATGTTCGAGGGCACCGAGCGCGAGGTGGTGATCCAGGAGACGGTGATGACCCGGGTGGGCGTCGACCGGGTGCTGAAATACGCCTTCGACCTGGCAGCCACCCGCCCCCGGAAAAAGCTCACCTCGGCCACCAAGTCCAACGGCATCGCCATCACCATGCCCTGGTGGGACGAGCGGGTGAAGGCGATGAGCACGAACTATCCCGACGTCAGTGTCGATGCGTTCCATATCGATATCCTGACCGCCAACTTCGTGATGCACCCCGACTGGTTCGACGTGGTGGTGGCCAGCAACCTGTTCGGCGACATCCTCTCCGACCTGGGCCCGGCCTGCACCGGCACCATCGGCGTGGCGCCCTCGGCCAACATCAACCCGGAGGGCAAGTTCCCGAGCCTGTTCGAGCCGGTCCACGGCAGCGCCCCGGACATCGCCGGCAAGGGCATCGCCAACCCCATCGGCCAGATCTGGTCGGCCGCCATGATGCTCGAGCACCTGGGCCACAAGGAAGCCGGCAAGGCGATCGTCGATGCCTTCGAGGCCGTACTGGCCGAGGCCGACCCGGCGGTGCTGACCGCGGATGCCGGCGGCCACGGAACGACCGAGACCCTGGGCCGGGCCATCGCCGAGCGCCTGGCAGCCGGCTGATTCCCGCCCCGTCACCGACAGCGCCCCGCCCGGGAAACCGGGCGGGGCGCTGCGCGTTCGGGCAGGCGGTCGATCACCCCGCGAGGCGGGCGGCGATCCGCGCCACATGCTCGCCCATCGTGCCAAGGTCACGGCGCGATCCACCGAGTTTCACTATCGCACCCGGCACTTTCATCGGGCCGACGTCGCCCCTTGAGACACGGGACCCGGCAATGGAAGGTGTTCCTCGACCGGCCCGACAACCCGACCCCAAGGTGGCCCCATGCCCTTCGACACGAGTCTCGCGCAGCACTGCACCCGCCTGCTGAACCGCGACACCGCCATGACCCACCACCACGGCGCCCGGCAGGCCGACCCGGGCCTCGAGATCACCGAGGTACGCCGCGATCATGCTGTCTGAGTGGCTGACGCTGAGCCTCGAGGCGCGTACCCCGGAGCGTCCGGAAGGTCGCATCCCCGGCGGGCGCTACCGGCTGCTCGGCCCCGGGCTGCTCGAACTCATCCCCGATCAGCCAGGCGAGGCGCCCCGCGCCACCGTGCTCTCGGCCGGCATCCACGGCAACGAGACCGCCCCCATCGAACTGCTCGGCGAGTGCCTGGCACGCCTCGAGGCGGGTCTCACCCGGCTGGGCGCGCCGGTGCTGGTGATCCTCGGCAACCTCGAGGCGATCCGCCGTGCCGAGCGCTACGTGAGCACCAACCTCAACCGGCTGTTCCGACGCGATATCGATGAGGTGGGGATGGAGCCCGACCGGGCCCGTGAGCTGATGGCCGCCGTGGACGGCTTCCATGCCCGCCACCCGGCACACTCGCGACTCCACTATGACCTGCATACGGCGATCCGCGACAGCCGCTACCCATGCTTCGTGGTCAGCCCCTACGCCGCGACCGCCGTGGCCCCCGAGCAGTGGCGCTGGTTCGCCGCCGCCGGCATCCAGGCGGTGCTCCACCAGCACCGCCACAGCTGGACCTTCTCCCACTACTCGAAGCACTATCACGGCGCCCAGGCCTTCACCCTCGAGCTCGGGCGTGCCCTGCCCTTCGGCCACAACGACCTGGCGGCCCTGGCCCCCATGGGGCGGCTGCTCGAGTCGCTGATCGCCGGACGCGAGCCGGCCGCCGGCGACCCCGGGCGGATGGCCTTCTTCCAGGTCGAGCACGAGTTGATGCGCGAGGCCGAGGCGTTCCGGCTCTGCTTTCCCGACGACACGCCCAACTTCACCGAGTTCGCCCCCGGCACCCTGCTGGCCGAGGATGGCAAGGCCGGCGACTACCGGGTCGGCGCGACGCCCCTGCGGGTGGTCTTTCCCAATGCCCAGGTCGAGCCGGGAGCCCGGGCGGCCCTGCTGGTCAGCCCCGCGTCGGCACCCGAGACCTGATCGCGCCGCACAGGATCCTGTGGCAAAAACACGAATCCACAGACGAAAACATGGCAAAACTACAACAAACCGGAGACAACATCATGATGATGATCCATCAAAAGTCATACCAAAGTCGAACACCTGTTCCTCAGCGCTCCGCTGCCGAAAGCCCGACGGACTGTTAGAATCGCTCCCTTTTCGCGCCACTCACCCCTGGCGGCGCGTCGCCCGTGGCGACCTTACCTGACCTGGAGCCCGTTCCATGGCCGATACCCCGATTCCGCTGGAAGTGCACGACATCAAGAAGCGCTTCGGCGACACCGAAGTCCTCAAGGGCCTGTCGCTCAAGGCCCACAAGGGGGACGTCATCACCCTGATCGGAGCCTCGGGTTCCGGCAAGAGCACCTTCCTGCGCTGCATGAACCTGCTCGAGCAGCCCGACGAGGGCGACCTGATCGTCCACGGCGAGAAGATCCACTTCAAGCAGACGCGGCATGGGCGCGAGCCCGCCGACTGGAAGCAGGTGGTACGCATGCGGGCCAAGCTCTCCATGGTATTCCAGAGCTTCAACCTCTGGGCCCACATGACCCTGCTCGAGAACGTCATCGAGGCCCCGGTCCATGTGCTCGGCAAGCCGAAGAAGGAGGCCGTCGAGCAGGCCCGGGCGCTGCTCGAGCGCGTCGGCCTGAGCGCACGCGCCGACGCCTACCCCGCCCAGATGTCCGGCGGCCAGCAGCAGCGTGGCGCCATCGCCCGGGCGCTGGCCATGGACCCGGAGGTGATGCTGTTCGATGAGCCCACCTCGGCGCTCGACCCGGAACTGGTCGGCGACGTGCTCAAGGTCATGCGCGACCTGGCCGAGGAGGGGCGCACCATGATCGTGGTCACCCACGAGATGGCCTTCGCCCGCGATGTTTCCTCCCAGGTGATCTATCTGCATCAGGGCCGGGTGGAAGAGGCCGGCCCTCCCGGCGAGGTGCTGGGCAACCCACGCTCCGAGCGTCTCAGGCAGTTCCTGGCGCCCAAGCACTGAGGCGGCCCGGATGAGGAGAACTCCATGATCGACCTCCATGGCTACGGCCCGCGCCTGCTGGAAGGGGCGCTGATCACCATCGAACTGGCGGTGCTGTCGCTGATCCTGGCCATCGTGCTGGGGCTCGCGACCGCCAGCGCCAAGATGTCGCGCAACTGGTTGCTGCACCGCACCGGTACCCTCTACACCACCGTCATCCGCGGCGTGCCCGACCTGGTACTGATGATGCTGATGTTCTTCGGTGGCCAGATCGGCATCAACATGGTCACCGACTGGCTCTATGACCGGTTCGGCATCGACACCTTCATCAACGTCAACGAGTTCGTCGCCGGGGTGATCACCATCGGCCTGATCTTCGGGGCCTACATGGGCGAGACCTTCCGCGGTGCCTTCATGGCGGTGGAAAGCGGCCAGATCGAGGCCGGCCGGGCCTACGGCATGAGCCACTGGCTGGTGTTCCGGCGCATCCGCTTCCCGCAGATGATGCGCCACGCCCTGCCCGGGCTCTCCAACAACTGGATGGTGTTGCTCAAGACCACCGCACTGGTCTCGGTGATCGGGCTCTCCGACATGGTTCGCGTCGCGGCCGAGGCGTCCAAGGCCACCCGCGAGCCCTTCACCTTCATGATCATCGTGGCCGCCATCTACCTGCTGATCGCCAGCGTCTCGGAATGGGGCTTCGCGCGCCTGCAGAAGCGCTACAACGTCGGCTACGGGGAGGCGGACTGATGGAGGCACTACTTGCCCAGCTGGAAGCCCAGCTCGCCGACAACAGCATCTTCACCCTGCAGACCCTCTCCTACTACGGCGAGGGCCTGGTCACCACGGTGCAACTGGTGTTCCTGTCACTGATCATCGGCCTGGTGGCGGCGGTGCCGCTGGCCATCGGCCGTGGCTCGCGGAGGCGCTGGGTGAAGATGCCCATCTTCCTCTACACCTATGTGTTCCGCGGCACACCGCTGCTGGTCCAGCTCTACCTGATCTACTATGGCGTGGTCTTCGTCGAGGGCATCCAGGAGTCCTGGCTGTGGGTGATCCTCGAGAAGCCCTTCGTGCCGGCCCTGATCGCCTTCACCCTGAACACCGCGGCCTATACCACCGAGATCTTCCATGGCGCCATCAAGGCCACCCCCAGGGGCGAGATCGAGGCGGCGCGCGCCTACGGCATGTCCCGGGCGTTGATGCTGCGGCGCATCGTGCTGCCCAGCGCCTTCCGCCGCGCCCTGCCGGCCTACGGCAACGAGGTGATCTTCATGCTCCACGCCAGCGCCATCGCCAGCGTGGTGACCATCATGGACCTCACCGGGGCGGCTCGCTTCGTCTATGCACGCTTCTATGCCCCCTTCGAGGCCTTCCTGTTCGTCGCGGCGATCTATCTCTGCCTCACCTTCGCCATCCTCTACCTGTTCCGCTACCTGGAACGTCGCCTGCTGGCTCACCTCAAGCCGGCCAGCGGCTGACAGTCGACGACAAGGAGCGTCAAACAACCGTTGGGAACCAGCGTTCGAATCCGGCCGGTTCCCTCTTCCGACGTGCCCAGGCATCCGTTATCTTGGGCGGGTCATCGCTCACGAAGCGACACTACCAATAACAGGGGAAATCACCCATGAAGCTCCAGACTATCCTGAGCCTCGGCGTGCTCGGCGCCGCCATGATCGCCGGCAGTGCCAGTGCCGAGGTCCGCGATATCCGCATCGGCGTCGACGTGCCCTACGAACCCATGGAATACCGCACGCCCGATGGCGAGTTGACCGGGTTCGACATCGACCTGGGCAATGCCCTGTGCGCCGAGATCGGCATCGAATGCGAGTGGGTCGTGCAGGGCTGGGACGGGATCATTCCCGGCCTGATGGCGCGCAAGTACGACGCCATCATGTCGTCGATGACCATCAACGAGCAGCGCCGCGAGCAGGTGCTGTTCTCCGACCCCTACATCACCCCGCCATCCGCCTGGTTCGCCCCCGCCGACGTGGAGATCGGCACCCCCTCCGAGGAGAGCCTGGAAGGGCTGACCCTAGGCGTGCAGCGCGGCACCCTGCAGGACAACTACGTGACCGACCTCTATGGCGACGTGGCCGAGGTCAATCGCTACGCCACCGCCGACGACATGGTGCTGGACATGGACTCCGGCCGTCTCGACGCCGTCTTCCTCGACTTCCCGATCGGCAAGTCCACCCTGCTGGACAGCGAGGCCGGCGATTACAAGCTGGTCGGCGAGATGATCACCGAGCCCCAGGAGTACTTCGGGGAGGGCTTCGGCATCGCCTTCCGCCAGCGTGACCAGGAACTGGCCGAGACCTTCAACGAGGCACTCGCCACCCTGCGTGAAAACGGCACCTACGACGAGATCCACGAGCGCTATTTCGGTAAAGAATAAGCACGGCAAGGAATGATCCCCGCCCGACCTCCTCTCCCGGCCCGGCCGGGGGAGGAGGCTTGCCGGGCATGGCGCCACCGATCAGCCGCCGCGATGCGGGCCCGGCACATGGCTGCTGTCGACCAGCCCGGTCGACTCCTCGGCGGGCAACGGCTGGGACAGTTCCTGCAGGATGCCGCAGTGGCCGGAGTCGGCCTTGCCCCTGCAGCGCGAACGCAGATTGACCAGTGCCTCGCGCAACGCCTGGAGCTGCGACAGGCGCGCCTCCACGTGCGCCAGGTGGTCATCGATCAGGCCGTTGACGGCATCGCAGGGCTGGCGCGGGTGATCGTGGTAGTCCAGCAGGGTGCGGATCTCGTCCAGCGTCATGTCCAGCGCGCGACAATGGCGGATGAAACGCAACCGCTGTGCATGCGCCTCGGCGTAGAGCCGGTAGTTGGCCTGGCTGCGCGCCGGCTCGGGCAGCAGCTCCTCACGCTCGTAGAAGCGAATGGTCTCTACGGCGCACCCCGTGCGCCGGGCCAGCTCGCCGATCTTCATGCCTCGCGCCTCCGGTCACCCTACCTTATAGTCACTATAGGGTATGTGCCCCGCAACGGTGAACCACCAGACGTTACGCGAGGACGGCTCGACCATCGTGATTGGCCTGATGGTCGTAAACGCCTAATCTGGGCAAATCCAACCAGACGCTCCAGGGACGACGATGATTCGCACCTTCCAGCTCAATCGCCAGACCATCCAGGAAGTCTCCGAGGACACCCGGCCACTGTCCGAGCGCCTGGCCCAGGCGACCTGGATCGATGCTCACGAACCCGACGAGGACGAGCGCGAGCGGCTCAATGCCTTCCTGGCCGATGAACTGCCGGCCACCGACGACGTCGAGGAGATCGAGTCATCGGCGCGCTATTTCGTCGACGCCGACGGCATTCACGTGCACTCGCTGTTCCTGTCGCAGAGCGAGGGACGCCACGGCAACACCACCGTCGCCTTCATCCTGCAGCCCGAACGGCTGATCACCTTCCGGGACACCGAGATCGCCGACTTCCGCCTGCTGCGCTTGCGTGCCCGCAGTGGCCAGGTGGAAGCCGACTCGGCGCAGAGCTTGATGCTGACGATCTTCGAGCAGAAGGTGGAAAACCTCGCCGATACCCTGGAGGACGTTCACCGCAAGCTCGAGGACGTCAGCCACCTGGTGCTGGAGGAGGACGACTCAGACCTCGAGGATGCCATCGACCAACTGGCCAAGCTCGAGGACAGCAATGGCAAGATCCGTCTGTGCCTCATGGACACCCAGCGCTCGATGTCCTTCCTGATCCGCCACCTGCGCGTCCATGCCGAGCTCCAGGAAACGGCCCGCGAGGTCAAGCGCGACGTCGATACGCTGATGACCCACACCGCCTTCCTGTTCGACAAGATCAACTTCCTGATGGATTCCACCCAGGGCTTCATCAACATCCAGCAGAACCAGATCATCAAGACCTTCTCGATCGCCGCCGTGGTCTTCCTGCCGCCCACGATGATCGCCAGCATCTACGGCATGAACTTCGACGTCATGCCCGAGCTGTCCTGGCCCGTCGGCTATCCCTTCGCCCTCGGCCTGATGGCCATTGCCGGCATCTCGCCGTACCTGTACTTCAAGCACAAGAACTGGCTATAGCACAGCGTTGCCGCTTGACCCTGTAGTGGCTACAGGGTGTGTCATCAGCATAGACGATGGCAAGGAGCCCGACATGACCACGAAGTCTACCTGCGACAGCTGCTGCACCGGTCACGCGCCACCCCCACCGGCCTCCCGTGAGGCGCCGCCTCAGGGAACACGCCCCCTGCGCCTGCATATCGAGGCCATGGACTGCCCCACCGAGGAGACGCTGCTGCGCCGTGCCCTCGAGGGCATGCCGGGCGTCGAGACGCTGGAGTTCGACCTGATCGGCCGTGTACTGACCGTTCACCACCGCGACATCGACGAGGACGCGATTCACCGGCGCATCGCGTCCACCGGCATGACACCGGAAGCCCTCGACCCAAGCCGTCGGACCGAGGCCGCCAGCAGGGGCGAGAACTGGTGGAAGCTGGGCATCGCCGCCCTGGTGGCGCTGGCGGCCGAGGTGAGCGAGTGGTTGGCGCTGGCCACCCCCTGGTTGCCCGCCCTGCTGGCGCTGGTGGCCATCGCCATGGTGGGGCTGCCGACCTGGAAGAAGGGCTTCATCGCCCTGCGCCACCGCACCCTGAACATCAATGCGCTGATGAGCGTGGCGGTGGCCGGAGCGCTGCTGATCGGCCACTGGGCCGAGGCGGCCATGGTGATCGTGCTCTTCACCCTGGCCGAACGTATCGAGGCGCGCTCCCTGGGCCGCGCCCGCCACGCCATCCGTGAGCTGCTCTCGCTGGCCCCGGAGCAGGCCACGGTCGAGCAGGCCGATGGCCGTTTCGCGCTGCAACCCGCCGAGGCGGTCGCGCCCGGCAGCCGGGTCCGGGTGCGCCCCGGCGAGCGCATCGCCCTGGATGGCGAGATCGAGGCCGGCCACCCGGCACTGGACGAGTCGCCCATCACCGGCGAGAGCCTGCCGGTGGACAAGGCACCGGGCGACACCGTCTTCGCCGGCACCGTCAACCGTGACGGCGAGTTCACCTACCGCAGCACCCGGGCCGCCGCCGACACCACCCTGGCGCGGATCATCCACGCCGTCGAGCAGGCCCAGGCCAGCCGCGCCCCCACCCAGCGTTTCATCGACCGCTTCGCCGCCGTCTACACTCCGGTGGTGCTCGTCCTCGCCGGGCTCACCGCCCTGCTGGCCCCCTGGCTGCTCGGCGTCGCCTGGCTGGAAGGCATCTACCGCGCCCTGGTGCTGCTGGTGATCGCCTGTCCCTGTGCCCTGGTGATCTCCACCCCGGTGACCATCGTCAGTGGCCTCTCCGCGGCGGCCCGGGCCGGGATCCTGATCAAGGGGGGGACCTTCCTCGAGCAGGGGCGTCGCCTGCGCACCCTGGCCTTCGACAAGACCGGCACCCTGACCCGCGGCGCGCCCACCCAGTGCCACTGGCAACCGCTGGACGAGGCCGCCGGCGATGACGAACGCCGCCGGCTGAGGGCACTGGCCGCGGGACTCGCCGAACGCTCGGGCCATCCGGTCTCCCGGGCCCTGGCCCTGGCCGCCCGGGAGGAGGGCATCGCGGCACTCGAGGTCGAGGCCCTCAACGAGCAGCCCGGCCGCGGCGTCACCGCCATGGTCGAGGGGCGCCCGGTCTGGCTCGGCAACCGCCGCCTGCTGGAAGGCTTCGCCCGCCCGGACGAGGCCCTGGAGGCACGACTCGGCGCCCACGAGGCCCGCGGCGAGACGCTGGTGATCCTCGGTGAAGGGGACCGGCCGCTGGCGCTGTTCGCGGTGAGCGACCCGCTCAGGCCCGAGAGCCGCGAGGCCATCGCCGACCTGCATGCACAGGGCGTGACGACGCTGATGCTCAGCGGCGACAACCCGGCCAGCGTCGCCGCCATCGCCGCCGAGGCCGGCATCGATGAGGCGCGGGGACAGCTGCTGCCGGAGGACAAGCTGACGGCCATCGAGGAACAGGCCCGACACGGCGTCGTCGGCATGGTCGGGGACGGCATCAACGATGCACCGGCGCTGGCCCGCGCCGATATCGGCTTCGCCATGGGCGCCGCCGGCAGCGACACCGCCATCGAGACCGCCGACGTGGCGCTGATGGACGACGACCCGCGCAAGCTGCCGGCCTTCGTGCGACTCTCGAGGGCTACACGCGCCGTGCTGATGCAGAACATCGTTTTCGCCATCGGCATCAAGGTGGTATTCCTGGCCCTGGCCTTCAGCGGCCACGCCACCCTGTGGATGGCGATATTCGCCGATATGGGGGCCAGCCTGATCGTGGTGGCCAACGGCCTGCGCCTGCTCACGGCCGGCGAGGCCCGGCACCGTGGTGCGGCGGCGACCGGCACCGGCCAAGCGGCGCCGCAGCCCGCCCGGCCATGACGACGCGGGGGTCAGCGCAGTACGCGACGCACCAGCAAAGGCCCCAGCGTCTCGAAGACCACGGTGGAGGCCACCACCGCCGCGAGCAGCAGCGCCCCCTGCTCGGGATAACGCTCCACCGCCAGCAGCGCCATGCCCATGGCGATGCCGGCCTGGGGCGTCAGCGCCAGGCCGATATCGTGGGGCAAGCGGGTACCGCGTTGCCGCGCCAGGTGGCCTCCCAGCACGCCGCCCAGGTAGCGCCCCGCCAGGCGCAGCGCGATATAGGCCAGGGTGAGCCAGAGGGCGTCGCCCAGGTGGCGCAGGTCGATGCTGGCCCCGGAGAGCACGAAGAAGAACACCAGGAAGGGCCACTCGATGTGCTCGATCTCGTTGAACGAGCGCGTATGGTGGGAGGAGAGGTTGGCCACCAGGGCACCGGCGATCATCGCCGCGAGCAGGGCCGAGACCTCGAGCCAGGTGGCGAGCCCGGCCAGCAACAGGATCAGTGCGATCGCCTCGACCTGGGTCGGCTCGCCGGGTCTCAGCCGCCCCGTCAGCCAGGCCGCCGGTAGCCCCACGGCGGCGCCGAGCACCAGCGCGCCGCCCAGTTCCCAGCCGGCCTGTGCCAGCGCCAGGCCGCCGTTACCGGAGAGCAGCCAGCCGAGCAGCGCCATGGCCAGCCCGAAGACGAGAATCCCCCAGGCATCGTCGATAGCCACGATGCCCATCAGCAGGCGGGCGCGCAAGCGGGTATCGCCACTCTCGTGCACCGTCTCGCTGACCGCCGCCGGGTCGGTGGCCACCGAGATGGCGGCCAGACTCACCGCCACCGCCAGCGGGAAACCGAGCAGCAGCAGGCCGGCACCCACGAACAGCACCCCCATCACGATCACCGCCAGCGAGACGATTACGATCAAGGGGCCGGTGCTGCGCAGCCGCTCCAGGGTCAGCTCGCCCCCCAGCAGGAAGGCCACCATCACCAGCGCCACCTGGATCAGCGGCTCGCTCAGGCCATCCAGCGGTCGGGCCCCGGTCTGGCCCAGGCCCCACTGCTGGGCGGCCGCCACCCCGACACCCACCAGCACCAGCAACGAGATGCGCGGCAGGCGGGTACGACTGGCCACCGCATCGGCAAAGATGCTCAGGCTGAGGATGAGTCCCAGGAGGATCAGGTTGGCCGTCGCGGTACCGGGCTCGGCCATGGGCCACTCCCAGGATGTGTCAGCCGTCATCTCCGCCACCCTCCATGGCCCGCTTCATGAAGTTCAGGATCCAGCGCACCATCAGGGTATCGTCCACCGGGGCATTGAGCGAGGCCTGGCCCTCGCGCACCCGATGGGCGCCCACCAGCTCGCGGCGCAGCTGCATCAGGTCCCGGGAGTAGGGTTTGGCGAATTCCGGGTGGCCCTGCACGCCGAGGAAGTGTTCGCCGACCTGCATCAGATAGACGGGACAGAAGTCGCTTTCCGCCAGCACGCGGGTCTGTGGCGGCAGTTCTTCCACCTGGTCCTGATGGCTGACCACCAGGTCGAGCCCCTCCTGCCACGGCTCCATCCAGCCGGCACGCTCGGTGACCCGGTTGAACGACACCCCCACCCCCCAGCCGCGGGGGCTCTTGACCACCTCCCCGCCCAGCGCCCTGGCGATCAGCTGGTGGCCGAAGCAGATGCCCACCAGCGGCTTGCCGGAATGCCACAGCTCGCGCACGAAGCCGCACAGCGCGTCGACCCAGGCCAGGCCGTCGTTGACACCGAACTTCGATCCGGTGGTCAGCCAGGCGTCGACGGCGTTCACGTCGTCGGGGATCTCGCCGTCGAGGCAGCGCCAGACGCGGAACGTCAGGGTCGGATCCACCGATGTGAACAGGTGCTGGAACATCTCGGGGTAGTTGCCATGCGCCTCGCGCAGCTCCGGCGCCACGTCGTCGCATTGCAGAAGTCCGATATGCATCGATGAATCTCCTTGGCGGCTTAGAGGCGTCCTTCGACAGCCTTGACGAAGATCTCGCGATACTCACCGGCCTCGAAGGCGACGGGATTGGTACCGGAGGAGGGATCCGCCACCGCCATCTGCCCGACCTTGTCGGCCTGGCGGGTGTCGATGTCGAGCTCGGCCAGGGTATGCGGGATTCCCAGCCGCTCGCGCAGCTCCAGCACCCAGTCGATCACCGTCGCCGTGCCGGGCTGACGCAGGTCGAGGTAACGCGCCAGCCGCACCATGGGTTCGCCGATGGCGCGCTCGTTGGCGCGCAGTACATAGGGCATCAGGATGGCATTCAGGGTGCCGTGGTGGGCGTCATGCAGGGCCCCCAGCGGATGGGCCAGGGCATGCATGGCCCCGAGCCCGCGCTGGAAGGCGGTGGCCCCCATCATCGAGGCCACCAGCATGTTCATCCGCGCCTCGAGATCGCCGCCGTCCCTGAAGGCGCGCGGCAGGAAGTCGCGGATCCGGCGCATGCCTTCCACGGCGATGCCCTCGGCCATGGGGTGATAGAGCGGCGAACACCAGGCCTCCAGGCAGTGCGACAGCGCATCCATGCCGGTGGCGGCGGTGATCGCCGGCGGCAGGCCGAGGGTCAGTTCGGGGTCGAGGATCACCGTGGCCGGCACCATGCCCGGGTGGAAGATGATGCGCTTGACGTGCGCGACCTCGTCGGTGATCACCGAGGCACGCCCGACCTCGGAGCCGGTGCCCGCGGTGGTGGGCACGGCGACGATGGGGACGATGGCCTCGCCATCGGCGTGCTTCCAGTTGTCGCCGACATCCTCCAGCGCCCACAGCGACAGCTCCTCGCGCTGGCGCGCCATCAGCGCCACGGCCTTGGCGGCGTCGAGCCCGGAGCCGCCACCGAAGGCGATCACCCCGTCGTGGCCGCCTTCGCGGAAGGCCGCCACGCCATCCATGACATTCTTGCCGGTGGGGTTGCCCTTGATCTCGCTGAACACGGCGATGCCCAGCCCGGCATCCGCGCAGGCCTGGACCCGCTCGCGCACCATCGCCAGCCCCGCCAGGCCCGGGTCGGTGACCAGCAGCGGCGCGCGCATGCCCAGCGCCTTGCAAGCCCCGGGCAACTCACGGATGCGTCCGGCACCGGTCAGGATCTGGGCCGGATAGTGCCAGCCGGTGGTGAATCGACTCATATCGTCTTGGCTCATCGTATCCTCTATCGGCATGTCGCGGAGTTCGAAGCCATACCCGTCCCGGGAGCTGTCAGCTCGAAGCTCGAAGCTCGAAGCTCGAAGCTCGAAGCTCGAAGCTCGAAGCTCGAAGCTCGAAGCTCGAAGCTCGAAGCTCGAAGCTCGAAGCTCGAAGCTCGAAGCTCGAAGCTCGAAGCCAAGCCTTGATTCGCCACACAAGCCCTCAAGGGGTTTTCTTGCAGCTTACGGCTTCCAGCTTACAGCTCCCCGAAGGGGCTCAAGCATGCTTCAGATGGAAGGATTTCGGCCTCGTCAGGGTCTCGTAGCCGAGCCGCGACAACGAACAGCCACGGCCGGATTGCTTGACGCCGGTCCAGGCCAGTTCGGGGTCCAGGTAGTCGCAGCGGTTGGTGAACACCGTGCCGGCCTCGAGGCGCCGGGCGATGGCCTCACCGGCGGCGATATCGCGGGTGAAGACCGCCGCCGTCAGGCCGAAGTCGCTGTCGTTCATCAGACGCACGGCCTCGTCGTCGGAGTCCACCGGCATGATCCCCACCACGGGGCCGAAGCTCTCCTCGTGCATGACCCGCATGGAGTGGTCGACGCCGGTCAGCACCTGGGGCGCCAGATAGGCGCTGCCCGGCGTGGACAGCGGATAGTCGCCGGGATCGATCCAGGCCTGGGCGCCGGCCGCCACCGCCTCCTCGACCTGGCCGCGCACGAAGTCCGCCGCCGCCGGCTTGACCAGCGGGCCCAGGGTGGTCGCGGCGTCGGTGGGGTTGCCGAGCCTGAGCCGGCGAACCCAGGCCACCGCACGCGCGACGAAGGCGTCGAAGATCTCGCGCTGCACGTAGATCCGCTCGATGCCGCAGCAGCTCTGGCCGGAGTTGAAGAAGGCGCCGTCCATCACCCCCTTGATGGCAGTGTCCAGATCGACGTCGGCGCGGACATAGGCCGGGTCCTTGCCCCCCAGCTCCAGACCGGTGGCGATGAAGCGCCCGGCCGCGTTGCGTTCGACCATGGCGCCGCCGCCCACCGAACCGGTAAAGGAGACATGCTTGATGCGCGCATCGCGAATCAGCGCCTCGGTGGCCTCGTGCGACAGGTGCAGGTGCTGGAAGACACCCGGTGGCAGCCCCGCCTCGTCGAAGGCCTGCTGGAGGCGCTCGGCGCACAGCGGCGTCTGGGCCGAGTGCTTGAGGATCACCGAATTGCCGGCCATGATCGCCGGCACGATGGCGTTCACCGCGGTCATGAAGGGGAAGTTCCAGGGCGCGACGATGAAGGACACGCCCAGCGGTTCGCGGGTGATATAGCGGGTGAAGCCCGGCTTGTCGGGAAGTTCGATCGGCGCCAGCGCCGACTCGGCCAGGCCGATCATGCCCCGAGCGCGCTCCTCGAAACCCTTGATCTCGCCGCCGGCGGCGGCGATCGGCCGGCCCATCTGCCAGGTGAGTTCCTCGGCCAGTTCGTTGCGGCGGGCGACGAAGGTATCGACCATCGCCGAGCACAGCCGGGTACGCTCGCAGAGCGGCACCTCACGCCAGGCCCGCTGAGCCACCACCGCCCGTTCAAGGGTCGCCTCCACCTGGGCCGCATCGGCCTGTTCCCGCTCCACGTAGATCGAGCCGTCGACCGGGGAAATCGTCTGTTGTATGGCCATACCTTGTCGGTCCTCTCGTGTTACTGCCAAGAATCGTGGCCGCACGGGTGAGTCACCGCGGCTGACCCGGCGACAGGTCTCCGCGGGGGCGCTGTGAATCCCTCCCTGGACGCTACTTCTTCCTTCCCTGGAAGAAGACCCCCGCTACGACCTATCCCCGGCGCCGCCCGTCGCCCGTCGCCCGTCGCCCGTCGCCCGTCGCTCAGATAATCTCGAAATACCGATCCAACTCCCAATCCGTGATATGACGGCGGAACTGCCGCTCCTCCCACTCGCGGGTGGCGGCGAAATGCTCCACGAACGCATCGCCGAACAGCGCGCGGGCCGCCTCGGAGGCCTTCAAGCGCTGGGCGGCCTCCCACAGGGTGCGCGGCAGGGCCAGGTGCTCAAGATGGTCGAGCTCGTAGGCATTGCCCTCGACCGGTTCGTCGGGCTCGAGTCGCTGCTCGATGCCGTAGAGCCCGGCACCGATGGCTGCCGCCAGCGCCAGGTAGGGGTTGGCATCGGCGCTGCCGAGGCGGTACTCGACACGCTGGGACTTGGCGCTGCCGGGAATCACGCGTAGCGCCGTGGTACGGTTCTCCACCCCCCAGGTGGCCTCGGTGGGCGCCCAGAAACCGGGAATCAGGCGCGTGTAGCTGTTGATGGTCGGTGCGAACATGGCCAGGAATTCCGGCATCAGCTTCTGCTGGCCGGCCACGAAGTGACGCTGGATATCGCTCATCTGATAGGGCTTCTCGGCAGCGAAGAACGCCGAGGCGCCACTGTCGATCTCCCGTAGCGACAGGTGGATATGCCCGCTCTGGCCCGGGTAGTCGGGCGACCACTTGGCCATGAAGGTGGCCATCAGGCCACGGCGCTGGGCCCAGACCTTGGTGAAGACCTTGAACAGCGCGCCCTTGTCGCCGGCGGCCAGGGCGCCGTCCACGCCAATGGCCGCCTCGAGAACGCCGGGGCCGGTCTCGGTGTGCAGGCCCTCGATAGGGAAGTCCATGGCTTCCGACAGCGCCAGCAGCTCATGATAGAGCTCGCTGTGCACCGAGCTGCGCAGCATCGAATAGCCCATCATGTCCGGCGTCAGCGGCTTGAGGTTGCGAAAGCCTTTCTCGCGCACCGACTCCGGCGTCTCCTGGAACAGGAAGAACTCGTACTCCAGCGCCCCGAAGGCCTCGAAGCCCATCCCGCGTCCGCGCTCGAGTACGCGCTTCAACAGCCCACGCGGGCAGAGCTCTTCGGCCGGGCCGTCGAACTCGGCCAGGAACAGCAGCATGTCGTTGCCCTCGCAGGACAGCTCGCGACAGCTGCCGGGGATGACCTTCAGCGGCGCATCGGGATAGCCGGTATGCCAGCCGGTGAAGGTGACGTTGTCGTAGAGCTCATCCTTGCTGTCCCAGCCCAGCACCACGTCGCAGAAGGCGAAGCCGTCCTCCAGGGCCGAGAAGAACTTGTCGCGGTGCATGTACTTGCCGAGCATCACGCCGTCGATGTCGAACATGCCCACCTTGACGTGGCGCAGGCCGCGCTCCTCGACGATCCGTCGGGCATCCTCCGCGGTCTTGACGTCTCTCGCTTGCATTCGGCTCATCGCGCGTTCCTCAGTCTCTCATTGTTGTTGGAACACAAGGCTTTGTCCTCCACCCACCGGGACCCGGCGCATACCTGCAGTGTGATGCGGTTTCGAGACGCTCCGCAAACCGCAATGGCGGTTCCCCCTCGTGCCCCCGCTCGCCGACGGGGAACTCCCGCCGCCGTTTTCCGGTCAACAGCCACCATTGCCAATGGTGCCACCCCGTCATCACCACATGGAGGTCTCGATGACTGCCCAGGCCGCCGCGACTGCCGCCGCCCGCCCCTCCTCCACCTGGACCGGCTGGGGACAGTGGCTGGCGCTGGCCACCATGACCATCGACCACCTGACCCGCTACGTGCTGCCGGTGAGCTGGGAGCTCGACTGGGCCGGCTCCTCGATCGGGCGCATCGCCTTCCCGCTGTTCGCCGCCATGGTCGCCTGGCACGGCCTCTTCAACACCCGTAACCCGCTGCGCTACGCCCGGCGCATCCTGGTGATCGGCCTGGTCGCCCAGTGGCCCTACATGATGATGCCGCGAGCCTCGGATGCGTTCCTGCTCAACGTCTGCTTCACCCTGGCCGCGGGGCTGGCCTGGGGCGCCTGGCTGCGCGGCCTGCTCGCCCGCCACCACCGCGGCGACCTGGAGGTGCCCTGGCTGGTCCTCGCGATCGTGGTCTCGCTGGCGGTCTGGCAGCTGCTCGGCGGCTGGGTCGAGTACGGTCACCGCGGCCTGCTGCTGATCCCGCTGCTCATGCTCGCCCTGCACCGGCTGCACCAGGCCGGCGACGCCCTGACCGAACGCCTGGCGGCGGTGGCCTTCACGGTGCCGGTGCTGGTGGTGGCCGGGCTGATGAACAGTTCCGACATGGCCAAGTCGTTCACCGTCGCCACCTGCCTGGCGGTGCTGTGGCTGGCCGCCGGCGCCCATCGCCTGACCCCCGAGGTGCCGAACGCCATGCCGAGACGGCTATGGCTCACCTGGTACCCGGGCCACTTCGCGCTGATCGCGCTATGGCTGTGGCTCAGCGGCACCATCGGCTGACTCAGGGTCGGCGGCTCCTGCTGCCGCTCGCCCAGCAGCCGTTCCAGTGCCGGCCCCGGCGTCGGCCTACACCGCGCAGGCTGACACCGCCGAGGTAGTGGTTTGTCACGCCTGACTTGATCTGTGTCAGGTCGCTCATCCGTGCGTGGTCCACACTGACACCAGGCAACATCCGTTTACCCCATGATTCAGGAGTTCACATGGCACGTCATGACAAGGGCGCCGGCCCGTGGCTGGTCCTCGGCCTGCCGATTGCCCTCGGACTGGCCTGGATCACCCAGGGCACCGGGGTGGTCGGCAACGATCACGAGCGCAATATCCATATCCCCGATGAGCTGACCATGCCGTTGCAGGTGCAGGCGGCCTACAACGGTGAGCAGATCTTCTTCCGCTACCGCTGGCCCGCCGAACGCGCCCACGTCTATCACGACATGTTGCGCTTCGAGGACGGCGAATGGATCCGTCACGGCAACTCCCGAGCCGGTCCCGATCCCGACGGTACCTATGAGGACCGGGTGGCCATGCTGGTCGACGACGGTGGCGTGCCGGACTTCGGCCGCTACGGCGGCTACGTCACCGTCGGCGACCGGATGCGTTTCTTCAGCGACTCGGCCTCACCGGCAGACGTCACCGCCCATCCGCACCTGGGCGAGCGGCTCGGCCATAGCGACGTGCGCAAGTACCTGCCGGGCACGCGGACGGACCAGCATGACTGGCGCAGCGTGGTGGATGCCGACGTCCTGGCGACCCAGCGCGAGGCCGGCTACTTCCTCGACCTCTGGCACTGGCGCGCCGGACGCTCCAACCCCATCGGCGCCTCCGACGACCAATGGATCGGCGAGTATCGCAACAGCGACGCCGGCAGCGGGCCCTACACCACCAACTGGGACGCCGACAACAACCGCCCGCTCTGGATGCTCGACCCCGAGCAGACCGGCCAGCGCGCCCTGCGCTGGGAGGACGTGACGTCCGGCCAGGTCGACTTCGACGGCCTCTACTACCTGTCCGAGGCCAACCGCACCGACTTCGATCCCGATCACGACTGGCAGAACGGCGACGTGATCCCGCGCCGCCTGCTGCGCGATCCCGCCGGCTCCCGCGGCGACATCGCGGTGCACGGCCAGGCCCGCTGGGAGGACGGCCACTGGGACGTGACCCTGGTGCGCGACATGGATACCCGCAGTCCACTGGACGACAAGGCCTTCCGCGACCAGGGCGTCTACGACATCGCCATCGCCGTGTATCGCAATGCCACCGGCAGTCGCTGGCATTACGTCTCGCATCCCCACTCACTGGGGCTCGGCCGCCATGCCGACATTCAGGCCCAACGCATCGACGGCGATGCTCCCGACTGGTCCGACGACTGGCTCGAGATGACCCTGTTCTACCCCGGGCAGGTGGACTGGCCGCTGCTGGTCAGCCGCGCCCACGCCGGGGCCGAGGACATCGCCGCCGGGACGCCGGTTCGGCCCCGCCACAGCGAGAAGCAACTCGCCCTCTACGGCGTGGAGAGGGAGTTCAACGACGCCATCACCAGCCGCTGGTGGATGACCCTGGCCGCCGGCCTGATCGCCATGCTCGGCGTGACCCTCGCCCTGCTGCCCGCCTTCCGCCCGACTCGCCGAGGAGACCGCTCATGACCGGTATGCACCATATGCTCGTCCATTTCCCGGAGGCGTTCTGGGCACTCGCCACCCTGTTGATCCTGGTCGGCGCCTTCCTGCCCGGCCGAATGGCCGAGCTCAGCCGCGCCGCCCTGCTGCCGGTGCTGGTGCTCAGCCTGCTCGGCGCCCTGGCCGCCATCGTCACCGGCAGCCTGGTCTGGCCGCTGGAGGCCAACCTGGCCAGCCCGATGGTACGCAACCATGTCCTCATGGCGCTCTGGTCGCTGGGCCTCTACACCATGCTCACCGTGCTGGTGTGGCGCGCCGGCGACGCCGCCTTCGACGGGGGCCGGCGCTGGGTGCTGGTGATCCTGGCGCTGATCGGCGGACTGCTGTTCGCCACCACCGGCACCCTGGGTGGCCACCTGGCCGGCGCGCCGACCCGGTTCTCCGATCTGCTGCGCCTCACCGGCTGGGAGGTCTACACCACCTTCTACAGCCCGCTCTGGGTCATCGCCGTGATGGTGCTCATCGGCCTGGCCTGCGCCGCCCTGGGCATCATGACCCGACGCCAGGCCCGCTGACGCCCCCGCCGGCACGCTCCGGCAGAACGCCGAAGGCCCCCCACGCGGGGCCTTCGGCGTTCGGTCGTCTCCCGACGTGACACCAGGCCGTCACGACATCGACTCTATTCGTTCATGCCGATGCAATATCCCCTGCCGACCATAAAGCTCCCGTGACGTCATGTGAGGCAGCAAGATGAAACAGCCCCAGTACATCGGCACCACCGACCCGGTTCTCGCCGCCGGCGACGAACCCGCCAGCAACGTATCGCGCAACGCCTACTTCGGCGACATTCTCGACGCCCGCCTGAGCCGTCGCACGCTGCTGCGCGGCAGCCTGGCCGCCGCCGTGGCCGGCGCCATGGCCACCACCCTGCCCTTCGGCCGCGTCCTGGCCGCCGGCACGGGTGCCCCGGCCCCCAGTCTCGGCTTCAAGGCGATTCCGGTCAGCGCCGCCGACAGCGTGGTGGTGCCGGAAGGCTACCGGGTACAGACCTTCATTCCCTGGGGCACGCCGATCAACGGCGACATGCCGGCCTTCTCGCTGGACGCCAGCGGCGAGGACCAGGCCCAGCAGGTGGGCAGCCACCACGACGGCATGCACTTCCTCCCCCTCGACGGCAGCTCCCGCGACGGCCTGCTGGTGCTCAACCACGAGTACGTGGAGCCGCGCTACCTGCACGGCGCCGCACAGGGCCTGGCCCTCGACTCGGAGGGCTTTCCGCAACACGAGGACGGTTCCCGCGACCCCGACCAGGTGCTCAAGGAACTCAACGCCCATGGCGTCTCCGTCGTTCGCGTGCGCCAGGGTGCCGACGGCCAGTGGCAGGTGGTCGAGGACGCCCGCAACCGTCGCATCACCGGCCTCACGCCGATGCGCCTGGCCGGGCCGGTGGCCGGCACCGGGCACGTGGTGACGAAGTTCAGCCCCGACGGCAGCATGACCCGCGGCACCCTCAACAACTGCTCCAGCGGCGTCACCCCCTGGAACACCTACCTGGCCGCCGAGGAGAACTGGGCCGGCTACTTCGCCAACGAGGACCCCGAGATCGATCGCCGCCAGGCGCGTTACGGCATCCAGACGCGCGACACGGGGCGTTACCAGTGGCACCGGGCGGCGGGCGGCGCCGACGAGACCCTGCGTTTCGATGCCAGCTCCCGCGGCGCCTCGGCCCGGGACGACTACCGCAACGAGCCCCACGCCTTCGGCTACATGGTCGAGATCGACCCCATGGACCCGCAATCGACGCCGGTCAAGCGCACCCACCTCGGGCGCTTCGCCCACGAAGGGGTGATCTTCGCCCCCGCCGTGGAGGGCCAGCCGGTGGTCTGCTACTCGGGCGACGACGCCCGCTTCGAATACATCTACAAGTTCGTCTCGGCCAGGCCCTTCCATGCCGCTACGGCCGACGGCTCGCTGCTGGATGAAGGCACGCTCCATGTGGCGAAATTCCACGATAACGGCAGCGGCGAGTGGCTGGCCCTGGCCCCGGGCGAGAACGGCCTGACCCCGGAGAACGGTTTCACCGATCTGGCCGACATCCTGGTCAACACCCGCAGCGCCGCCGACCATGTCGGCGCCACCAGGATGGACCGCCCCGAGTGGGGCGCCGTGGACCCGGTCACCGGCCGGGTCTACTTCACCCTGACCAACAACACCCGCCGCGAGCCGGGCCAGGAGGATGCCGCCAACCCGCGGTCCGACAACGGCTTCGGTCATATCATCCGCTGGCAGGAAGACGGCTCCCACGCCGGCACACGCTTCGCCTGGGATCTCTTCATGCTGGGCGGCGACCGGGAGAACGGCCGCAACCCGGCCGGCGAGCCACTCGGCGACGACGCCATCTTCGCCAGCCCGGACGGCCTGTGGATCGACCCGGACCGCCGCGTCTGGATCCAGACCGACATCAGCGAGTCGGTGATGAACAACGGCATCTACGAGGTATTCGGCAACAACCAGATGCTGGCCGCCACCCCGGAGAGCGGCGAGATCAAGCGCTTCCTCACCGGCCCCGTGGGCCAGGAGATCACCGGCGTGATCACCACCCCGGACCAGCGCACCATGTTCGTCAATGTCCAGCACCCGGGCGCCACCACCGACGCCGAGGCCTTCGCCGCCGGTGACTTCGCCAGCCACTGGCCGGAAGGCGGCAGCGCCGTTCCCCGTTCGGCCACCCTGGTGATCACCCGCGAGGATGGCGGCATCATCGGCGCCTGAGCGCGAACCCACTGTTGACCGGCAATACGACGAAGGCCCCGCCGTGCGGGGCCTTCTCGAACCTGGCGGGGCGGCAGGCGCCTGCCTACTCGAAACTGAAGACAGGCGCCGGCGCCTCGGGCAGCAGCGCCGCACAGGCGCGCGCCTTCTCCAGCAGCGCCTCGTGGGTCGGGGCCAGCAGGTTGACGTGGGCCAGCTTGCGGCCGGGGCGCTCGGCCTTGTCGTAGCGATGCAGGTGCGCGTCCTCGATGGCCAGGATGGCAGCGGGATCGCCCTCGCGGCCGATGACATTGACCATGCAGGTGGGCATCCGCGCCGCGGTGTCACCCAGCGGCAGGCCCTGGATGGCGCGCAGGTGGTTCTCGAACTGGCTGGTCACCGCCCCGTCCATGCTCCAGTGGCCGGAGTTGTGCACCCGCGGGGCCATCTCGTTGGCCAGCAGCCCGCCGTCGCGGGTCTGGAACAGCTCCAGGGTCAGCACGCCGACATAGTCGAGCTCGTCGAGCAGCGCGCGGATATAGTCGTCGGCGACCAGCTGCACGCTGTCGTCGAGATCCGGCATCGGCGCCAGGGAGTAGCGCAGGATGCCGTCGACGTGGACGTTCTCGGCCATGGGATAGAAGACCACCTCGCCGTCGCGGCAGCGCACGGCGATGATCGACACCTCGCGCACGAAGTCGACGAAGGCCTCGACGATCAGCCGGGGGTGATTGATTGCGCGCCAGGCCTCGGCGGCCTCGGCCGGGTCGCGGATCACCGCCTGGCCCTTGCCGTCGTAGCCCTCGGTCACCGACTTGGCCACCACCGGGCAGCCCAGCTCGCGGGCGGCGGCCTCGAGCTCATCGGCGTGCTCCACCAGCCGGTAGGCCGGGGTCGGGATGCCCAGGCGGTCGAACAGCGCCTTCTCCTCGGCGCGGTTCTGGCACACGCGGATCGCCTCGCTGGAGGGAAAGACGGGCTTGACCTCCTCGATGGCCCGGACCAGCGCCACCGGCAGGTGCTCGAATTCGTAGGTGACCAGGTCGACCTTGGCCAGGAAGTCGTCGAGATGGTGCTGATCCGTATACACCATGACGTCACCGATGCCCGCGCTGGGGTGACCGGTGGTATCGAGGAAGGTGAAGCGGTTGGCCAGCGGATAGCCCGCCAGGGCCAGCATGCGGCCGAGCTGGCCGGCACCCAGGACTCCGATGTTCATGCCTGTCTCCTCACTCGGCCCGCGGGTCGGGATTGTCGAGCACCGTCTGCGTCTGCTCGGTGCGGAAGGCCTCGACGGCGGCGCGCACGGTGGCGTCCTGCAGGCCGACGATCTGGGCCGCCAGCAGGCCGGCATTGGTGGCCCCGGCCTTGCCGATGGCCAGGGTGCCCACGGCAATGCCGCCGGGCATCTGCACGATGGAGAGCAGCGAATCGAGGCCCTTCAGCGCCTTGGACTCTACCGGCACGCCGAGCACCGGCAGCGGTGTCTGGGCGGCGACCATGCCCGGCAGGTGCGCCGCCCCGCCGGCCCCGGCGATGATCACCTGCAGGCCGCGCTCGGCCGCCGACTTGGCGTAGTCGAACAGCAGGTCCGGAGTGCGATGGGCCGAGACCACGCGGGTCTCGCAGGAGACCCCGAGACGCTCGAGCATCGCCACGGAATGCTCCATGACCGGCCAGTCGGATTTCGATCCCATGATCACGCCAACCCGTGGCGCCTGGTGCGACGACTGCATGGACAACTCCCTCGATGATGATGTCGCGGCCCCCGCGAACACGCAACGACGGCCCGACAACACAAGCGTAGCCGCCCGAAAACCGCGCAGCATACCGTCTCCCGCGGGTCGTGGAAAGCCTCGCCGCCTGCTGCTGTCGTTGACAGGCGACAACGATTGCACCCTTGTTGCGCCTTGTCAGGACGATTAACCATTAGTCTTGGGCAATGAAACACCGCTCGTGAAACCTCACGGGCCTTATCCCGGGAAGGAGACAACACCATGAAGCGTTCCATGATCCTGATCGCCGCACTCGCCGGCACCCTGGCGCTGGCCGGCTGCGACAACGCCGACGAAGAGGCGACGGACACCACCGACCAGAGCACCGAGACCGCGGCCGACGAGCCGGCCACCACGGCCGGCGACGACGAGGTGATGGCCGACGACGAAGCGGCCGCGAACGAGCCGGACGAGGACCTCCAGGACTCCCAGGAGGCCATGCTGGAGGAAGAGACCGAAGCGGGCACCGAAGCCTCCGACACCGCCGTCGAGACCGAGGCCACGGAGACCGACGAGATGCCCGAAGAGGGCGACGCCATGGACGCGGAGGACGAGCCCATGGCAGACGACGCGGAAACCTCCGCAGAGGAGGCGGAAACGACCGAGGACGACGGCTACGACTACCAGTAAGGGCCGCGCCGACCGCAAGGGCCCCGTCCGGGCCGACTCGGACGGGGCCTGGTGAGATGGTCAGCCTGACCGCGAAGCCCAGCAGGCCATGCTTGCTGGGCTTCCTGCTGTTCGGGGACCGCGCTCAGCCGGCGGTCAGCGCCCGGCGACGGCTGGCCAGCCAGTTGCCGCCAAGGGCCAGCGCCATCACCACCACCCCGGCGACCTCAACCAGCAGGTCCGGATAGAAGACGGCGATGATGGCCCCCGAGATGGCGATCCGCGGCAACCAGGACATCCGCATGAAGAGATACCCCTCCAGGGCTGCGGCGAAGGCGCCCAGTGCCAGGAGCGCGATCACCCCGTTCCAGATCACTACCGGCCAGGGGCCGCCCATGATGATCTCGGGGTTGAAGACCATGAACACCGGGATCAGGTAGAGCCCCTTGGCGAATTTCCACGCCTGGAAGCCGGTCTCCATGGGCTTGCTGCCGGCGATGGCCGCCCCGGCGAAGCCCGCCAGGGCGATCGGTGGCGTGACATTGGAGTCCTGGGAGTACCAGAACACCACCAGGTGGGCGATCAGCAGCGGGATGCCGAACTCGGCGGTCAGTGCCGGCCCGACCAGCACGATCAGCACGATGTAGCTGGCGGTCACCGGCAGGCCCATGCCCAGCACCAGGCTGGCCAGCAGGACCATGACCAGCGCCAGGATGATGTTGCCGCCCGAGAAGGCCATCATCATCGCCGAGAACTTCAGGCCCAGGCCGGTCAGGCCCACCACGCCGACGATGATCCCCGCCACGGCACAGGCCATGGAGACCGCCACGGCGTTGCGCGCACCGAGCTCGAGCCCCTCGACCAGCTTGACGATGCCGGCCCGGACCACCCGTCCAATGGCGGCCGGGGTCACCGGCTGGCCCTGGGTGGGGGCGACGAACAGGAACCAGACGGTGTAGCGCAGGACCGCCACGACGACCATGGTGATCACCGCATAGAAGCCCACCCGCATCGGCGACATGTGCATCGCCAGCAGCCAGACCAGCACCCCCAGCGGCAGCAGGAAGTGCCAGCCATCGCGCATTACCTGGCGCATCTGGGGCAGCTCGCTGCGGGCCATGCCCTGCATGCCCTGCTTCAGCGCGATGATGTGCACGAACAGGTAGACGGTGGCGAAGTACATGATCGCGGGCAGGATGCTGACCTTGACCACCTCCAGGTAGGGCACCCCGGTGTACTCGGCGATCAGGAAGGCCCCGGCGCCCATCAGTGGCGGCATGATCTGCCCACCGGTGGAGGCCGCCGCCTCGATGCCGCCGGCCTGGTGGGGCTTGTAGCCCAGGCGCTTCATCAGGGGGATGGTGAAGGCGCCGGTGGTCACCACGTTGGCGATGGCGCTGCCGGAGATGGAGCCCATGCCGGCGGAGGCCAGCACCGCCGCCTTGGCCGGCCCCCCGCGCTGGCGCCCGGTGGCCGCGTAGGCCATGTCGATGAAGAACTTGCCGGCACCGGTGCTCTCGAGAAAGGCGCCGAACAGCACGAAGACGAAGATGAAGGTGGCGGCCACGCCCAGCGGCAGGCCGAAGATGCCCTCCTGCCCCAGGTAGAGCTGGCCGACCACGCGGTCGATATTGTAGCCGCGATGCTCGAGGATGCCGGGAAGAAACTGGCCCAGCCAGGGCAGCTCGCCCCGCGGGCCGGCGAAGGCGTAGAGGATGGCCACGGCGCCGATGAGGGTCATGCCCAGGCCCACCGCCCGGCGGCTGGCTTCCAGCACCGTCACGGTGGCGATGCAGCCGACGACGATATCGGTCTGGCTCCAGAAGCCGGCCCGGCCGATGATCTCGTCGAGGTAGATCACCAGGTAGCCCCCGGTGATTAGTGCCCCGGCGAAGAAGACCGCATCGAGGGCCCCGCCCAGCGCGCCACGGGCACGCTTCGTGCCGAACACCGGAAAGATCAGGAAGGCCAGCATCATGATCAGCATCAGGTGGATGCTGCGCTGGTAGAAGAGTCCCAGCGGCTGGATGCCGGCGGCATAGAGCTGGAACAGGGAAAGCCCCACGGCCACCAGGGTGATCAACCAGAGGATCGGCCGGGGCTGGATGGCATTGCCACCGGGCACGGTGACGGGCGGAGTCGGGGAGTCGCTCATGCACGCCTCAAGGGGGAGTGGTTGATGGAGATCGCAGGTGGATCGTCACCCGCTCGCCGGCGGCCCGCTCGCTGATGCTCAGCCGGCGCCCCGCATGCAGCAGTCGGTGATCGACCTCCGGGGAGCCGACCCGGAGGTAGTAGCGGTTGCCGGGGACGGGCTCGTCGATCTCCTCGATCCAGTAGCCGCCCCGGCCATCGGAGACCTGGCGGCCGCGCCCCGGCACATGGCCCAGCCCCGCGGCGAAATCGGGCTGATGGCTGCGCTCGAGCACCATACGCCCCGCGCGGTGGCGGTAACAGTCCTGGACCCGGATACCGGTCACGGAGTGGTTCCACTCCAGGCACCAGCGCTCGCCCTCCGGCATGGGCAGGGCGAGGATCAGGCGGTCGTCGTCACCGCGCACCTCCAGCCGCCCCGCGTCGTCGGCCCCGACCGGGGAGACGGCCAGCATCAATCCCAGGGCCAGCGCACGCCAAGTCGCCGGCGCGAAGGCACGGCGACGCCGGGGGGTCATCGTGGCACCCATCTTCAGTGCCCGAGGGAGTGGATCATTCCGGCCGCTGGTGGTCCGCCACCTCGACGCCCACCTCCTCGTAGTAGCGCAGGGCGCCCGGGTGGAAGGCGATCGGCGTGGAGTCGATGCTGAACTCCACGGTGGTGTCGTTGGCCGCCGGGTGGATGGCGATCAGCTCGTCGGTGTGCTCGAACAGGATCCGGGTGATCTGGTAGGCCAGTTCCTCGTCCATCTCGCTGCTCACCGCCAGCACATTGGGAATGCTGATGGTCTGGACCGGTTCCTCGACACCATCATAGATGCCGGCACGCAGCTCATAGGGCGCGAAGACCGGCTCGTTCTCCCGCGCCTTGGCGACCTCCTCGTCGGAGAAACCGATCAGGCGAATGTCGCGGGTGGTGGCCAGGTTGAGGATCGAGCTGGTGGGGGGCCCCACGCTCCAGAAGCCGGCATCGATGTCGCCGTCGCGGATGGCATCGGCGGTCTCGTTGAAGTTGAGGCGCTGGGGCATGAAGTCATCGTAGCTGATGCCGTTGGCTTCCAGCAGGGCGCGGGCATTGAGCTCGGTGCCACTGCCCGGCGCGCCCACCGAGACGCGCTTGCCCTCCAGGTCGGCGAGCGACTCGATGTCGGAATCCGCCAGGGTGACCAGCTGCACGGCATTGGGATAGATGGAGGCCAGGGCACGGATGTTGTCGAGCTGGCGGCCCTCGAAGTCCCCGGTGCCGGAGTAGGCCTGGTAGACGGTGTCGGCCAGGGCCAGGGCCAGGTCGGAATCGCCGCGCCATACCAGGCCCATGTTCTCGACGGAGGCGCCGGTCACCTCGGCCACCGCGCTGGCGCCCTCGATATGGTTGTTGATCAGTTCCGCCAGACCGCCGCCGTAGGGATAGTAGACACCGCCGGTGCCGCCGGTGGCGATGGAGAGCTGCTGGGCCGCGGCCAGCGGGGCCGTGGCGATCAGCGAGGCAGCAACGGCGTACTTGAAGATGTGCATGGAACTCCTCCGGTCCTTGGAACCAGGTTGTGGTGTGATGGTCGACGGCGCTCGGGAGGACTGGGCGCCTGTCGGAAAGCTAGCACCCCCCCGCGTGGGAGGCCAATGGCACTATTTCTACGTTTTCAGGGATTTTCGGCAACTCCCCGATGGTCGACCGGCGGCCAGGCACCGCCCTACCCCGCGACCTGCGCCTTCACCCTGTCGACGATATGGGCGCCGATGGGGATCGCCACCATCGTCCAGGGTCAGGCTCGGACAGTACTCGCGCGCGATCGCGATGTCGGAGAACCCTGCTTGTAGGGCGAGCCTCGGAGCGACTCGTCGTCGACGGCGTCGCCGGAGGTTGGGTCATATACTGGGTCCAGCCTGGGCATTTGAAGACATGGTTTGAATTGACGTCCAGCCAATAGCTATCACAGCGATACAAGGTCCATGCCGCACGACACGACACTCATCACAACGGTAGCCGCAGGCTTCGGCCTCGCCCTGGTTTTCGGCATCCTCGCCGAAAAATTGAAGCTTCCCGCTCTCGTGGGTTATCTCCTGGCGGGCATCGCCATCGGGCCGGCCACGCCGGGTTACGTGGCCGACATGGGGGCCGCGACCCAACTGGCCGAGTTGGGGGTCATGCTGCTGATGTTCGGCGTGGGCCTGCGCTTCTCTCTGGATAATCTGCTCTCGGTCAAGCGTGTTGCGCTGCCTGGCGCCATTGCCCAGATGACGGTGGCGACGCTCCTGGGCATGGCCATCGCGGGGACGTGGGGCTGGAGTCTCGGCAGCAGCCTGGTGTTCGGCCTGTCGCTGTCGGTAGCCAGTACGGTGGTGCTGCTCAAGGCGCTGGAAGCCCGAGGGATCCTCGAGTCGATGAATGGATACATCGCGGTCGGCTGGCTGGTCGTGGAAGACCTGGCCATGGTGGTGGTGCTGGTGCTGCTGCCTCCCCTGGCCGGGATGCTCGGCGGGGCCGAGACAGACGGCACCTTCCATCCTCCCCTCTGGCGGACACTGGGCCTGACGCTCCTGCAGGTCGGCGCCTTCGTGGCATTGATGTTGATCGTGGGGCGCCGCGTCATGCCCTGGATGCTGTGGCAGGTGGCCCGGACAGGATCACGGGAGCTGTTTACGCTTGCGGTCATTGCGGCGGCGATCACCATCGCGTTCGGTGCCGCCGAACTGTTCGGCGTTTCCTTTGCGCTCGGCGCCTTCTTCGCCGGCATGGTCATGCGAGAGTCGACGTTCAGCCACCGGGCGGCTGAAGAATCCTTGCCTCTGCGGGACGCTTTCGCGGTGCTGTTCTTCGTCTCCGTGGGCATGCTGTTCGAACCTGGCGTGCTCATCGAGCACCCACTCAGACTGATCGCTGTAGTGGCCATCATCATCATCGGCAAGTCCGTCGCTGCTGCCGTACTCGTCACCGCCTTTCACTATCCGCTGAGCACGGCCTTCACGGTGGCGGCGAGCCTCGCCCAGATCGGGGAGTTTTCCTTCATCCTGGCCGGTCTCGGCATGTCACTGGGTCTGCTCTCGGCGGAAGGGCAGAGCCTGATCCTGGCCGGAGCCCTGATTTCGATCGCACTCAACCCCATGATTTTCGGCCTGATCGAGCCGTTGCGTAGCAAGGTGCTGGAGAACTCCAGCCTTGCCCGCCAACTGGATCGACGCCGGGATCCCTTCGCCGAGCTCCCCGCGTCGACCGAAGAGCGCTACCTCGAGGGGCAAGTGGTCCTGGTCGGTTATGGCCGCGTCGGACAGCAGATCGGTGAAGCGCTGCGCGGACACGCTATCCCCTTCGTCGTGGTCGAACACAACCGGGAGCTGGTGGAATCGCTGCGCAAGCAGGATATCGCGGCCGTCTCGGGAAACGCCGCCGAGCCATCCGTGCTGATACAGGCACACATCGCCCGTGCTGCCATGCTGGTCGTCGCCATCCCCGATACCCTCGACGTGCACAAGATGACCGAGACGGCGAGAACGCTGAACCCCGACATCGAAGTGGCGGTGCGTGCCCAGAGCGAAGACGACGCCAGGCTGCTGGCCAAAGAAGCGGTCGATCGCGTCTTCTTCGGTGATGATGAGCTGGCGAAGGGGATGGCCAACCATATCCTGAAGCGCTTTGCTCCCCCGCCAGGCCAGGGAGCGAACGCCTTGTCTCGGCGGTAGGTGATATTGGGCTCCCGTGCCAGGCCCAGCCGCATCCAGCCGGCGAACATCGCCCACTCCACCGGCGCCAGCGCCGAGGGGCTGCCCGACAGGTACATGGCGGTCAGCCCCGGCAAGATACCTTTGTAAAATATCGCCAAACTTTCGTCGCAACCGCATCCGGCTCCGGGCCTCGCGCGGCCCCTTTGTCTCGGTCAATAAATCAATAAGATAACTTCTATATCAAACAGTTAACAACGAATACCCGAAGACAGGGGGCATCGAGCCGGCGCATCGACCGACCGGGCGAAGCGTTCGTTATCTTGCACGACCGAACCGCCCCTGCGTTCCCGAGGCCCCCGTTTCCCTGCCGCCAGAACATCAACGAATCGACACTGGCAAAAAGCGCGCAAAGCCCCCATGATGTACTCGTCGCCATCGTTACCTGGAGCATCATGAGCACGGCACGTCATACCGCCCACGCGGAACTGATCGACCCTCCGCGAAGCAGCCCTGACCTTGACGTCAGGGACCTGGAACACCGTACACGCCTCATGCGCATCATCACCCGGCTGATCGCCGTGTCCGATCTCGGTAGCCGCGAGATCGCCCGCCGCGCCGGTTTGCCGATGCAGAAGATCAGCGACCTGCTGGCCGGCCGCCTCGAGCACCTCTCGATCGACGAGTTGCGCCAGCTCTATCGCACCATCGATTCCCAGGCCTCGCCACACTAGTCGCCGCGCTTCTTCCCGAACGCCGAACGTCCCGCCATCCGGCGGGACGTTTCCGTCAGGGCGCCTCTTCCGCCCAACCGGCAAGGGCGCTCCCCTCGTGCTCGCGCAGAGGGAGCCACCCTCGCTCAGCGTCTCTGCCAAGCCATTGGCCGGTCACCCGAACGGATCTTCGAGCCGCGCCGCAGCGGCCACTCGAGTGTCAGTCACTCGAGAGATAGTGCACGCTGAACAGCCCCTCGGCGTCACTCCAGACTGCGCTCGACCGATACCCGGCTCGCCTGGCCAACGCCTGAAACCCCTCGCGACTGTACTTGCAGGAGTTTTCGGTATGCAGCGTCTCGCCCCGGGCGAACTCGAAGCGGTGCTCATCGAGGATAATGGTCTGCGGGCACTGACTGACCAGGTGCATCTCGATGCGCGATGCCGCTGCATCGAAGAACGCCCGATGCCGGAAGTTGGCGGGCTCCACCGAGGCACCCAGTTGCCGGCGCATGCGCTCCAGCAGGTTGAGATTGAACGCCGCCGTGACCCCGGCGGCATCGTTGTAAGCCGCCTCGAGAAGGCGCCGGTCCTTGACCAGGTCGACGCCGATCAGCACCCCACTGCCCGGGGGCAGGGCCTGGCGCAGCCGGCCGAGAAAGGCCTCGGCCTCGGCCGGCGCGAAGTTGCCGATGCTCGAGCCGGGAAAGAAGGCCACCACCCGCCGCCCCTCGATACCCGCGGGCAAGTGCAGTCGCTCCGAGAAATCCGCCCAGGCCGCGTGCACCTCGAGCCAGGGGTAGTCGGCCGCCAGGCGACGGGTGCTCTGCAGCAGGAAGTCGCGGGAGATATCCACCCCCAGGTAACGACTCGGGCGCATCGCCTCCAGCAGCAGTCGCACCTTGCGACTGGCCCCGCTGCCCAGCTCGACCAGCAGCGACTCCGGCCCGACGAGCGCCGCGATCTCCTCGGCGGCCTCGGCCAGGATGCCCTCCTCGGTCCGGGTCAGGTAGTACTCGGGCTGGCGGCAGATGGCCTCGAAGAGCAGGGAGCCCCGTTCATCATAGAAGTACTTGGGCGACAAGGCCTTGGGAGAGTCGCCAAGCCCGGCGATCACCTCATCGCGAAACGACAGTCCCGCTTCGTCGAGGTGCTGGTCATGGAAATGCACGGCAGTGGACATCAAGGACCCTCGCTGGCGAAAGGTTCTGGGGCAGGATTCGACAATACGCCGACGCCGGGATGGCGTCGCGTTATCGATTTACCTTTAGACTGTGGCGGCAACGCCAACGTCTCATCAATCTAGAGCGAGCCTGACCATGCAGCAACCGCAGCAACCGGTGTTACGGGATATCGTGCTGGTCGGCGGCGGCCACACTCACGTCGGCGTCCTCAAGCGTTTCGCCATGCGCCCGGAACCCGGCGTCAGGCTCACCCTGATCTGCCGCGATACGCACACCCCCTATTCGGGCATGCTGCCGGGGTATGTCGCCGGGCATTACCGCTACGACGAGGTGCATATCGACCTGCGCCGACTGGCGGAATACGCCGGGGCGCGCTTCTTCGGCGACGAGGTCGTCGGCATCGACCACGACGCCCGGCAGGTGCTCTGCCGCACGCGGCCGCCGGTGCCCTATGACCAGATGTCGATCAATATCGGCTCGACGCCCCGCGTGGACTCGGTCAACGGCGCCGGCGATCACGCCGTGCCGGTCAAGCCCATCCATCGCTTCAACGACCGTTGGCAGACGCTGCTGGAGCGCGTCAAGCACCATGCGGGCCGCACCCGGGTGGCGGTTGTCGGCGGCGGCGCCGGCGGGGTCGAACTGCTGCTCGCCATGCAGTACCGGCTGAGCAGGGAGCTGGTGGCCCTGGAGCGCGACCCCGGCGAGCTGACCTTTGCCCTGTTCACCCGCGGCGAACGGATCCTGCCCACCCACAATGCCCGCGTGCGCGCGCACTTCCTTTCCACGCTGGCCAGGCGCCGTGTCGAGGTCCACACCGCCACCGACATCGTCGACGTCGCGGGGGGGCGGCTGCAGGGTGCCGACGGCACCTGGCACGCTGCCGACGAGATCGTCTGGGTCACCGACGCCGGCGGCGCCGCCTGGCTGCGCGATACCCGCCTGGCGCTCGACGACGACGGCTTCATCAGGGTCGGCGACACCCTGCAGTCGCTGTCGGATCCGCGGGTCTTCGCCGCCGGCGATATCGCCAGCCAGGTCAATCACCCCCGCGAGAAGGCCGGGGTCTTCGCCGTGCGCCAGGGACGTCCGCTGGCCGACAATCTGCGCGCCGCCGTGACCGGCCGCCCCCTGAAGCCCTACCGCCCCCAGGCGAAGTGGCTGGCCCTGATCAGCACCGGCGACCGTCACGCCGTGGCATCACGCGGCGGGCTCTGCCTGGCCGGCGACTGGGTGTGGCGCTGGAAAGACTGGATCGATCAGCGCTTCATGGCCAAATTCAACGACCTGCCGCCGATGGAAGGCGACGCGTTGAAGGCGACCCGGACCAGCCGGGTGGCCCTCGACGAGGAAGAAAACGCACAGGCGATCTCGGCCATCGCCATGCGCTGCGGCGGTTGCGGGGCCAAGGTCGGCGCCTCGGTGCTGTCCCGGGCCCTCTCGACCCTTCGGCCGGTGGACCGGGACGAAGTGCTGGTGGGCCTTCACGCCCCGGATGATGCCGCCGTGGTGCGGGTGCCGCCGGGCAAGGCCATGGTGCATACCGTGGACTTCTTCCGCGCCTTCATCGACGACCCCTATGTGTTCGGCAAGGTCGCCGCCAACCACGCCCTGGGCGACATCTTCGCCATGGGCGCCGAGGCGCAGACCGCCACCGCCGTGGCCACGGTCCCCCAGGGGCTCGAGGCCAAGGTCGAGGACACCGTCTTCCAGATGATGAGCGGTGCACTCGAGGTGCTCAACGCCGCCGACTGCGCCCTGGTCGGCGGGCACACCGGCGAGGGCATGGAACTGGCCCTGGGCTTCGCCGTCAACGGCCTGATCGACGCCGACGGCGACGGTGCCCTGAGCGACAGCGTCCTGACGAAAGGCGGCCTGCGCCCGGGCCAGGTGCTGATCCTGACCAAGCCCATCGGCACCGGCACGCTGTTCGCCGCCCACGCCCGGCTGGGCGCCCGGGGCCGCTGGATCGACGCCGCCCTCGAGAGCATGTGCCAGTCCAGCCGCCGGGCCGCGGCCTGCCTGCGCGAGCACGACGCCACCGCCTGCACCGATCTCACCGGCTTCGGCCTGCTGGGCCACCTGGTCGAGATGACGCGTCCCTCGGAGGTGGATGCCGAGCTCGACCTGGCGGCACTGCCGCTGCTCGAGGGCGCCGAGGAGACCATCGCCGCCGGGATCCTGAGTTCACTGCAGCCCGCCAACGTGCGCCTGCGCCGAGCCATCCGCGACCAGGCGGCCTGGGTCGAGCACCCCCGCTACCCGCTGCTGTTCGACCCCCAGACCGCCGGCGGCCTGCTGGCCAGCGTGCCCGCCGAGCACGCGGCGGCGTGCCTGGAGGCCCTGCACGCCCTGGGCTACGCCCGGGCCGCCGTGATCGGCCGCGTCCTCGAGCCCGGCGAAGCGCTGGAGCCCATCCACCTGAGGGATGGCAATCTCAGGGAGTGAGCCCGCAGGCGGCGATCACCCGTGCCAGCCCCTCCCGTTCGGCCTCGGGGCGAAACAGCGGCGCGCGCGCCAGCACCTGCCGGCGGAGCCGGTCGACGAAGGCCGGCTCGGCCTCGGCGCGGCGCAGCAGGTCCCTCAGGGCCGCGGTGTCGGCCACCGGGAAGTAACCGGCGTAGTCATCGCCCAGCAGGCCGCGATTGCCGGGTATCGCCGAGGCCAGTACCGGCAGGCCGGCCACGCAGGCCTCGCTGACCACATTGGCGCCCCCTTCCATGCGCGAGCTGATCACCATCAGCCGTGCCCGGGCCATCCACTGGCGCACCCGCCAGCGGGGCAGGTCGCCGAGCCAGCGGTAACGCCCGTTGTGCGCCATCTCATCGCGGGCGGCGTCGGCCCACTCCGGGCTGTGGGCGCCGCCGAGCTGCACCACCTGCAGCCGCGACGTCGACGGCAGCTCGCGCATCGCCAGGGCCGCGCGCAACGAGTCCTTCTCCTCGCGCAGATGGCCGGCGACCAGCACCTCGAACCAGCGTCGGACAGGGCGAGGCGCCTGGGGCGGCAGGGGCCGCGCCGACTGGTGGACGACATGCAGGCGCGACAGGAAGCGCGGCGGGAGGTCCTCGGCCAGGCAATCATGCAGGCCGATCAGGGCATCGCTGGCGGCGAGGCTGTCGAGAAACGCCTCGGGGTGGCTGTGCTGGAAGCGGTAGACGTCGGTCCCCGTCAGCACCACCACCATCGGACACCCCGAAAAGGCGGCGCGACAGGCGCGAATGGCGGCGTGGCTTCGCGTGGCATGCAGCGCCAGCACCAGCTCCGGTGGCTGGCCGGCCAGGCGGCAGCCCTCGGCACCCTCTTCGGATCCCGCGATGCGCACCCGGCAGCCCAGTTCGTGCAGCAGCCCCGCCCAGCGGGTCGCCGTGGCCCGGTTGCCGGCGCGAGACCCTCGACGCGCCGGTGTGATCAGGGCTACCTTCAACACTATTCACACTCCCTCACCGCCCCACCCCTCGACGAGGTCGGCATGATCCAGACGCCTTCGACACCCCCGCAACCCGCTGACGCGCTGGCGGCGATGCTCACCGATGCCCGCGAGCGCAGCCTGGCGCTGATGCGGGACATCCTCGAGGCCCGCGAACTCGGCCCGCGGCTGGCGATCGTCAATCCCCCGCTGTGGGAGCTCGGCCACCTGGGCTACTTCCACGACCATTTCGCCCTGCGCGGCCTCTATGGTCTGCCCGACTACCGACTCGCCGATGCCGACCGGCTGTTCGATTCCAGCAGCATCGCCCATGATGACCGTTGGTCGCTACCGCTGCCGTCTCGCGAGGAGACCCTGGACTACCTGTCACGGGTGCAGCAGGCCATGCTCGAGCGCCTGCCCGACGGCGACGCCAGTGCCGCCCAGAGCTATGTCTACCAGCTCACCACCCTGCACGAGGACATGCACGGCGAGGCCTTCCTCTATACGCGCCAGACCCTGGGCGACCCGCCCCCCGCACTGGGCACGCCACCCCGGGGCTATCCCACCACTGCGTCCGCCGCCGAGCTCCCCGCCGGTGCGCTGCCCGGGGATGTCGACATCCCGGGCGGGCGCCATCTCCTGGGTTCCGACGAGACCCAGCCCTTCCGCTTCGACAACGAGAAGCCGCCCATGGAGGTCGAGGTGACGCCCTTCTCGATCGCCCGGGCGCCGGTCACCAACGCCGACTTCGCCACCTTCGTCGACGACGGGGGCTATTGGCGACGCGAGCTGTGGAGCGAGGCCGGCTGGCAATGGCGCCAGCAGCAGGACCTGCAGGCGCCCGTCTACTGGCGCCAGGGTGCCAACCGAGGCTGGGAGGAGCGCGCCTTCGATCAATGGCTGCCGCTGCCCCCCCATCAGCCGGTCGTGCATGTCAGCTGGTACGAGGCCGAGGCCTGGTGCCGCTGGGCCGGCCGCCGCCTGCCCAGCGAGGCCGAATGGGAGGTCGCCGCCAGCCGGGAGCCGAGCTCCGACGGTCGCTCCCTGGCGCCGGGCAAGCGCCGCCACCCCTGGGGCGATACGCCGCCGGATGCCGGCCTGGCCAACCTGGATGGCTGGCGCCTGGGACGCCTCGATGTGGCGGCGCTTCCCGACGGCGACAGCGCCTTCGGTTGCCGACAGATGCTGGGCAACGTCTGGGAATGGACAGCCTCGCCCTTCGGCCCCTTCCCGGGGTTCCGCCCCGAGCTCTACCGCGACTATTCGGCGCCCTGGTTCCAGGAGGGCCGCTACGTGCTGCGCGGCGGCGCCTGGGCCACGCGGGCACGGCTGATCCACAACGGCTACCGCAACTTCTTCACCCCGGGCCGTAACGACACCCTGGCCGGCTTTCGCACCTGCGCCCTCTGAGACGGGATGCCTCGGCAATTTTCGGTATCATGGCCTTTCCGCTGACCCAGGTTCCACTGCCCACTTGCCACTTACAACGTCCCATAAGGGTTGCTCTCCATGCCCAGATGCCTGCCCCTTGCCCTGGCCCTCCTGCTCGTCACTCTCTTCACCCCGGCCCTGGCCGCTGGCCAGCCCCTGGTCTTCACCGCCATTCCCGACGAGGACGAGACGCGCCTGCAGCAACGCTTCCAGGCCGTGGCCGACTACCTCGCCGAGGCGCTCGATGTCGAGGTGCGCTTCATCCCGGTCACTTCCTACGCCGCCTCGGTCACCGCCTTTCGCAACAACCAGGTGCAGCTGGCCTGGTTCGGCGGCTTCACCGGCGTGCAGGCACGCCAGCTGGTGCCGGGCTCCCGGGCCATCGCCCAGGGCGTGGAGGACCCCGAATACCGCAGCTACTTCATCGTCAACCGGGCCATCGGCCTCGCGCCCCACGACGGCGACAGCGCCCCCGAGGGGCTGCGCGGCCTGACCTTCAGCTTCGGCTCCCGGAGCTCGACCTCCGGGCGCCTGATGCCGGAGCACTACCTGCGCCGGGACCTCGGCGCGTCGCCCGACGAGCTGTTCGACCGGGTCGGCTTCAGCGGCAACCACAGCCGCACCATCGCGGTGGTGCAGTCCGGTGCCTACCAGGCCGGGGTGGTCAGCTACAAGGCCTGGGAGAACGAGGTGGCAAGCGGCAGCGTCGATGCCGAGCGCGTCCAGGTGATCTGGGAATCGCCGCCCTATCCCGACTACCAGTGGACGGTCCGCGGCGATGTCGACGAGCGCTTCGGCGATGGCTTCACCGAGCGCCTGCAACAGGCGCTGCTCGACATGGATGACCCCGACCTGCTGGCCAGCTTCCCGCGCTCGGGCTTCATCCCGGCCGAGAACGACGACTACCGGGAAATCCTCGAGGTCGCGCAGTCCCTGGGGCTGATCGACGAATGACCATGCTGGCGCTGCATGACGCCGTCGCCGCCTATGGCGAGATCCGCGTGCTCGGCCCGCTGAGCCTGACGCTCACGCGTGGCGAGCGCGTGGCGCTGGTCGGCAGGAGCGGTGCCGGCAAGTCGACGCTGCTGTCGGTGATGTATGACCGCTGGCGCGACCAGGGGGCCGCCCTGATGCCCCAGGACCTCGGCCTGGTGGCCACGCTCTCGGTATTCCACAACGTCTACATGGGCCGGCTCGACCGGCACCCCTGGTGGCGCAACCTGCTGACCCTGGTGCGCCCGCGGCCAGGTGACGTGGCGGAGATCGGCGCCCTGCTCACCCGGCTCGGCCTCGACGACAGGCTCTGGACCCCTTGCGGCGAACTCTCCGGCGGGCAACGCCAGCGCGTCGCCGTGGCGCGGGTCGTCCATCAGGGCGGCGGGATGCTGCTCGCCGACGAGCCGGTCTCGGCGCTGGATGGCCCCCTGTCCGAGGTGACCCTGACCGCCCTGACCGATGCCTATCCGACCGCGGTGCTGGCCATGCACGACGTGGAACTGGCGCTGCGCTACTGCACCCGGGTGATCGGCATCCGCGATGGCGCCATCGCCATCGACCAGCCCAGCCAGCGGCTGGCCGCCACCGACCTCCTGCCGCTCTACTGATCATGCCGCTGACCGCCACCCGTCGCGTCACCCTGGGACTGATCCTGCTGGCCGGGGTGTGCCTGCTGTTCGGCGACTTCGAGATCAGTACCCACGCCCCCTGGCAGGCGCTGGGCCGCCTGTTCATGGGGCTGCTCCAGCCCGACTTCTCCCGCGTCGACTTCCTCGGCGAGGCCCTGCTGCGGACGGTGGCCTTCGCCTTCACCGGCGTGGGGCTCGGCGCGGCGGCGGGCATGCTGCTGGCCCTGCTCTTCGGGCATGTCTGGGTGCGCACCTTCTGCGCCTTCATCCGCGCCATCCATGAGCTGTTCTGGGCGCTAATCTTCCTGCAGAGCTTCGGCCTGCACCCGATCACCGGGGTACTGGCCATTGCCATCCCCTACGCCGGCACCTTCGCCAAGGTCTATGCCGAGATCCTCGACGAGTGCGACCCGCAGCCGGAACGCACCCTGCCGCGGCGCGCCGGGCGACTCTCGGCGCTGGTCTACACCCGCATCAGTCAGGCCTGGCCGCACCTGGTCAGCTATACGGCCTACCGGCTCGAGTGCGGCCTGCGCTCCAGCGCGGTGATCGGCTTCGTCGGCATGCCGACCCTGGGGTTTCACCTCGCGGGCGCCTTCGCCCAGGGTCACTACGCTACCGTCGGTGCACTGCTGCTGCTGTTCTACGCCCTCATCGCCTCCCTGCGGCTGTGGGCACGGCCACGGCTGCTGCCCCTCTACCTGCTGGCCTCCCCCTTCCTGCTGGGCACCGGGCTGCCGATCATGTGGAGCAACGTCGCGCGCTTCTTCACCGAGGACATCGTGCCCGCCCCGCTGCGCAACGGCGAGGGGCTTGGCGGCCTCCTGCCCTGGCTGGGTGACCTCCTCGCCCACCAGGCCCTGCCCGGCATCTGGAATACCCTGCTGCTGACCCAGATCGCCATGGTGCTCACCGGCGCGCTGGCGATGACGCTGTTCCCGCTGATCTCTCATCATTTCACGGGGCGGCATTTCACCGGCCGGGTGCGCGGCGCCCTGGGGCATGGGGTATTGGTGGTGATGCGCTCCACCCCGGAGTACCTGCTGGCCTTCATCCTGCTGCAGCTGTGGGGACCCTCGATGCTGCCGGCGGTGGTCGCCCTGGCGCTGCACAACGGCGGCATCATCGGCCACCTGATCGGGCGCCGCAGCAACGAGATCCAGCTGCGCCAGGACGCCCCCGGTGGCATGAACCGCTACGCCTACGAGGTGGCGCCGCGCGTCTACGGCCCCTTCCTGGCGCTGCTCTTCTACCGCTGGGAGATCATCATGCGCGAGACGGCGATACTGGGCATTCTCGGCATCGCCACCCTGGGCTTCCACGTCGACAGCGCCATCCAGGAGCTGCGCTTCGACCGCGCCATGGTGCTCATCGTGATCACCGCCCTGCTCAACATCGGCGTGGATATTCTCGCCCGCCGGCTGCGCGCCCGCCTGCGCCTGAGCCACACCGCCCAGAGCGAGCCGTGACAGGCCTGCCGCCCCGAGAGACGAACGCCCCTGCCGGAACCGGCAAGGGCGTTTCCATATGGGAATCGAGACAGGGTCAGTCCGGCAGATCGGTCACCGCACCGGTGGAAGCCGAACTCACCGCCCTGGCGTACTTGGCCAGCACGCCGCGGGTGTAGCGCGGTGCCGGCTGGCGCCAGGCGGCGCGACGGCGCATCAGCTCATCGTCGGAAAGCCCCACCTCGATGGTGTCGGCCTCGGCGTCGATGGTGATGGTGTCACCGTCCTCCACCAGCGCCAGCGGCCCCCCGTCGAAGGCCTCGGGGGTCACATGGCCGACCACGAAGCCGTGGCTGCCGCCGGAGAAGCGCCCGTCGGTGATCAGCGCCACATCGTTGCCGAGCCCCCGGCCCATGATCGCCGAGGTCGGGGTGAGCATCTCGCGCATGCCCGGCCCGCCCTTCGGCCCCTCGTAGCGGATCACCACCACGTCGCCGGCCACCACGCTGCCGTCGTTGATGCGCGCCTGGGCCTCCTCCTCGGAGCCGAAGACCCGGGCCGTGCCCGAGAACCGGGTGCCCTCCTTGCCGGTGATCTTGGCCACCGCCCCTTCCGGCGCCAGGTTGCCGTAGAGGATCCGCAGGTGGCTCTCGGCCTTGAGCGGCGCCTCCAGCGGGGCGATGATCGCCTGCCCCTCGGGATAGGGCGCCACGTCCGCCAGGTTTTCGGCGAGCGTCCGGCAGGTGACCGTCAGGCAGTCGCCGTGCAGCAGCCCGGCGTCGAGCAGCGTCTTCATCAGCGGCTGGATGCCGCCGATCTCGACCAGCTCGCTCATCATGTAGTGGCCGCTGGGGCGCAGGTCGGCGAGCACCGGCACCCGCTTGCCGAGGGCGGTGAAGTCCTCGAGGGAGAGCTCGACCCCCATGGTGCGGGCCATGGCGATCAAGTGCAGCACCGCATTGGTCGAGCCGCCCAGGGCGATCACCACGGTGATGGCGTTCTCGAAGGCCTCGCGGGTCATGATGTCCGACGGCTTGATGTCGCGCTCGAGCAGTTCGAGCACCGCGGCACCAGCGGCTTCGCAGTCGTCGCGTTTCGCCTGCGATACCGCGTTCTGGGCCGAGCTGCCCGGCAGGCTCATGCCCAGCGCCTCGATGGCCGAGGCCATGGTGTTGGCGGTGTACATGCCGCCGCAGGAGCCGGGGCCGGGGATTGCCGTCTCCTCGATCTGCTTCACCTCGATCAGGTCGAGATCGCCGCGGCTGTAGGCGCCCATGGCCTCGAACACCGAGACGATATCGGTGTGCCCGGCACCAGGCAGGATGGTGCCACCGTAGACGAAGACGCTGGGCCGGTTCAGCCGCGCCAGGCCCATCAGGCAGCCCGGCATGTTCTTGTCGCAGCCGCCGATCGCCACCAGGCCGTCGAAGCCCTCGCAGCCCGCCACCGTCTCGATGGAATCGGCGATCACCTCCCGCGACACCAGCGAGTACTTCATGCCCTCGGTGCCGTTGGCGATGCCGTCGGAGATGGTGATGGTGTTGAAGATCACGCCCTTGCCCCCGGCACCGTCGGCACCGGCACTGGCGCGTTCGGCCAGCTCGTCGATATGGCTGTTGCAGGGGGTGAGGTTGCTCCAGGTCGAGGCGATGCCCACCTGGGGCTTCACGAAATCCTCGTCGGTGAAGCCCACCGCCCGCAGCATGGCACGGCTGGCGGCCTTGCCGGGGCCATCCACCACCGGGGCGGAGTGGCGTCGGCGGGGATCCTGTGGCGTATCGCTCATGGGGCGGACTCCTCTGGTCGATTGGGATTGACCTTCAGAGGGTGGCTGGCGCAGGCCGGCCTGGCAACCCGCCCGGGGCGACGGCCCCGCCCCCGCTGCCCTGTCGGCGATGGCCTCAGCGGGAATGCACCGCGTCGTGGAAGGCCCGCTCCTTGGCCACCGTCTCGCGGAAGCGCTCGGCCATGCGCGCGAAGCCGGCCTCGTCCAGCCGTGCCGCCTCCTCGTCCAGGCGCCGGCGCAGCCAGGCGACGAAGTCCTGGAAGGCCGGGTTGTCGTGCAGGTCGATCCACTCCCCCATCAGGGGGGGCAGCCCTTCGGCGCGGGTGACCCGCCGGGCCCATTCCAGGTAGAGCCACTCGGTGACCACCAGCACCGCCAGCATCTCGGCATAGCTGCCGTGCATGCCGGTGTCGTGCAGCAGTCGGCGGAAGTCTCGAGTCGGCGCCAGGTAGTCGGGCGCCACGCGAGCCTGCTCCGGCACCCCGAAGGCCTCGAAGGTGCGCTGGAAGACGCTGTCCTCGTCGCTGGTCAGCATGCCCATGAACTGGCCCAGCACCACGCGGTCGGCCATGGTCGGCGCGTGGCCGATGGCATGGCCGATCAGCGCGGTGAAGGGGTCGACGAAGCCGTAGTCCTGCACCATGTAGGCGGCGAAGGCCTCGCCGGAGAGCCGCCCCTCGGCCAGGGCATCGAACAGCGGATGGTTCACCGTGGCCGACCAGTCGGGCTCGCTGATCTCACGCAGCCAGTCGGTGATGCGTGCCGATTCGCGGCCGGCGGCCCAGGCGTTCCAGGTCGAGCGGGTGGTCATCGGGCGTCTCCTTCGCGTGCCAGGGGGAATCGGGAAGCCGGCCGGCGCCAGGCGATCAACAGGCTGACGAGGGTGGACGCCAGCAGGGCGCCGAGGAACGGCGGCAGGGTCGGGATGCTGTCCGGGAAGCTGGCCACCAGCACTCCGCCCGCCAGGCTGCCCTGGGCCACCCAGCCGGGCAGGATGGCGCCGAGCAGACCCGCCACGCCGCCGGCCACCGCCGCCAGCGGGCTCATGCGCCGCCACAGGCCCAGCAGCACCGGCACCACGATGGCGGCACACAGCAGGTCGGCGATCAGGAACAGGCGCAGCACCGAGAGCCCCTGCAGCGCCACCCACACCACCGGGACCATCAGCACCACCGTGGCCAGACGCGCCGCCCCGACGGAGAGCCCGCGCCGGCCGGCGCTGGCCACCGCCAGCGAGGCGATGGCGTTCTGCAGGGTATCCACGCTGGAGGCCACCAGGGTCACCGCCAGCACCAGTGCCGGCAGGCCCAGCCACGCCGGCGCGGCGGACAGCAGCGCGAAGAAGGGAATCGGCGGCTCGCCCAGCGGCAGCCCGCTCATGGCCGCCAGCATGCCCAGGGCACCGATCGCCAGGATCACCAGCAGGGTGCTGACCCCGCCCAGCAGGGCGCCACGACCCAGCGCCCGATCATTCTCGGCCGACCAGATGCGCTGCCAGTAACCCTGATGGAAGAGGTTGGCCGCGGTCACCGCGATCACCAGCGTCAGCGCCACGCTCAGGGCACTGCCCACCGGAATCGAGGGCATCACCGCCCCCACCGGCATCTCCGGCAGCCGCCATACCGCCACCCCACCGACCAGTGCCAGCAGGGCCAGCAGCAGCCACGCCTGCCAGCGGTCGGTGGCCAGGCTGGCGCGCAGCCCCCCCAGCACCGTATAGACCAGGGTGACCACCGCCACGCCCATCACCACCAGCGCCGGCGGCACCTCGGAGAGCAGCGCGGCGATGGCGCCGATGGCGGTCAGTTCCGCCGCCAGGAAGCAGGCCATGTAGAGGATCGAGACCAGCGATACCCAACGGCGCACCCCGGGTCCGTAGCAGGCCTCGGCAAACTCGCCGATGCTGCGCCCTTCCGGAAGGTGACGGCGGATCGCCGGGCCGTAGAGCCCCAGCACGAGGAACGGCAACGACGAGCCGATGGCGTAGCCGGCCAGCGCCACCGGGCCGACGAAGGCACCGATCTCCGGCGGTGCGAAGAGAATCCAGGCCCCCATGCTCGAGGCCAGGAACGACAGCCCCAGGGTCGAGGCGGTCTGGGAGTTGCGGGCGGTGACATAGTCGTCGAGGGGGCCGCCGGCACGGCGGGCCCTGAGGCCGAGAACGGCAAAACAGAGCAGCGCCGCGCCGAGCACGGCAGACGTCAGGTAGGGCATGTCGCGCTTCCTCCGCCGGTGTGAACCGGATCAGGTTCCAGGGTCGGCGCTCATGGCCCTCTCAGCCCGCGCGGCAAGGTGCGGCGGGACTCCCCTGGCGACAGTGGATGTAATATTGTGAACGAACCTCAAGTTACGGCCACAGGGGCCGACATAACGTTCGATCCGATAGCATGACACAACAACGCCGGATTTCGAACGACCATCCTCGCTGGGAACCCGCTCATGCCGTTTACTGAAGCCAAGGAACACGCCCCCGGGCGCCTGCATGCCATCTTCGCCGCCCCTTACTCCGCCTTCGACAACCTGGTACCCGAGCGCCACCTGCACCTGCGCGTGGCCATCGAGGCACTGGTCGGCCAGCCCATGGCCGATGGCCGGCTGCTCCTGCGCGTGATCCATGGCTGGGAGAACGGCTACTTCGAACCCGCCGACCTCAAGCACAGCGACCACCGGACCGGTTCGCTGGACGACCTGCGCGATGTTGCCACCCACTATCACCGGGCCTTCGAGGCCCAGGCGCCCCTGCCCCGCGACACCGCCTCGCTGCTGGCCGGGCCGCTGGCCGCCGCCATCGCCGCCGCCGAGGCCGCCGGCCAGGCGCTGGACGACGAGACCCGCACCAGCCCCGCCCGCTGGCCGGCCTTCGAGCGGGGGCTCATGCTCTACACCTTCTTCAAGGTCTACCACCGCCTCACCTACGGCGAGGACGACGCCTACCGCGCCATCCACTGCGAGACGCCCGACGGCTCCCGCGAGATCCACGAATTCCACCTGGAGGAAGGCGAGTTCGCCGTGATCGCCCCCCCCGAGGGCGAGGCCGGCAACAGCGTGCTGCTGCTGCACGAGAGCCAGCTGGCGCCGGTGCTGCAGCTATTGGAGGAGTGTAAAAGCCAGCCATCTTGATTAGGATGGCTGAATACGGAAGGCATTCTCCAAGGAGTCAGCTTTGCTGAATATCGATACCCGTATTCGACAAGCGGCCTTCCAGCGCCTGAAGGCAATCTTGCAAGAATACTCTAGCGACGTACCCTGGGATGTAATTGCCAAACCGGTCCCCTTCGACGGTGGAGCCTTCTTCCTCGCCAGCCGTGCCATCGGCATCTTCAAGCCTAAGCAGATGCCGGATGGGATCTTGAGCATAAAGACCGTGGTGCCAAAACAAGGACGCATCAACATCTATTCCGATGGAGCGAGTGATGATGGCGGCTTCTGGTATTCGCTTGAATCAGGAGGACTCGCGAAACCAGCGAATCGTCAGCTGGTGATCAGCTACGAACGAAAAGATCCAATCATTTACCTTATGGGAGTCGCACCTGGCCGATATTTTCCTTTGTGGCCTTGCTATATAGATAACGTCGACACAGGTCAGGAAATGTGTCACATCAGCATGCATGACCAAATCGGCGTCATGCGAAATGTAGCTGAGCCAACAGCAGGCTACCAGGTCGATGACCTTGAGAAACGTTACATCATCCGTGAGGTTAAGACTCGAGTACACCAAGCGGAATTTCGTGCCAGAGTCATGCAAGCTTACTCCAATCGCTGTGCCATGACGGGGTTACCCGTACCTCAGTTGCTTGAGGCTGCCCATATCATTCCCGACAACCATCAGGCCAGTACTGTCGAGGTCAGTAACGGGATTTCGCTTACTCGCCTTCACCACCGGGCCTATGATGCCGGCTTGGTCGGTATCGATACAGACTATAAAATCCATCTCAATGAGGAGCTGCTGGCAACCAAAGATGGCCCACTACTTGAAAGCATGAAGCAGCTCAATGGCCAGAAAATCTCACTCCCCCGTAGCCCGGAGCAAAGGCCCAACAGAGAAGCCCTTGAGCTGCATTACCATCAGTTCCTCATGAAGTAGGGTGCCTCACTTTTCCCGCGGCACCCGCTCCCTCAGGTAGAACTCCTCGTTGGGCGGGGTGGCGGCGAGGGTGACCAGGCGGTTGGACATGCCGAAGAAGGCGGCGATGGCGCCGGTGGCGCCGATGTCCCAGATGTCCCAGATGTCGTCGAGGGTGAAGCCGGCCTTCGACGGGAACGCCAGCGGATACCCTCCCCATTCCCAGCAACGCCGGGGCGGCCGAATGCTGCTGCCAGGGCTGACCGGTGCCTATGGCTACCTGCACTGACTGGTGGTTGGTTGTCGGCGCCGGCGGAGCCTGCTTCGTGCCGATCGTCGCCCATCACGCCGCCATCTTCTCGAAAGTCGCGGGGAGGCCCCAGCCCCCCTTGCCTGACCATTGCCTGCGCTCGCCCATCCAGCGTTAGTCACCGACTGATGGAGGGGCGCCCGCTCGAGCACTACTTGAACATCCAGCTTGCCACCAGCCGTACCACTCGCGGCATGACCACATACACCACCAACGCCACGATGGTGGCGGCGATGATCCCGTGCCGCAGCCCCCAGGTATCGAGCAGCGGAAAGAGGGAGAACAGCGGCTGCCAGAGCAGCGGCACCACGAGGGTCAGCGGCCAGATGACGCCCGTGGTGACCAGCCACTGCTTCCAGCGTACGGGCTGCTTGCTGGTGGCAGTCGGCGGCGTGAACCAGTAGTCGATGCCGCTGAGGATCTCGACCGCTTCATCCTGCTGCAGGGCGTCGCGGATGTCGTCCATCAGCTCGCGGCGGTCGTCGGACGAGCGCCAGCGCTCGGCCTGGGCCTCGGAGGCGAAGCGCACCGCGATCTCGTAGTCCTGGCCGCCCTCGTGGGGTCTCAGGATATGCACGCCCTGGTGACCGGCATAACGAGAGGCGGCCTCGATGATCTGGCGCAGCCAGGTCTCGTAACGGTCCTTGGCATCGGGGCGGACCCGGTGATGGATGCGGATGGTGACGCCATCGCCGCCCGACAATGGCGCTGCGGATTGGAGTTCGGTCATGCGATGTCCTTCGCGGTCGGGGAAACCTTGGCGTCTCGCTATGCCTGCCAGGGCAGTGGCGGCGGCATCAGCGGTTCACCGTCGTAGCCGGGGATGCTGCCGAAGCGCGCGCTGCCGACTTCCCAGTCCCGCTGCGCCTCGGCGATCTCGGCCTTGCTGTGGCCGACGAAGTTCCACCAGATCAGGATCTCCTCGTCCAGCGGCTCGCCCCCCACCAGGATGGCCCGGCCACCCGCCGGGAGGGACAGGGTGACGGCCTCGCGCCCGCAACCCAGATAGGCCAGCTCGTTGGGCAGGAAAGTGTCGCCCTCGATGTCCAGCTCGCCCTCCAGGGGCAGCACGCCGTACTCGAAGTCTTCCCGCAGCGTCAGCCGCAGGGCGCTCGCCTCCCGGCTGAAGAGATCCAGGCCCACCAGCGGCGAGAAGGCCAGGGTCGGTGCCCGCCGTCCCGCGAATTCGCCGGTCAACAGGGTGAAGTCCACCCCCGCCTCCTGCCAGCGCGGCAGCTCCGGGTAGTGGTCGAAGCGCGGGTCGGTGCGGCGGTCGGCCTCCGGCAGGGCGATCCACAGTTGGGCGGCATGCAGGTGCGTCTCGCCAGTCACCGACTCCTCGGTATGGCTGATGCCGCGTCCGGCGGTCATCAGGTTGACCTGCCCGGGACGGATCACCTGCTGGTTGCCCAGGCTGTCACGGTGCAGCACTTCGCCCTCGATCATCCAGGTGAAGGTCTGCAGGCCGATATGCGGATGCGGGCCGACGCGCAGCCCACGGGAATCGCCCTTGAAGATGGCCGGTCCGGCATGGTCGAGGAAGCACCAGGCGCCCACCAGGCGACGGTGGCGGGAGGGCAAGACCCGATTGACGGGAATCCCGCCCACATCGGCGGTACGGGGAGCGACATGCTGGACCTGGCGTTTGCCCTCGACGACCGGGCAGTCGCGGGACGAGGCCAGGTCGCGATCATCGACGAGAGTGCTCATGGGGGTATCCTTCCGAAACTGGCGAATGGGGCTCGGCCCTCGAGGGGGCCGCCTTCAGAATAGGCGCCCCCCTGAACCATCGCTCGGGACCGAGCCGACCGCACTTAGCCCTGAGTCTGCTGGTTGTAGCTTTGAATCAGGTTGGCGTAGGCCGGTAGGTGGCCGGCCAGCAGGCCGCCGAAGCCTTCGATGTCGTTGCGCCAGTCACGGTGCAGCTCGCAGCCGACACCGAACCAGGTCATCAGCTGGGCACCGGCCTGGGACATGCGATCCCAGGCGGCCTCCCGGGTGGTCTGGTTGAAGGTACCGGAGGCGTCGGTGACCACGAACACCTCATAGCCCTCCTCCAGGGCGGAGAGCACCGGGAAGGCCACGCAGACCTCGGTGACCACGCCAGCGACCAGCAGCTGCTTCTTGCCGGTGGCCTTGATGGCGGCGACGAACTCCTCGTTGTCCCAGGCGTTGATCTGGCCCGGACGGGCGAGGTAGGGCGCCTGGGGGAACATCTCCTTGAGTTCCGGCACAATGGGGCCGTTGGGGCCGGTCTCGAAGCTGGTGGTGAGGATGGTGGGGATATCGAAGAACTTGGCGATATCCGCCAGTGCCAGCACGTTGTTCTTGAAGTCGTCCGGGCTGTAGTCGCGCACCAGGGACAGCAGGCCGGCCTGATGGTCGACCATCAACAGGGCCACGTCATCCTTGTCCAGGCGGTTGTAGGTAAAGGACATGGTGGGTCTCCTTTCGTCAGGTTGGAATGGCCCGGCAGCCCGGCTGCCGGGCAAGCACGCCAGCGGAAATCCCCCCGCTAGTCGTTCAGGGCGCCGTACTTCCCGCGTTGGAAGTCGGCGAAGGCTTGGTGGATCTCCTCCACGCTGTTCATCACGAAGGGCCCGTGGCCGACGACCGGCTCCTCGATGGGCTCGCCGCTCAGCAGCAGCAACTTGGCGTCGTTGTTGGCCTCCAGGTGCAGCTCCTCGCCGCGACGCTCGAAGCTCACCACGGCCTCGTCGCGCACGATGGTCTCGCCATTGACCTGGACGGTGCCCCCCAGCACCACCAACAGGGTGGTGTGATCCTCCGGCACCGGCAGGGTGGCATGCCTGCCAGAGGCCAGCCGCACGTCCCACATGTTGATCGGCGTGAAGGTACTGGCCGGTCCCTCATGTCCAAGATAGCTACCTGCCACCACCCGTACCCGGCCGGCCTCGTCGTCCAGCGGCACGCTGGGAATGTCGGCATCGAGCAGCGTCTGGTAGGCTGCCGGGGTATCCTTGTCGCGAGCGGGCAGGTTGACCCAGAGCTGCACCATCTCCAGCTTGCCACCGCGCTCCGTGAAGGCCCGGGAGTGGTACTCCTCGTGGATGATGCCGGCACCGGCAGTCATCCACTGCACGTCCCCCTCGCCGATCTTGCCGCCGCTGCCGGTGGAATCGCGGTGCTCCAGCTCCCCTTCGTAGACCAGGGTCACGGTCTCGAAGCCGCGGTGGGGGTGCTGTCCCACGCCGCGAGGCCGCTTGGCCGGCTTGAAGGTGTAGGGACCGGCGTGATCCAGCATCAGGAAGGGGCTGATGTGCTCGGCCCCCATGCGCTCATAGGTGAACAGGGAACGCACGGGAAAGCCGTCACCGACCCAGTGACCGCGGGGGGCGCCGTATACCGCTTGGATCTTCTTCATCGTCGGCTCCTGAGTGTTGTAGGGAGGCCGGTAGCCTCGATGACAAGAAGCCTATTAAATGAACGACGAACCCACTAGACGGCACATCCGGCACAGACCGTTGCATTAACAGGACAATAGAATGCAGGACCTCAATGACCTCTATTACTTCGTGCAGGTAGTGGATCACGGGGGGTTCGCACCGGCCGGTCGCGCCCTGGGGATCCCCAAGTCGAAGCTGAGTCGTCGCATCGGCCAACTGGAGGAGCGCCTGGAAACTCGGCTGGTGAATCGCTCGACGCGCCATTTTTCGGTGACCGAGATCGGCCAGGCCTATTACCGGCATTGCGTGGCGATGCTGGTGGAGGCGGAAGCGGCTGATGAACTGATCCAGCTTAATCGCGCCGAGCCCCGGGGCGTGATACGACTGAGCTGTTCGCCGAGCGTGCTGCATTACCTGATCACCCCCCTGCTGGTCCGCTTCATGGCCCGGTACCCCAAGGTCGATATCCAGGTGGAGGCCACCAGTCGCCGGGTGGACGTGGTCAAGGAAGGCTTCGACATGGCGATCCGGATCCGCTTCCCGCCCCTGGAAGACAGCGACCTGACCATGAAGATCCTGTCGCGCAGCCCCCAGCGGCTAGTGGCGGCCCCCGGCCTGTTCGAGAACCACTCGCTGCCCCGCACGCCCGCCGACCTGTGCCAGCTACCCAGCCTGGATTTCGACCAGCCCGACAAGCAGCATCGCTGGGATCTGGTCGGCCCCGACGGGGTCACCGCCCAGATCCCTCATCGCCCCCGCCTGGTGACGGACAGCGCCGAAACGCTGCATGAGGCGGCCCTGGCCGGGATGGGCGTGGTCAAGCTGGCCCTACTGGTCGCCGGGCGCGACCTCCAGGCCGGCTGGTTGGTCGATGTGCTGCCGGGCTGGGTGCCACGCGGCGGGATCCTGCATGCCGTCTTCCCTTCCCGGCGCTGCCTGCTGCCTTCGGTCCGGGCCCTGCTGGACTTCCTCACCGAGGAAATCGCGGAGGAAGACGTAGCGACCCGGGACGTCATCCTGGCGACCGAACGGACCAGCGCCTCCCTGGATGACTGACCGCCCGGGAAGAACGGGCGACCGTGGCCTACAGGCACCCGCAGGCCTCGTCGAAGGCGAAGCGCTCGCCTCGGGGGAAGAGCGCCGAGGCATCCCCGAACCCCAGGTTGCACAGGAAGTTGCTCTTCACCCTGCCGTCCGGCCAGAACTCCTGGTCGACGAGGCGATGGTCGAAACCGGACATGGGCCCCACGTCCAGCCCCAGGGCACGAGCCGCCAGGATGAAGTAACCGCCCTGGATGGAGCTGTTCCGGAAGGCCGTGACATCGGCGAACGCCGGGTCCTCCTCGAACATCGCCTTGGCCCCGGGGCTGTGGGCGAACGTCCGCGGCAGGTGCTCATAGAAGGCGGTATCGTAGCCCAGCACCGCGACCACCGGCGCCGTCATGGCCTTCTCCACGTTGCCGGGCAACAGCGCCGGCTTGAGGCGTTGCTTGGCCGCCGGACTCCTGAGAAAGAGAATCCTCAGCGGCTGACAGTTCATGGAAGTGGGACAGTGCTGCATGAGGTGATAGAGCTCGCGAAGCGTCTCCTCGCGGATGTCCAAGTCGTACCAGACATTGTGGGTACGGGCTTCCGTGAAGAGCGTTTCGACGGCTCGGGCATCGATGGCAGCCATGAGATGACTCCTTGACTGGGGCGCTCGACGCAGCGGGCGCCCTTGACTCGACTGGCGGCAGGGTCCTGCCCCACCGCCTCGCATGAGGCCGGATCCCGCCGCCGGTGACGCCATGGCCGGGCGGGGGAATCCGGCGCCGGCTACTCCATGGTCGGCATGACGTAGTCGGCGCCGGCCCGGATGCCGGTGGGCCAGCGGGAGGTGATGGTCTTCAGGCGGGTATAGAAGCGCATGCCTTCGGGGCCATGCAGATGGTGATCGCCGAACAGCGAGTTGCGCCAGCCACCGAAGCTATGGAAGGCCATCGGCACGGGAATGGGTACGTTGACGCCGACCATGCCCACCTCGATCCGGTGGGCGAAGCGCCGGGCCGCATCACCATCGCGAGTGAAGATGGCCGTCCCGTTGGCATACTCATGGGCATTGATCAGGTCGAGCGCCTCTTCCCAGCTGTCGACGCGCACGATGCCCAGCACGGGGCCGAAGATCTCTTCCCGGTAGATGCGCATCTGGGGGGTGACATGGTCGAACAGGCTCCCCCCGAGGAAGAAGCCTTCCTCGTGACCGGGCGAGGCGATGGCGACGTCGCGCCCATCGACCACCAGCCCGGCCCCCTCCTCCACGCCGATGCCGATGTAGGAGGCCACCTTGTCCCGGTGCGCCGCGGTGATCAACGGCCCCATCTCGGCGGTCTCGTCGCTGCTGGGCCCCACCTTGAGGGTGCGAACGCGAGGCGCCAGGCGCTCGACCAGGGCATCGGCGACCTCGTCCCCCACGACCACCGCCACCGAGATCGCCATGCAACGCTCGCCGGCCGAGCCGTAGGCGGCGCCCATCAGTGCATCCGCCGCCTTGTCCAGGTCGGCGTCGGGCATGACGACCATGTGGTTCTTGGCGCCACCCAGGGCCTGCACTCGCTTGCCGTTGGCACAGCCGGTGGCATAGACGTAGCGGGCGATCGGCGTGGAGCCGACGAAGCTCACCGCCTGGACGTCGGGATGCGCGAGGAGCGCATCCACCGCCTCCTTGTCGCCGTTGATGACGTTGAAGACGCCATCGGGCAGCCCCGCTCGCTCCAGCAGCTCCGCCAGGAAGAGGGCGGCCGACGGATCGCGCTCCGAAGGCTTGAGCACGAAGGTGTTGCCGCACACCAGGGCGACGGGGAACATCCACAGCGACACCATGGCGGGGAAGTTGAACGGTGTGATACCGGCAACGACTCCCAGGGGCTGGCGCAGCGAGAGGGAGTCGATGTCCGTGCCGATGTTCTCGGTGACCTCCCCCTTGAGCAGATGAGGCCCCCCGCAGGCGAATTCCACCACCTCGATCCCTCGCCGCACCTCGCCCATGGCATCCGAATGCACCTTGCCATGCTCCATGGAGATGATGCGGGCGAGCTCATCGGCATGCTCGTCCAGCAGCGCCTTGAAGCGGCTCATGACCCGGGCACGGCGCAAGGGGGTCATGGCGGACCAGGACGGGAAGGCACGCTTCGCCGCGGCGACGGCCTGGGCCACCTCGGCTTCATCGGCCAGGGGCAGGCGTGCCGTCACCTGGCCGGTCGCCGGATCGTACACATCGTGAAAGCGATTCCCCTGGCCGGCGAGCCTTTCGCCGTCAACATAGTGATGCAAGGTATTATTCATATTCACCTCGAAGTAGTGTTTAGATCTCAGAAAGCCCCCGAGAAAGCTGGCCTGACATCCCACCAACTTCCCCCGCGAATTGCTACGCAATTGACAGGACCAACGAACCAGAAAATCATCAGGCTCTAGAAGTGCCACTCGGCATTGAAGGTGATGGCATCAACATCGACGCCTGGCTTGCCGTGGTTTCCGAATTTGTTCCTCCATAACTCATACCCGACACCTACCCATAGGTTATTGCTGCTTCCCCAGGCGAGCTCACCTGCATCGAGCATGAGCGAGGTGCGGGAAAGTTGCTCCGGCTTCGTCGCCACACCAAAGTAATCGCCCCCCTTTTCGGTGTTGTAATTAAAAAAACCCTGAAATTTCATCGGAAGGCTGCCGGCTTCGAAAGGAACCCCCCATGCCAGGCTGAACTGATAGTAGGGATCAAAATCGATGCTGTCCTGGTTACCTTCGAGACGACAGATATCGAGACCACAGTGATTCCATTCACGAGCTAGCAAGACACTCAGATCGACAAACCCTCTTGGCAGATCGAACTTGAGCGTTGGCCCCAATAACAGCATCCGTTTACGGGATGCAAAGCTACTGTTCTTGTGACTCAGGTCGAATCCAGCCGTCAAGGCCACATCCCTGACGGGGCCGAAACTCAACGGCTCTCCGAACAGCTTTCCGTAATGCAATTGATGACGATAGACCGAGTAAACATTAATGGCCCCGGAACCACCACCGTTGACTGCATCATTCCGGTCGGACTGAATGAAATCCACATTGAAGTAATTGGATCCGTACTTATAGCCACTGACATGGGAAAACTGCACGATATGCTGTTCAATCTCTTCCTCGATGCCAGGCTCGTGAAACTGAGTGCCATAGCGGTAGCCGAGGAAGGTGTCACTCCAGCTTGCGGCTTGCGCTTCGGTCAGGATCATGCTGCCAAGCATGGCGACAGAGAGCCAAAACATATATTTTTTATTCATTATGTATCACTTTTAATTTGAAGTGTTGTCGTTGTTAGTCGCGCATCGAGTCATCCGGCCGCCCCATCCATGGGAGCGACGCCAGGTTGTTTAAACCACCTCAACGCTACCGTCGGAATAGTTCACCCGGATCTGGATCGTGCCTTCATTCATCAGCCAGGGGCGAACAGTGAAGTTGCGTGCCCCGCTGCGATGCATCGGGTCGGCGCCGGCGATGTCACGGGCCTCATCCAGAGAATCCGCCCGAATGACGACCATCCCTTCGCCATGCCATGACTGGCCATCTTCCGAGAACACGGGTCCCGCGGAAAACATGATGCCTCGCCTTTCCAGCTCTACCTGATAGGCGAGATGCTCCTCGAGGTTCGCCAGAATCCTGTCCATGTCCCCCGCGGAGGTGGTCGAGACGACATACATCTGCTTGGCGAGAAAGCCCTTCTCCTTGCAGACACCGACGATGAAATCCTTGGTCAGGGTATCGTTACTCATGATCGACTCCGGTTCTTGTAATGGTCGATAATCAGCGAGCCAGCACCAGGCTCAGCCAGGGAAATGCCGCCAGAATCAGCAGCACGCACAACATGCAAAGGACGAAGGGGATCACGCCCACGAAGACTTCCTTCAGGGCCACGCTCTGATCATCCAGCGAGGCCTTGACCGTATAGACGGACAACCCGAAGGGTGGGGTGATCAAGCCGATCTCCACGGCCACCACGGTGATGATGCCGAACCAGGTCGGGTCCATCCCGAAGCTAGCGGAGATGGGCAGCGCGATGGGCACCATGATCAACAGGATGGAGACCGAGTCGAGCACGCAGCCGAGGAGCAGGATGACCAGCAGGTACATGAGGACGAACCCGACCGCCCCCAGCCCGGAGCCGATCATCAGGTGGGTGATCTGCTCGGGCACGCCGCTCATCGCCAACATCCTGCTGTAGAGACTCGCGGCGATGATGAGAAAGAGGACGGAGACCGAGACATGCCCGGTTTCCACCAGCACCTTCCAGAACCTGCTCGGCGTCAACTTCCCCCGCAGCAGCGTCATGATGAAGGCGCCCAGGGCCCCCACGGCGCCGGCCTCCATCGGCGTGAAGATGCCCGAGTAGATGCCGCCCAGCACCAGGACGATCAGGGCCAGGATGGGGACGCCCTTCTTGAGCAGGGACGCCAGGGTTTCCGCCCTTTCCTCATCGGGGTGCTGCTGCAGACTGTCGGCATTGCCCACGAAGTCGGGGAAGAACCTGGCCAGCACCACGATCAGCAGGCAGAAGCAGCCCGCCAGCAGCAGCCCCGGAATGACCCCCGCGATGAAGAGCCGGCCGATCGACTCCTCGGCTAGCACCCCGTAGATGATCAGCAGCAGGCTGGGGGGAATCAGCATCCCGAGCACCGAACTGGCGGCGACGACGCCCACCGAGAAGCGGCTGGTATGCCCGTGACGCATCATCTCGGGTACGGCGATCTTGCTGAAGACGGCGGCGGAGGCGATGCTGACGCCCGTGATGGCGGCGAAGGCGGCATTCGAACCGACGGTGGCCATGCCGAGCCCTCCCCGGATTTTCCTCAGCAACCAGCCGGCCACATCGAAGGTGTCCCGCCCGACGCCACAGACAGAGACGAAGAGCCCCATCAACACGAAGAGCGGGACCACGCCATAGAGGCTGTCCTGGATCGCGTCATTGGCGGCAGAAGCCACCATCCGCAGGGCGAGGGACGGGTCCAGCATCAGCCAGAGGCTGACGAAGGAGATCAGGATCAGGGCGATGGCGATGTGCACGCCCAGATAGATGGCAATCAGCATCGCGGCGATCGCGATCAGCCCAATGATTATGGCGGACATGGCTCAGCCCCCCTTCCGTTCTTTGTAGTGGTCGCTTGCGGAAGCCAGGTCCTGCAGCGCATCGATGAGGTACTGGATTCCGGTGGCACTGCCACCGATCAGGATGACGGTCTTCACCGGCCAGGTGGGCACGGTGAGCAGGCCCTGGACGCCGATGTACTCATTGGCGTGCCATGCCTGCGCCCATAGCGGGTAGGTGCCGTAGACGATCAGGACACAGGCCAGGATGCCGCCCAGGCTGTACACGGCACTCAGGACATGTCCCGCCACGGGGGACGTCGTGATGAACTTCTCGATGAAGATATCCGCCTTCGCCATGCGCCGATGCCTCAACGTGCTGGCCATCTGCAGGAAGACGATCGCCACGATGGACAGCGACATCAGCTCCGTGACGCCATAGATGGGTTGATTGAGCAGAGACCTGGACGCCACATCCGCGCACACCAGGACCATCATCGCGAATATCAGCAGCGACCCCACGGCATTGAGCCCATCGACGACACGGCCGAACCATTCATTGATCATTCTTGTATTGCTCATTTTCCGACCTCCTTTCGCTGTCCTGGCGCCCTGCCGAACCGAGCGCGGCCAGGAACAGGGAGACGTCATGGATGCAAGGGGCTCGATGAAGGCGTTTCCGCCGGCGATACCCGAAGACGTCGCGTCGTCGATGAACGTCCCTGTGCGTGATCCATCGATGCCCATTCCCGGGCAGCCTCTTCACCGAGGTTTCCACCACTAGATTTCCTGGTCCCAGGCACGCATGGGCTCGATGCCCCGCTTGCGCATGGCGTCCATATAGGCCTGGAGGACTTCCCCGGCAGGCAGACCTTTGGCGCGATTGTCCTCGACCCATTCCTTCGCCAGGTTCGGCAGGGTGTCGATCCACTCCCGGGTCTGCTCGTCCGACCAGGTGAGGATGGTGACCTCGGGGTTCTCCTCCATCGCCGCCATGCCCTCGTCGTAGAGGCCCATCGCCCCTGTCCCGACGTTCTCGGAGTAGACATCCCCGGCCTCCAGCAGGATCTTCTGGATCTCGGCAGGCAGACCCTCGAAGGTATCCTTGTTGATGGCCAGCCCACCGAAATAGGTGGAACCCAGGTTCACCTTCGTCAGGTAAGGCGCCACCTCGTGGAGCTTGATGCTGAAGGCACCGGACGGCAGCACCAGGCTGCCATTGGAGACGCCCGTCTGAACCTGCATGTAGAAATCGGGCAAGGCCCCTTGCACCCCCACGGCGCCCGTCCCGCGCAGCCAGGAAGACAGCACCCCCGCCGCCGAGATCTTCTGGCCCTGCAGGTCATCCAGGGAGTCGAGGGGGAAGGCCGTGAAGATCTGGAAGGGATCGCTGGCAGTTGCGCCGAGGAAGACCGTGTTATTGCCTTCCCATTCGGCCTTCAACGCCGGCACGGAGCGATTCAGCTCGTTGAAGACATCCATCATGATCGCCGGGTCATCCGTAACGCCCGGCGTATAGGCGGTGACCTGCGTCAAGGGCTGTCGGGAACCCTCCAGGGTGCTGAACACCCAGCCGATATCCACGATGCCCTGCGACACCGAGCTGAGGGTCGCGTTGGCCTTGTACAGCTTGCCCCCGTAGGACTCCTGCCAGTTGATCCGGTAGTCCAGATCCAGCTCGGCGATGCGGCGGTCGACCTCGGGGATGAAGTGATCGGAAATGGCGCCCACCCATGGCAGGGATTCCGGATGGCTGGCCCCGACCCTGAGATTGATCGTCTCCATGGCCTGGGCGGATTCTTCGCCGCAGCCGGAGAGTACCAGGGGGAGTGCCAGGGGGAGTGCCAGGGCAAGGGGGGAAATCAGCTTGAGGTTCATCATCTGACTCCTGAACTTGTTGTGTATTGTTGGAGTGTCGAGCGGAGGGGGACGGGGCTGTTGTCGTCGAGGGTTATCGCCCACGCCCCTTTCTCGTCCTGGTCAGGCTGCGAGCGGGCTCACCGTCACTCATGACCGAGGAAGTCCTCGATCGCCATGTCGGGTCCCCATTGGTAGAGGGTGTTGCTTCCTCCCTCCACGTAGCCGGTTCGCGACTCGCGGTTGTAAAGGTCGCCGTCGGTGAAGTGCTCGACGATGTTGCCCGAGGTGTCGTACCAGTAGTCGAACACCTGACTGCCGAGCAGGTGTCGGCCTACCCCCCAGAAGGGTGTCCATGCCCGCTGCGTCAACCACTGGTTGCCGAGATACTGGGAGTCCACATCCTGAACCTCGAACGAGGAGTGATGGACGTGATCTCTGGGGGCACCGAAGAGGGCGACGGTGTGATGGTCCGTCCAGTCATCGCCGCGGTCGATCCGCAGGAAGACGGCATGGGGGTTATCCCGCTGTTCTTCGACCACCATGTCGGACGGCAACATGCCCAGGACGGTCGTATACCACTGGAGGTTCGCGTGGAGATCCTGGACGCCCAAGGCGATATGCCCGAGCCGGAGGATCTGGGCGGGGCCCGGTTCTGGTCGTTGCGTATCACCGAACCGCTGCTTGCTGTCGGCGGTGTTGTAGGTCAGGGCGGGTCGCATCGGCAGCGGCTCCACTGTCGAGATGCCATGGACGATATCGACCTGACGGCCGGCAGGGTCGTGGAGTATCACCCGCTCCCCGCCGCCTGGCCTGTCGAGCGCCTGCACCTCGGAGGCGCCCTCCAGGGCGGCGGCTTTCAGCAGGTCGTCGCGACTCTCGACCTCGAAGGCAATGCTGCCGAAGGATGGCGTCTCGGCACGCTCGGCGATATAGATGTAGGGGGCCGAGCAGGCGCCCCGGAAGAACACCCGATCGTCGTCCCTGGACGCCACCACCATGCCGAAGTCGCCGAGGAAGGCTTCGAGCGCTTCCAGGTCGGCGTGGCGATACACCACATGATGGATATCTTTGACCCTAAGCATATTCGCTCCATTTCTTCGCTGTTGTCGTTATTCACCGCTAGGAGGTACAGCCAAGGAAACACGGATTCTTGTCTTGCTTCCCGCCGAGGAGGAGCGACTCCCCTTCGGCCCATGTCCTGATCTATCTCCCTGGATTCCGCTCTCCCTTCCCTCCACGGCTTCGAGATCGCTGGTGCGCGGTCAGAGGATTATCTGGACACCGGGTTTATCAGGGTCCCCAGCCCCTCGACTTCGACGCTGCAGACATCACCTTCCTGCATGTAGAGCGGCGGGGTCCTGGCGAAACCGACGCCGGCGGGCGTGCCAGTGACCAGCACGTCGCCGGGCTCCAGGGTCAGCACTTCACTGATGATGGAGATCAAGTCTGCCACATCGAAGATCAGGTCATCGGTATTGGCCTGCTGGACGACCTCCCCGTTGAGCAGGGTCCTGAGCTGCAGACCCTTCCCACCCAGTGGCAACTCCTCGGCGGTGACGAAGGCGGGACCGAAGGCGCCCGTGGCATCGAAGTTCTTGCCCATGGTCCATTGGGGTGACTTGAACTGGTAATCCCGCACCGAGGCATCGTTGAAGATCGAATAGCCGGCGACATGATCCAGCGCTCGGCCCCGCGATATGTTGCGCCCACCGGTGCCGATGATGACGGCCATCTCGCCTTCGTAGTCGAGCTGCTCTGAGCCTGCAGGACGGATGATCGGCGCATTGTGGCCGATCAAGCTGGACGCGAAGCGCGTGAAGACCGTCGGGTAGTCGGGCTGGTCATAGGGGCTCTCCTTGGTATGATCGGCATAGTTAAGTCCCACGCAGATGATCTTCGCGGGTCGCGGCAAAGGGGGCAGAAAACGGATCGACTCGCCCTCGAGGGAGCGGCCCCCACCGAGCCGTCGATGCGCCTTCTGCAGCGTCGCTTCGCCCTCTTTCAGCAACTGCGCAAGGTCCCCTGGATAGCCGGCGTCGTTCACTGTCAGCCCTCGCAGCCCCTCCTGCTCCTCGATCGCCAGGCCCTGATGCCCATCCTGTTCGAAGGTCACGAATCGCATGTCTTCCTCCTGCTGGCTGGATTTGTTTTAACTTCGGTACGGTACTGTACCGTACCAATCTGGATCAAAGATCGCCCACGGACTCCTCGCTGTCAAACGATTTCTCGATCGGGATGCCCTACCTTCGTCGAAGGCGGCACCTGCAGGGCGGCCACATCGGCGGGACGCGCCGGGCGGGGCCTCGAGCCCGTGCTCGAGCCATGCTGCCTACCTCAAGCCCCTGACCCGTCATCGACCGACGCGGCTGGGCCGTCGGTTTGCTATCCGACGGCCCCGGGTAGTATGGTACTTTCAGGTATCTTTTCCGTATCGCCGAGGGAGCGCATGGCACGCCCATCACAAGCGAAGAAGCGTGAAGCCATTCTCGATGCCGCAACCGAGCTCTTCCTGGAAAGCGGTTACTCACGCGTCAGCGTCGACGCCATCGTCGCCAAGGTGGGAGGATCGAAGCGCACCATCTATGCCTATTTCGGCGACAAGGATGGGCTCTTCTCGGCGCTGATTTCCCACCTGTGTCAGAAGATCGTCACCCCCATGGTGTCGCTCGATCTCATCGGGTTGGCGCCGGATCGGGCACTGCGCAAGATGGCCGACGCCTTCTTCGACGTGCTGCTGGCCCCGAACACCCTGGAGCTCCATCGACTGGTGGTGGCCGAGAGCCCGCATTTCCCGGACGCGGGCCGGGCCTTCTTCTCCGCCGCCCCCTCCATCTCGTACCGCTGCCTCTCGGACTACTTCGCCTGGGCCGAGAACGAGGGCCTGATCAAGCCAGGCAGTCCCTACAACCGTGCGCGGCTGTTCCTCGACTCCCTCACCGGGGATATCCAGCTGCGATGCCTGTTGGGCCTCGTCGATGAGCCGGACAAGGAGAAACTGCGGGCGCTGTCCGACGAGGCGATCGACATCTTCCTCGATGGCATCGGCTACCGAAGGGCCAGCCTCCCTTGAGGCGTCATGACCGGCGTCCGGCCTCGTGACGCTTGCACGAGAGCCAGCTCATGCCGGTGCTGCAACTGCTGGAGGAGTGTCAGACTATCTCCCACTGCTGACTGCACGGGGTTTGTATTCAGCCGGCCACGTAAACGAGACCTACTTCTGCCGCGGCACCCGCCCCATCAGGTAGAACTCCTCGTTGGGCGGGGTACCGGCGAGGGTGACCAGGCGGTTGGACATGCCGAAGAAGGCGGCGATGGCGCCGATGTCCCAGATGTCGTCCAGGGTGAAGCCGGCCTCGAGCAGGCGGGTCTGCCACGCGTCGGTGAGTTCGCCCACCTCCAGGCCCGTGTGGAAGGCGAAGTCGAGCATCACCCGGTGGCGCTCGCTCAGGTCGGCGACGCGGTGGTTGACGGCCACCTGGTCGGCGAGCAGCGGGTCCTGGCTGTAGATGCGCACCAGGGCGCCGTGGGCCACCACGCAGTAGAGACAGCGGTTGCGCCCACTGGTGGCCACCACGATCATCTCCTTCTCGGCCTGGGTCAGGGTGTCCGACTCGCGCTCCATCAGGGCATCGTGATAGGCGAAGAAGGCGCGGAACTCGGCCGGGCGATGGGCCAGCATCAGGAAGACATTGGGCACGAAGCCGGCCTTCTCCTGCACCGCCAGCATGGCGTCGCGGATGTCGTCGGGCAGGTCGTGGATCGACTCGGGAACGGGAAATCGGCTGATGGGCTGGGTCATGGGGCGCTCCTGGGGTTGTGGGTCTTGTGATCAGGCGAGAGCTACAGCTAACGTCAACGTCAACCACCTTGTCCAGTCGCATATGAAGCGGCCCGCCTCCTTTCCCCGGCGACCAAGCTCCCGCGGGGATTGCCCCACGATGCGAGGTCGGCCACTATCGCTCCATGGGGGCCGGCCATCCTTCCCGGCCGGGAGGGTCGGCGAGGCCCGTTCCTGACGTGCCTGGCGCACTTCCCACATCCCTGTAGGTCGCAAGGCTCACGAAGCGGTGCCCGACGAGGCCCTCGTCAAGCCCCGACACGACGCAGCATGCATGGACTCCCGGTATGGCTGATCGAGATGGTGCCGAGTTTTCGGCGTGGAATCCCGGCCTCGAGGCCGACCTGCCCAGGCGCTACAAGCCCCTGGAGACGATTCATCGACCGGCCAACGTCTATTCTCGCCTGTCCGACATCCCTGAGTTGAGGGCCCTCACCGGGCTCCCGGAAGAGGAGTTGGTCGCGTTCCGGGCAGAGCGCCTGGTGCTGCACGAGCTGATCGCGCAGGTGACGGCCGATGTCGTGGTCCTCGAAGGTGAAGAGGAGGAGCTGCTGGGGCAGCACTTTCGCCGCATCACGCTCAAGATCTTGTCCGACTACCTGACTCCCCATCTGCCGGCGTTCCACCAGGTCTATGACCGACTGTATGACGAGATACACGGCAGGGTGGGCAACATCCTCGCCACGGCCTTCGCTCCCGAACCGACGGAGGTCGATCCCGAGCCAGACTCCTTCCTGTCCAGATGGTTTGGCAAACGCCGTACCCCGCCACAGCAGACGGACCATCGGTCCATCGAGGAACGGCATCATGACGTGATCCAGGGCATCAAGGACAAGGGTCTGGCGGCCCGGGGCGAACTGGAGAGGGCCATCTACAAGAGCACTTATCGTGTCCTGACTTCGATCGGCGGCACCCAGGGCCATATCGGGGTGGACCGGGAGCTGCTGGCGAGGTTGATCACCCAGCATGTGTGTAACGACTTCGGCAGCCGCCACCTCGGTGAGCAGATCGCGCCCCATGTCGCGCGGGCCATGAACGTCGAGGGCTACGGCCGGCTCCCCTGTGCCAGAGAGCCGATCCTGATCAGCCTCAAGGGGGCCTCGGCGGCAGGCAAGAGCTCCCTGCGCCCCTTCCTGAAGGACACCCTGCGGGACCTGGGCATCCGACCGGACCAGTACGGCACCATTTCCCCCGACATCTGGCGCCGCCTCCTGCTCGACTATGACGCACTGGGCGAAGCCTACAAGTATGCCGGCCGCCTGGCCGGCAAGGAGGTCAAGCTCATTGATGCCAAGCTGGACCGCTACATCCGCGACAAGGCCCAGCGCGACCGCTCCATCCCGAACCTGCTGATCGACCGGTTTCGCTTCGACAGCTTCTCCCAGGAAAGGGTACCGCGACTCCTGGATGCCACCTATGCGAAACATGTCGCCACCATGTACTTCTATTTCATCGTCACCCCGCCGGAGGCGACGGTGGAACGCGGCTGGGAGCGTGGGCTGACGCGGGGGCGTTACAAGGCGGTGGAGGACTTTCTGGGGCACTGCGTGGAGGCCTATGACGGTATGCCCAGGCTGCTCTTCAAGTGGCTGGACAGCCGGCATCCCCGGCTCCAGTACGTCTTCCTGGACAACAGCGTTCCCAAGCACACCCCGCCGACGACCATCGCCCATGGCACCCGCGAAGAGCTCCACATCCTGGCTCCCCTGGGCATGGTCAACATCGACCGCTACAAGAAGATCAACACCCTCGCGACATGCCCGGCGGAGGTCTATCCCGACGATGACACCCTGGCGATCGGCAGGAACTGTGCCTTCCTCAAGCAATGCATCGCCAAGGTGCCGGAGGTCCGCTTTGTCGATGAGGCGACCGGAAAGGTGTACCTGCAAGCCTCGGCAGGCCGCTTCTCGGTGGTGGACCCCACCATCCTGCGGGCCAGACGAGAGGCCCCGGAACTCGCGGAGCTGTTCGCCACCCTCGGGGTGCCCGAGCGTTAGGGAAAGCTTCCCTTAGCGCCATCCCTTGAGATAAAAAACGGCCCCGCCTCTCACGAGACGGGGCCGCGTTTCACGCCCTTGCCGGTATCAGTGCAGCGAGATGGTGCTGTTGATGCCGCTGGAGACGTTCTCGGGCTCGAACCAGCGCGCGGTGACGGTCTTGGTCTGGGTCCAGAACTGGATCGCCTGCTTGCCGTTGGGGCCCAGGTCACCCAGCTTGGAGCCGCGCGAGCCGGTGAAGCTGAAGTAGGCTACCGGCACCGGGATCGGCACGTTGATGCCCACCTGGCCGACGTCGATCTCGGTCTCGAAGCGCCGCGCCACCCAGCCGGAGTTGGTGAAGATCGAGGTGCCATTGCCGTTGGGGTTGGCGTTGATGAACTCGATCGCCTCATCCAGGGTGTCGACGCTGACCACGCACAGCACGGGGCCGAAGACCTCCTCGCGGTAGATGGTCATGTCGGCCTTGACGTCGGCGAAGACGGTAGGGCCGACGAAGTTGCCGTCCGGATAGCCCTCCACCTGGCAGCCGCGGCCGTCGACCAGCAGCTTGGCGCCCTCCTGCTCGCCAGCGCCGATCAGGCGTACCACGCGATCGCGGGCGGCCGAAGAGACCAGCGGGCCGAGGTCGGCATCGCGCTGGGTGCCCGGGCCGACCTTCATGGCCCGCGCGCCTTCGACGATGTCCTCGAGCCACGCCTGGGCCTCGCCCACCAGCACCACCACGGAGTTGGCCATGCAGCGCTGGCCGGCGGCACCGAAGGCGGAGCCCAGCAGGTTGTTGATGGCCTGGCTGCGGTTGGCGTCGGGCATCACCACGCAGTGGTTCTTGGCGCCCATCATCGACTGCATGCGCTTGCCGGCCTCGCTGGCACGACGGTAGAGCTGCGTGCCGACATGGGTCGAGCCGATGAAGGAGAGCGCCTTGATGTCCGGGTGGTCGGCGATCTGGTTGGCCACGTCCGGGCCGCCGTGCACCACGTTGAGCACGCCCGCCGGCACGCCGGCCTCGTGGGCCAGCTCGACCAGCCGCAGGGTGGAGCTGGGGTCCTGCTCGGAGGGCTTGAGCACGAAGGTGTTGCCGGTGGCGATGGCCAGCGGGAACATGAAGCAGGGCAGCATGACCGGGAAGTTGAAGGCGGTGATGCCGGCGCCCACGCCCAGCGGCTGGTTCAGGGTGTAGACGTCGACCTCGTTGGCGGCGTTCTCGGCCAGTTCGCCCAGCTGCAGCGAGGTGATCGAGCAGGCGTGCTCGACCACTTCCAGGCCGCGGCCCACCTCGCCCTCGGCGTCGGGCAGGGTCTTGCCGTGCTCCTCGGTGATCAGCGCGGCGAGCTCACCGGTGTGCTCGCGGATCAGCGCCTGGAGCTTGAGCATGATGCGCATGCGCTTGCCCAGCGGCACCTTGCGCCAGGTCTTGAAGGCCTCCTTGGCGCTGGCCACGGCGCGGTCGACTTCCTCGGCGCTGCAGAACGGCACCCGCGCGACCACCTCCTGGGTGGCCGGGTTGACCACGTCGCGCCACTCCTGGCTCTGGGACGGGACGGCCTGGCCGTCGATGTACATGGGGATCTCGCGAATGGACATGGTGGCGTGCTCCTCTCTCGTTGTCTTGTTGTTCGACACTGGAAGTCGACATTCGACTTTATGTGCATATCAGCACGGAATGTGATGTCATCGAGTCTATCCAGACGCTCGATGGCATGACAACGAGCACTCGGGCACATTTCTTGTGCATCCATGCACAAGCAGGCCGATCAGGGAGGCACCGATGCTGGACTGGCAGGATATCCAGATCTTCCTGGAGGTGGCGCGCAGCCAGCGCCTCACCGACGCCGCCCGGCGCCTGGGGCTGGACCACTCCACGCTGTCGCGGCGCACCCGCCGCTTCGAGCAGAAGCTCAATACCCAGCTCTTCGAGCGCAGCACCCACGGCTACTACCTGACCGAGGCCGGTCAGCAGCTGCTCGCCCACGCCGAGGAGATGGCCCGCCACGCCATCGAGGCCGGCGAGAGCCTCACCGACAAGAACCACCAGATCGGCGGGCAGATCCGCCTGGGGGTGACCGAGGGCTTCGGTACCTGGGTGATCGCCCCGCTGCTCTCGGCTTTCTGCGCGCGCCACCCCGGGGTGACCCTCGACCTGCTCGCCCTGCCCCGGGTGGTCAACCTCAGCCGCCACGAGGCGGACCTGGCGATCACCGTGGAGCGCCCGGTGAGCCCGGGGCTGGTGATCTCGCGGCTCTGCGACTACCGCCTGCGGCTCTACGGCAGCCGCGACTACCTGGCCCGCCACGGCACCCCGCAGCATCTGCCCGAACTGGGTCGGCACCGCTTGATCGGCTATGTCGACGACCTGATCTTCAGCGAGCAGCTCAGCTACCTGGAACCGCTGCTCGACCCGGCGGTGGTCGGCCACCCGGGACCCCACTTCGCCATGCGCAGCACCAGCGTGACCACCCAGCACGCCGCCGCCCTGCATGGGGCAGGGCTGGCCGTGCTGCCCTGCTTCATGGCGGAGACCAGCGAGTCGCTGGTCAAGGTGCTGGACGACGAGGTCGAGGTGATGCGCCAGTTCTGGATCACCGCCCGCCAGGAGCAGCGCCGCCTGGCCCGGGTGCGGCTGCTGTGGGATTTCCTGCGCGAGGCGCTGGAGGCCAACCGCACCTTCCTGATGGGCGAGGCCAGGGAGCTGATGGTGCCGGCTATCGAGGCCTGAGGCTCAGCCCCGGGCGCGGCGCAGCAGGCATGCACGATGAGAAATAACTATCGACATGGTCAGAAAAGGCACTTGGAGCCCATGAGGCAGGGCACGCTACGTTGTAGGTAGTAGATAGAGAAGGAGCCCCGCTGTTTCTGCCCACCTGCCGTCGGCCAGGGTTGAAGACCCGCATTGTTCAGGAGGGCATCTTTCGTCTATTCCTATGGAGCAGATCCAGCAACGCAGCAACGATTGGAGAGTGATATGGGCGAGCAACACAGCAACACTGCAGGCAAGTGCCCGGTGATGCACGGGTCCAATACCAGAATGGGTGGCCATGGCCCCATGAACAAGGACTGGTGGCCCAATCAGCTGAACCTTAGCATTCTTCACCAGCACAGCCCCAAGGCTGACCCCATGGGGGCCGATTTCGACTACGCCGAAGCGTTCAAGAAACTCGACCTGGCGGCGGTCAAGAAGGACCTGACCGACCTGATGACCGACTCCCAGGAGTGGTGGCCGGCGGACTACGGCCACTACGGCGGGCTCTTCATCCGCATGACCTGGCACGCCGCCGGCACCTACCGGGCCGCCGACGGCCGTGGCGGTGGCGGCACCGGCAACCAGCGCTTCGCCCCGATCAACAGCTGGCCGGACAACGCCAACCTGGACAAGGCCCGTCGCCTGCTGTGGCCGATCAAGCAGAAGTACGGCAACAAGCTGTCCTGGGCCGACCTGATCATCCTGGCCGGCAACGTCGCCATGGAGTCCATGGGCTTCAAGACCTTCGGCTTCGGCGGCGGCCGCGAGGACATCTGGGAACCCGAAGAGGACATCTACTGGGGCGCCGAGAAGGAGTGGCTGGCGAGTGAGCGCTATCACGGGGACCGCGAGCTCGACCAGCCCTTCGCCAACGTCCAGATGGGCCTCATCTACGTGAACCCGGAAGGCCCGGATGGCGAGCCCGACCCGATCAAGGCCGTCAAGGACATACGCGCGACCTTTTCGCGCATGGCGATGAGCGACTACGAGACGGTGGCGCTGATCGCCGGCGGCCACACCTTCGGCAAGACCCACGGCGCCGCTCCCGACAGCACCCTCGGCCCGGAGCCCGAGGCCGCGCCGCTCGAACGGATGGGCCTGGGGTGGAAGGGCACCCACGGCACCGGCATGGGCGACGACGCCAGCACCAGTGGCCTGGAAGGCGCCTGGACCCCCAACCCCACGCGGTGGGACATGGGCTATCTGGACCTCCTGTTCCGCTATGACTGGGAGCTCACCAAGGGCCCGGGCGGCAAGAACCAGTGGCGGCCCAGGGACGTCAGGGAAGAAGACAAGGTGCCCATGGCGCATGACCCGTCGAAGAAGGTCGAGCCGATGATGCTCACCACGGACCTCTCCCTGAAGCTGGACCCGGACTACCGCAAGATCACCGAGCACTTCCACAAGAACCCGGAGGAGTTCGCGGACGCCTTTGCCCGCGCCTGGTTCAAGCTGCTGCATCGCGACATGGGACCCAAGGCCCGTTACCTCGGCCCCGAGGTGCCGGAGGAAGACCTTATCTGGCAGGACCCGGTTCCGCCTGTCGATCATGAGCTGATCGACGACAAGGACATCGCCGCGCTCAAGCAGCAGATCCTGGACTCCGGCCTGTCTACCTCGGAGCTGGTCAAGACCGCCTGGGGCTCCGCCTCCATCTTCCGCGACTCGGACAAGCGCGGCGGCGCCAATGGCGCGCGCATCCGCCTGGCCCCGCAGAAGGACTGGGAAGCGAACGAGCCGGGCCAGCTGAAGAAGGTGCTCGACACCCTGGAGAAGATCCACCAGGCCTTCAACGATGCCCAGTCCGGCAACAAGCGGGTGTCACTCGCGGACCTGATCGTGCTCGGTGGCAATGCCGCCATCGAACAGGCCGCGAAGCAGGCCGGACACGACATCGAGGTGCCCTTCCATCCGGGCCGCACCGACGCCACGGAAGAGCAGACCGATGCGGAATCCTTCGAGTACCTCGAGCCGCTCGCCGATGGCTTCCGCAACTACCTCAAGCAGCGCTACACCGTCTCGGCCGAGGAACTGCTGCTGGATCGGGCACAGCTTCTCAAGCTGAGTGCGCCCGAGATGACGGTGCTCGTCGGCGGCATGCGTGCGCTGGACGCCAACCACGGCCAGTCGCAGCACGGCGTGTTCACCGACAAGCCCGGCACCCTCACCAATGACTTCTTCGTCAATCTGGTCGACATGAACACCGAGTGGACGCCGACCGCGGCCGATGAGGACCTGTTCGAGGGCCGCGACAGCAAGACCGGTGAGGTGAAGTGGACCGGTACCCGGGTGGACCTGGTCTTCGGGGCCAACTCCCAGCTGCGCGCCCTGGCCGAGGTTTATGCCCAGGACGATGCCAAGGAGAAGTTCGTCAAGGACTTCGTGGCGGCCTGGACCAAGGTGATGAACGCCGACCGCTTCGATCTGGCCTAAGGTCAGTCGGATGCCACGGCGCCCTCCCCCTGGAAATAAAGCCGCGCCCCTTCGGGCGCGGCTTTCTTGTCGGCTCAGGCGCGCAGCATCACCACCAGGACCAGCAGCGGGCAGACCACGCGGATATACCAGGGCCAGATCTTCCAGAACAGGGTGTGCTCGATCTCCGGCGCCCCCCGGCGCAGCTCCCGGAGCTTGGCGTTGCGGGACAGCAGCCAGCCCACATAGAGGCAGACCAGGGCCCCCACCAGCGGCATGCTGTAGCTGATGGTCAGGGTGATGGCCCAGTCGAACAGCGGCTCGAAGTAGGCCAGGATCAGGCTGGCGATGGCGAAGGTCACCCCCGCCATCAGCCAGGTGGCCGGGCGCCGGCGGATCATGCCGGTCTCCTCCAGGGTGGAGACGGGCACCTCCAGCACCGGGAACATGGAGGTCAGGGCGGCGATGGCCAGCAGCACGAAGAAGATCAGCTCCAGGCCCAGCCCCAGCGACCCCATGGCCTCGAACAGGGCGGGCATCACCATGAACAGCAGGGTCGCCGAGCTCTGCAGCTCGCCGGCCTCGTTGAATACCTCCACCCCCAGGCCATGGGCCACGAACATGGCCGGAATGATCAGCAGGCCGGCGACGAAGGCCACGCCCATATCGATCAGCATCACCTGGGCGCCGGCCCTGGGCAGGTTGGCCTCGCGGCTCAGGTAGGAGCCGTAGACCACCATGGCGCCGACGCCGATGGAGAGCGAGAAGAAGGCCTGGCCCATGGCGTCCAGCACCAGCTGCCCATCGATCCGCGACAGGTCGGGTACCAGGTAGGTCTTCACCCCCTCGCCGGCGCCGGGGAAGCTCAGCATCACCGCGATCAGCACCAGCATCATCACCAGCAGCAGCGGCATCAGCCGCTTGGTCCAGCGCTCGATGCCCTGGTTCACCCCGGCCAGCACCACCGCCGCGGTGATCACCATGGCCACCAGGGTCAGGCTCCAGTCGCGCCAGAAGCTCCCCTCGGCGAGCCAGGCTGCGGCCCCATCGAGGCCCAGCAGCCGGGCCAGGGCCAACAGGGCATAGCCCACCAGCCAGCCGGTGACGATGGCGTAGAAGGCCTGTCCCAGGCAGGCGGCCGCGAGCGCCACGCCCCCCACGCCCTGGCCGAGGCACCGCGGCAGGCCACGCCCGCCCACCTGCCCCATGGCATTGATGATGCCGCTCTGGGCATAACGCCCCAGGGTCAGCTCCGCCATGAGCGCCGGATAGGCGAGGATAAAGGCCATCACCACATAGACCAGCAGGAAGGCCCCGCCGCCGTTGTTGGCGGCCATGGAGGGAAAGCTCCACACATTGCCCAGGCCCACCGCCGCTCCGGCGGCGGCCATCAGGAAGCCGAAACGGCTGGAGAACTGGGCGCGTCCCGGCGCCTTGCCCGCAGGGATTGCCTCGCCTGAGGCGCTCTTGGCTTGCGATATTGTCATTGGAGTGTACTCACCAGGTCGTGCTGTGGATGGAGGACTCAGCCGGTCGGCTCGCCGAGTCGTTCGAGAATGTCGAAGTGGTCGCAATCGGGAAGCGACCGGAGGTCGGCCGAGACCCCGGCCAGCCGGGCCCGGGCGTGCAGCGCCTCGCCCTGTTCCCGGAAGGCCGGTGGGTCGAACTCGCCATGCACCAGGGTCAGCGGTGGCAGGCCCCTCAAGGACTGGCACAGGGGGCTGAGCCGCTCGGCCCGCTCGTTATCCAGCCCCAGGGGCGCATCGATATAGGTGCCCACCAGGGGGCGCAGGTCGTAGATGCCGCTGATCAGCCAGAGCGCCTCGATGCCGGCCAGGCGCTCCTCGCCGAGGCAGGCCATCAGCGCCAGCTGGGCCCCGGCGCTATGGCCGCCCAGGCGGATCCGGCCCTCCAGGCACAGGCTCGCGGCCGCTGCCCGCAGCGTCGTGACCCCGCGCCGACAGGCCGCCACCATGGCCTCGATGGAAGCCCCCGGCGCCAAGGGGTAGTCCAGGGAGGCGAAGGCCCAGCCCCGCTCGAGCCAGGGAGCGGCCAGGAAATCGGTGGCCGCGGCATCCAGCTGCTGCCAGTAGCCGCCGTGCAGGAAGGCCATCAGCGGCCAGGGGCCGGGGCTCTCGGGCAGGAAGAGGTTCACGCCCTCCCGCTCGCCCGGCCCATAGCCAAGGCGTCGCGGCGGAAGGCGTTCTCTCAGTCGCCGCCCCAGCTCGGCCTGGCGGGCCAGGCTGGCCTCGAAGTCCCGGGCCCAGCGGCTCGGCGAAAAGGCGTGCTCGCGTTCGGCCCGATCCCCGAAGGGCCCCATCAGGTGACCTCCGAACGCACCTGGAAGCGAGCCTCCAGGTACTCGCGGTTTTCTACCACCTCGCGGAAGTGGCGGGCCGCCTGCCAGACGTCCTCGTAGCTCAGGTAGAGCGGCGTGAAGCCGAAGCGCATCAGGCCCGGCTCCCGGTAGTCGCCGATCACGCCGCGGGCGATCAGCGCCTGGACGATGGCATAGCCGTGCTCGCGCTCGATCAGCGCCACCTGGCTGCCGCGCTCCTCCACCGCCGGGGTGATGTCATCGATGCCGTGAGCCTCGACCACATCGGCCAGGCAGTCGCGGAACAGCTCGCTCAGCGCCAGGCTCTTGTCGCGCAGCGCCGCCATGTCCACCTCCTGCCACAGTTCGAGGGAGGCCTCCAGGGGGGCATAGATCAGCGCCGAGTGGGTGCCGGTGCGGAAGCGGGTGATGTCCGGCGCCGGGGTATAGTCGGCATCGAAGGCGAAGGGCGCGGCATGGCCGTGCCAGCCGGAGAGCGGCTGCCAGCCGCCCCCCTGGTGGTCACGATGGACGTACAGGAAGGCCGGGGCCCCGGGGCCGCCGTTGAGGTACTTGTAGGTGCAGCCCACCGCATAGCGGGCACCACTGCCATGCAGGTCCACCGGCAGGGCGCCGGCGGAGTGGGCCAGGTCCCAGATGACCTCGGCGCCATGCTCGTGCACCAGGCGGGTGGTGGCGGCCATGTCGCGGCGACGGCCGGTGCGGTAGTGGACCTCGCTGAGCACTACCACGGCCACGCCGTCCAGGTGCTCGGCCAGGTCGGCCCCCTCGGGCAGGAAGCGATGCTCGTAGTCACCGAACCGGCAGAAGCCCTGGGCGATATAGCCATCGGTGGGGAAGTTGCCGCCCTCGCTGAGGATCACCGGGCGCCCCCGGCCCCGGGACTCGGTGATATAGCCCAGCAGCTTGAAGAGATTGAGGGTGATGTTGTCGGTGACGATCACCTCCCCCTGTCCCGCCCCGATCAGTGGCGCCATCAGGTTGCCCAGGCGCTCGGGGGCATCGAACCAGCCCTGGTTCCAGCCCTTGATCAGCTCGTCCCGCCACTGGTCGCGGGTGGTGGCCAGCGCCTCCCGGGCGGCCAGGGGCTGGGCCCCGAGGGAGTTGCCGTCCAGGTAGAGCAGGCCCTCGGGCAGGGCGAAGCGGGCCTTGAACGGCGCCAGGGGATCACGGCGATCGAGTTCACGCGCGGTGTCGAGGGTCACGGGCATGGAGTACCTCCGGAGAAGATGGGCAGCGACTGCATGACCATGATTCTAGGAGGCCCGGCGCGGGATGGGGTTGCGTTGTCTGGCAGGATTCCGGCCAATGGTGCAAGATAATTGCGAAATCACCAGGATTCGTGCAAATGATCAACATCGACCGCTTCGACAGCAGGATCCTGCAGGCCCTGCAGCGGGACGGGCGCCTGACCCTGGGTGCCCTGGCGGAGGCCGTCAGCCTCTCCCCCAGCCAGTGCTCCCGGCGCATCGCCCGGCTCGAGAAGGAGGGCATCATCGAGGGCCATGCCCTGCGCCTGAACCCCGAGGCCCTGGGGCTCAAGGTCACCGCCTTCATCTTTCTCTCGGTGGACAAGGGGCGCATGGCCGCGCCCCGGGAGGCGGTCGCCGAGCTGCTGGCCCGGGACGAGGTGATCGACTGCCATACCGTCACCGGCAGCCACGACTTCATCCTGCGGGTGGTGGTGGCGGATCTCGCCGAGCTCTCCCGCTTCCTCTCCACCACCATCAGCCCCATGGCGGGCATCCGCGATATCGCCACCCAGGTGGCCATGGATACCCTCAAGGTCAATGGCCCGCTGAAGGTGGTCCCCTGAAGGCCCGGGTCGAGGGATCGGGCTACATCGCCGTTCTGACCGACCAGAGCTCGGGGAAGAACTGCAGCTCCAGCGCCCTGGCCAGGTAGGAGACCCCCGCCGTACCGCCGGTGCCGCGCTTGTGGCCGATGATCCGCTCCACGGTCTTCATGTGGATGAAGCGCCACTTGTGGAAGTTGTACTCCAGGTCGACCAGCTTTTCCGCCAGCTCATAGAGCTCCCAGTGCTCGTCGGTATGGCGATAGATATGGGCCCAGGCCTGCTCTACCTCGCTGCTGGCCCGATAAGGCAGCGACCAGTCGCGTTGCAGGGTGGTGGCGGGAATCGCGAAGCCGTGCCGGGCCAGCAGCTGCAGGCTGATGTCGTAGATGCTCGGGGCCTGAAGTACCTCGGTCAGCCGCTCGTAGTGCCGTGGATGACCGCGGTGCACCTCGACCATGGCGGCATTCTTGTTGCCGAGCAGGAACTCCAGCTCACGATACTGGTAGGACTGGAAGCCGGAGCTCTGCCCCAGGCTGTCGCGGAAGCTGACATAGTCCGCCGGGGTCATGGTGATCAGCACCTCCCAGGCCTTGATCATCTGCTCCTGGATGCGGGCCACCCGCGAGAGCATCTTGAAGGCGGGCCGGAGCCGGTCCTCGGCGATATGCGCGGCGGCGGCATGGGCCTCGTGGAGGCACTGCTTGAGCCATAGCTCGGAGACCTGGTGTATGACGATGAACAGCATCTCGTCATGCTCATCGGACTGGGGCCGCTGACAGGCCAGCAGCGGCTCCAGGTTCAGGTACTGGCCGTAGCTCATCTCCTGATCCCAATGGACATTCTCGCCGTCCAGGTCCACCGTCGTCCCAGCCCTCCTCTTCTCGTCCTGCTTGGCCATCGCTTGCCCTCCCCGGCTTCCGAGTCACCTCCATGGTGCGCGAAGCCCGGTCGTCATGCCATGGTCCTCGGCTCAACGCACTCTCGGTCGCGCAGAGCTGCCGCACAGCGCGGGGCGCTAGTTCGCCACCCGGACATCACGAGCCGTCCGCGTCACAGCAGCGCCAGGGTCAGCCAGGGCTGCCAGGCCAGCAGCACCAGGGCCAGCAGGCTCATCAGAAGGAAGGGCAGCAGCGCCCGGAAGATGCGCATCGGCGGCACCCCGGTCATGGACGAGCTGATGAAAAGCCCCGCCCCCACCGGCGGCGTCAGCAGCCCCAGCACCAGGGTCAGGCAAACCACCACGCCGAACTGGAAGGCGGTGATATCGAACTGGTTCTGGGCAATGGGCAGCAGGATCGGCACCACCAGGATCAGGGCGGCGATGCCGTCGACGATCATCCCCACCAGCAGCAGGATGCCCACCACCAGCATCAGGAAGGCGAAGGGGCTCTCGGTCACCTCGGCGATCCAGGCCGCGGCCATCTGTGGCAGCTGCTCGTAGACCACCACCCAGCCGAACACCCCGGCGGCACCGATCAGCATGATCACCAGGCCGGCATTGAAGGCGGTGCGCCTGAGGATCTCCGGCAGTCGGGCGAAGGTCAGGTCGCGGTAGACATAGCGGCCGATCAGCAGCGCCGCCAGGGACGCCAGGGCCGCCGACTCGGTGGGCGTGGCCAGGCCGGCCAGGATGCCGCCGATGATGATCAGCGGGATGGTCATGGCCGGCAGGCCCATCAGCAGGAAGCGCTTGGCCTGCGCGCGGGTCGGCCACTGGCCCTCGGGATACTGCTGGACCAGGCCCACCGCGGCGATGGCCAGGAAGAACAGTCCGCCCATCATCAGCCCCGGGATGATGCCGGCGATAAACATGTCGGCGATGGGCACCTGGGCCATGACGCCATAGAGCACGAAGAGCATCGACGGTGGGATGATCGGCGACAGCAGGCCGCCGGCGGCGGTGATGGCCGCGGCGAAGGACTTGTCGTAGCCGTCCTTCTCCATGGCCGGGACCATGGCCCGGGACATGATGGCGATCTGCGAGGCCGCCGAGCCGACGATGGCCGCCATCATCATATTGGCCACCAGGTTGATATAGACCAGCCCGCCGCGGAAGCCGCCGACCAGGATACGCGCCAGGTCGATCAGCCGCCGGGTCAGGCCGCCCTCGTTCATCAGCTCGCCGGCGAGCATGAACAGGGGGATGGCCAGCAGGCCATAGTTCTCGATGGCGCCGTAGAGCTGCTGGGGATAGGAGGCAAACAGCAGGGTGTTGCCCGAATCGGCGATGTACCAGGCGGCGGTGAGCGCCAGCACCAGGGCGATGGGCACCGCGCCCAGCAGCAGCACGGCGAAGACGACGAGAGTCATGCGAGCCTCCTTTCCGCGCTCACCAGGCCCTTCAGGCCGTCGATCAGGTTGACGACAGCATGCAGGCTCAGCGAGACGGCGAAGATCGGCAGGCACAGCCAGACCCAGAACTTGGGAATGCCCAGCGTGCGCGAGGTTTCGGAATACATGAAATTGAAGGTCTCCCCCTGGAAGGCCTGGATATCGAAACCGGTAGCCCACAGGGTCGCCGGGTCGTACCAGCGCCAGCACAGCACGGCCAGGAAGAGCGCGAAGAACAGCACCATGGCGTCGACGAACAGATGCAGCCCTTGCCGCATGCCGTTCGGCAGGGCATCGACCAGCAGGGTCACGGCGACGCCCTCGCGACGCTTGAGCACCACCGAGGTGGTGAAGAAGGTCATCCAGATCATGGCATGGATGGCCAGTTCGTCGGTCCAGTAGAGGGCATGGCCCAGGGCGCGGGTGGCGATGTTGAGCAGGATCAGCAGGCTGATCAGCGCGGCCAGCCCCGCCGCGATCGCCCCCTCACAGCGGACGAGACCGTCCGAGAGTCGTTTGAGCATGACATCCTCCGGGGACCCGGCCACAGGCCGGGATGATGAGCAGTGACGAGGAGCCGTGGAGCCTTGGAGCTCCTTTACCAGGCACCAAGCGGTGATGGGCGCCGGGAAAGCCCATCCCATCTGCAAGGTCGTGAAAGAAGCTCTTAGTCGGCCAGCTCGGCGGCCGTCTCGCGCAGGCGCGTCAGCGACGGGGCCTTGGGAGCCCAGATCGCCTCCCAGTCCGCGATGGCATCGGCGAAGAAGTCGGGCCCGATCTCGGTGACGGTAATGTCCTGCTGGCGCAGCTCCGCGCCCCAGGCCTCATGGTGCTCCTGGAAGTGGGTCATGACGTTGTCGGCATGCTCGGCCATGGCGCTGCGGATCAGTTCGCGATCCTCGCCGTCGAGCTGCGCCCAGACGCGCCCGGACACCACCGCCACCATCGGGAACATCATGTGGTTGGCGATCACCAGGTTGTCGGCCTGCTCGTAGAATTTGATCAGCCGGATGGAGTCGTAATCCATGTCGATGGCGTCCACCTGACCATTGGCCAGGGCGTCATAGACCGCGGGCAGCGGCAGCGGCGTGGGAGCGGCGCCGGTGGCCACATAGAAGTCGCGGATCGGATCGAAAGGGGTGATACGCACCTTGAGGCCGCTCAGGTCCTCGGCGGTTTCGATGGGCGCGCGGCTGAGGATCTGGCGCATGCCGGCCATGCCGTAGCCCACACCCACCAGGCCAGCTTGGGCCGGCATCGCCTCCAGCAGGTCGGTGGCCGCCTCGGAGCGCAGCAGGGCGGCGGCTTGATCGATATCTTCCACCAGGAAGGGCGCATAGAGGGCGCCGAAGTCGGGAATACGGTTGGAGATCTCGGCGAGGGTCAGGAAGGCCATGTCCAGGGAACCGGCCTGGAGCTGCTGGACCATCTGCGCCTCGTTGCCCAGCTGCTGGGCGGGGAAGATGCTGACGCTATGCTCGCCGCCGGAGCGCTCGGCCAGGGTCTCGGCGAAACCCTCGGCCTCCTGGGTCCAGATATGCGGCTGGGGGGTGATCAGGCCGAGCCGGAAGTCCCGGGCCTGGGCGGTGAAGGCGGTGACGGAAAGCGACGCCGCCACGGCGGCCGTCATCAGGGTCTTGAGCTTGTTCATCGGATTGCCTCTGTTGTTGTAGTCTTGCCTGATGTAGCCGGCCCCGAGGGACCGGCCGTTAACGCTTCGGACCTTGGCCTCAGGCGTCTTCCAGGGCGCGCGGGCGCTTGTGACGGCTCTGCAGCTCGGCGTCCTCGGTCCTGGCCAGCTCGACGTCGAACACCACCTCGGTGAAGGGCCCTTCCAGGCCACGCTTCTCGGTCTCGGCGGCGTCCTCGATGCGGTTGGCGTCGATCACCAGTTCCTCGCGGGTGGCGAAGGCGAAGTCGTCGTAGGTGTAGGGGTCGCCGGCCAGGTTGATCTGGGTGGTCAGGTGCTTGTGACCCGGCGCCGAGATGAAGAAGTGGATGTGCGCCGGACGCTGGCCGTGACGGCCGAGCAGGTCGAGCACCTGCTGGGTCGGGCTGTCCGGCGGGCAGCCGTAGCCGGAGGGGATGATGCTGCGCGCGGTGTAGCGGCCCTCGGCATCGGTGATGATGCTGCGGCGCAGGTTGTACTCGGACTGGGTGGGATCGAAGAAGGAGTAGTTGCCCTTGGTGTCGGCGTGCCAGATCTCGACCTTGGCGCCAGGAACGGGGTTGCCGTTCACCTCGCGGACCTGGCCGGTCAGCCACATCACCTCGGCTTCGGTGTCGCTGCCATCGTCCATCCGCGCGAAGCCCTCGGCCTCGGGGGCGCCGGCCACGTAGAGCGGGCCCTCGATGGTGCGCGGGGTGCCGCCGGTCAGGCCGGCCTGCTCATCGGCGGCGTCCATACGCATGTCCAGGTAGTGGTCGAAGCCGAGCCCCGGGGCCAGCAGGCCGAACTGGGTTTCCTTGCCCAAGGCATTGAGCTGGCTGACGGCGCCCCAGAACTCCTCGGGGCTGACGTCGAAATCGTCGATCAGGCGGTAGAGATCGGACAGCAGGCGATGCAGGATCCGCTTGGCGCGCTCGCTGCCGCCGTCCTGGTCGAAGCCACTGACGGTCTTCAGGAAGTCCAGCACGTCGGGGGTATCGAAGATCTTCACGGTCATGGTCGTTTCCTCGGTTGTTGTCGTCTGTTCGACGGCCGGCGACGGTGGCCGGCGTCCTCCGTGATTCAGGAATCGTCCTCGCGGATCGAGGACGGGTGACGGCACAGCGGCTTGACGCGGATCTCCATGTAGGGGAACAGCGGCAGGTTGCCGATCAGCTCCTGCAGTTCGGCGTTGTCCTCGACGTCGAAGATGCTGACGTTCGAATAGCTGCCGGCGACCCGCCACAGGTGCCGCCACTTGCCGGCGCGCTGCAGGTCCTGGGCGTAGGCCTTCTCGGTCGCCTTGATCTCGGCGGCCTGCTCGGCCGGCATGTCCGGCGGCAGCTTCACGGTCATTTCCACCTGGAAGAGCATGGGCGTCTCCTTGGGATGCAGGGCGCGGCTCAGTCGCGGCGCCGGTAGTGGTTGAGCTTGTCCTCGTCGAGGCTGATGCCGAGCCCGGGACCGGCCGGCAGGTCGACGCCGAACTCGTGGTAGTGCAGGGGCCGGGCTACGATGTCGTCCTTGAGCAGCAGCGGGCCGAACATCTCGGTGCCCCAGGTCAGCTCGCCGAGGGTCGACCAGGCATGCAGGGAGGCGGCGGTGCCGATGGTGCCCTCGAGCATGGTGCCGCCATAGAGGCTGACGCCGGCCGCCTGGGCCACGTGGGCCAGCTCCAGTACGCTAAGCGGCCCGCCGGCCTTGGCGATCTTCAGGGCGAAGGCATCGCCGAAGCCGCAGGCGGCCAGGGTGAAGCCGTCACGGGCGTCATGGACCGCCTCGTCGGCCAGCATCGGCACCACGAAGCGGCTTGCCAGCCTCGCCAAACCGGCGAACTCCCGGGCCGGGATCGGCTGCTCGATGAGGTCGATGCCGGCGGCCTCCAGGGCGTCGATACCGCGGGCCGCGGTGGCCTCGTCCCAGGCCTGGTTGACGTCGACCCGCACACTCGCCCGGTCACCCAGCGCCGCCTTGATGGCGCCGACGTGACGCACGTCCTGATCCACCGGGTTGGCGCCGATCTTGAGCTTGAAGTCGCAGTGACGGCGCTCCTCGAGGCGCTGGAAGGCCTCGTCGATGTCCTTCCGGGTGTCGCCGCTGGCGAGCGTCCACAGCACCGGCAGGTGATCGCACTGGGCCCCGCCCAGCAGTTCCGCCACCGACAGGCCGCGGCGCTTGCCCTCGGCGTCGAGCAACGCGGTCTCGAGCCCCGACTTGGCGAAGCTGTTGCCGCGTGCGTGGCGGTTCATGCGCGCCCGCAGGGCATTGAGGTTGTGGGACGGCTGGCCGACCAGCAACGGCGCCAGGTAGGTGTCGATGGTCTGCTTGATGCCCTCGGGGCTCTCCGGACCGTAGCTCAGGCCACCGATGGTGGTGGCCTCGCCCAGGCCCTCGGTGCCGTCGGACAACCGCAGGCGGATGATGACCATCGTCTGGCAGGCCATGGTGGTCATCGACAACTTGTGCGGACGGATGGTCGGCAGGTCGACCAGCAGCGTCTCGACCTCGTGAATCAGGATGTCGGACATCGGAGTCTCCAGGCGGCTCGCCTCGGGGCGCCGCTCACGCGTGTTATGAAAGTCGCTGGGGGGCCGGGCGCGCCGGCCACCGGCGGTCAGCTCGAGACGAATTTCTCGAAGAACAGCCGGTGCTCGCCGACCTCGCGCGCCTCGAGCCAGTGCTTCGAGGCCTCGATCATCGGCGGCGGGCCGCACAGGTAGGCGTCGAAGGGGCGCGCCAGGAAGTCGAGATCGAAGAGGTCGCAGACCACGCCCTTCTTGCCCTGCCAGGCCTCCGTGGGGTTCATCACCACGGTCTCGTAGGCGAAGTCCGGCAGCGTGTCGGTGAAGCGATCCAGGCGATCGAGCTCGCTGAGGTCGGTCTCCTGGGTCACGCCGTAACACAGGCGGATCGGCTGGGCGCAGTCGCCCGCCTCCTCGAGTTGCTCGAGCATGCCGAGGAAGGCCGAGAGCCCGGTGCCGCCCGCCACCATCAGCAGGGGGTTGTGCACCTCGCGCAGGTAGAAGGCGCCCAGCGGGGCCTCCAGGGAGATCGCATCGCCGACGACGGCACGCTCGCGCAGGTAGTCGCTCATCACCCCGCTGGGCAGCAGGCGGATCAGGAAGCGCAGCTTGCCCTCCTTCACCGCGGAGGTGGCGAAGGAGTAGGCCCGCCATTCGTCGGTGCCCGGCACCTCGAGGCGCGCGTACTGCCCGGGCAGGTACTGCAGCGCCTGGGCGGGGTCGTCGAGGGTGATCTCGAGGATGGCGGCCGCATCGGACACCTGCATCACGTCGCTCACGGTGGCGTCGTGCACCTCGGTGGCCACGCTGCACACGCTGGAGTCCACGTCGAAGTAGAAGGAGCCGTGGTTGGAGAGCAGGCGAGTCTGGCAGGCCAGCACATGGCCCTCGGCGATCTCCTCCTCGGTCAGCGCTTCCTCGTCGATGTATTCGACGTCGACCTCGCCGGCCTCGCGCAGGCAGCGGCAGGTCCCGCAGACCCCTTCCCGGCAGTCCACCGGCAGGTTGACCCCGTGGCGCTGGGCGGCGTCCATCAGCAGCTCGTTGTCGTCGACCTTGACGAAGCGCGTGGTGCCGTCCCGAAAGACGATGGCGGCTGTGTTATGCATGACTCGCCCTCCAGCGAAACTCAGACGTGGTAGAAATCCAGCACGGAATCGATCCTGTCGTTGAGCAGCACGGTGTGCTTGCGCAGGATCTTCCAGCCGTCGCCCTCGCCACGCAGGGTGTAGTCGGCGGTGCCGAAGAAGTGGTTGCTCTCGCCGAAGCGATGGAAGTGGGTCACCCAGTTGACCCGCACCTGGACGATGCCGTCGCCCTGTTCCTCGCAGCGCACGTTGTCGATCAGGTGCAGGGTCCGCGGCAGCGGGGTCGAGGCCGCGGACTTGCCGGTGCGCAGGCGGAAGACGCGGTCCTCGAGGCCGGTGCGGTCGGCGTAGTACATCAGCGACATCTCGCGCTTGGGATCGCGGGTGACCTCTTCCTCGTTCTTCCACTGCGGGATGTGAAACTCACACTCCGGGGCGAACTGGTCCAGGTAGCCGTCCCAGTCACGGTCATCGCAAAGCTCGGCCAGGCGGTACAGGAACTGCTCGATGGATTGCTGAAGGTTCATGGCTTACACCTCCTGGAGCTTGAGTGCTTTCTTTTCGAGGCCCTCGAGCAGCAGCCGCTGCCAGGTCCCGTGCTGGTTGACGTAGAGGCCCTCGTGGGTGAACTCGGTGCCGGTGATCACCGGCTGGATGCCGAGCACCTTGCTGTTGTGGGTCTCACCGTACTGCCAGTCCTGGTGGCCCCGGGAGATGTCGCTCCAGCGGGAGGCGCGCGCCTGGAAGCCGCGCTGCTGCTCGCGGAACTCCACCAGGTCGTCGGGGGTGCCCATGCCGGAGACGTTGAAGAAGTCCTCGAACTGGCGGATGCGGTTCTCGCGGTCGGCGTCGGACTCGCCCTTCACGCCCAGGCAGAGGCTGATGACCTCGGTCTTGTTCCACGCCACCGGACGCACGATGCGCAGCTGGGAGCTGATCTGGTCCATGAAGAACAGGCTCGGGTAGATGTTCAGGTTGCGCAGGCGGTGCATGGTCCACTCGGCGCGCTCCTGGGGATGCTTCTCGAGCATGCGCGGCATCACGGTGGCGTAGCCGGGACGCACCTGGGGGTTGGGCATGTCACTGAACAACAGGCTGTGGCCGTTGGCGAAGGAGAACCAGCCGTCGTCGGTGTCCTTGTCGCCGGCGCCCAGCTTGCTGTAGTCGAGGGTGTCCCCGCCGCCACTCTTCTGCGCCTCGAGCTCGCGGCGGTGCTGCACGGTGGAGACGTAGTTGTAGTGCACGGTGCTGACGTGATAGCCGTCCAGGCCGTTCTCGTTCTGCAGCTTCCAGTTGCCGTTGAAGGTGTAGGTGGATTTGCCCGGCAGCACCTCCAGCTCACCGTCCTCGGCCTGCTCGACCATCATGTCGAAGAACAGCCGGGTATCACCGAGGAAGTCCTCGAGGCTCTCGGTCCCCTCGGCGTCGAGGCTGATGAAGACGAAGCCCCGATAGCTCTCGATGCGTGCCTGCTTGAGGCCGCGGCTCGACTTGTCGAAGTCCGCCGGATACTCGCTCGGCGCCTTGACCTTGACCAGGCGGCCGTCGGACTTGTAGCACCAGGCGTGGAAGGGGCAGGTGTAGGTGGACTGGTTGCCGCACTCGGTGCGCACCAGGGTCGCGCCACGATGCTGGCAGGTGTTGGCCAGGGCCCGCAGCTGGCCCTTGGCGTCGCGGGCGATGATCATCGGCTGGCGACCGGCCTGCATGGTGATGAAGTCGTTGGGGGCGGGAATCTGGCTCTCGTGGCAAGCGAAGATCCACTGCTTCTCGAAGATCAGTTCCATCTCCAGATCGAACAGTGCCTCGTCGGTGAACATCTCCCGGGCCATCTGGTAGACGCCTTCATCGGGACGGAAATCGAGACAGTTCTCGACGAATTGCTGCCACTCGGGGATAGAGCGTTGTGCTGTCATCGGTCGTTACCGTCTTGTTGCTTGTCGTGGTACGACCTACCTTAGGCATCCCCCCCTGGGGCCACTATGCGGTTATTGGAGGAAGGCTATTCACTTTTTCCGCCAGGCAGGATGCCCATGCCAGCGGCTTCACGCCTCCCGGACCCTGGTCTTTGCCCAGATGATTCACGGTGAATCGCCGCCCGCCCCGAGGAGCTGAAAAGGGCGGCGACAAGAAGCGGCTTTGTCTCAACGCCGATTGGCGGTATCTTCCATGGAACTGGTCATTGCTTGATCAGGGTGGCAAAATGAACCCACCAGTTCGCAGTGCGTACCCAAGAGCGATATGCGAACACAGACCTCGACCGTCTCTCCACGGCCATCGCCGATGGCCCGATGACAACCACACCCGACGGCGAGGCAAGGAGGAACCATGACCGTATCCCCTGCCCCGACGCGGCAGCAGATCGCTGCCGAGTTCCAGAACCCCGACTCGGCCTGCCGCTGGATGAGTGGCATCAACGGCCCTCATCGCCTCGAGGTGCCGCGCCCCCGGGAGCTCAGCTTTCGTCACCAGGGTACCAGCCTGGGCAACGTCTCCATTGGCATCATCGAATACTCGACTCCCGTCCATATCGATATCGCCGACCTGACCCATAGCTACAGCATCAGCCTGCCCTTGCACGGTACCCAGCACTTCGAGCTCCGGGGCAACGCCTTCGGCTCCGACACCGGTGTGGCCGCCATCATCTCGCCCAGCCAGCCGCTGCAGCTGAGCATGGACGAGAGCTGCCGGAAGCGCCTGGTACGGCTGTCGCGCCAGGCCATCGAACGCAAGCTCTCTCAGCTGCTCAGCCGTGAACTGTCCCGCCCGGTCATCTTCGATCCACGCATGCCGCTGAGCGGCACGGTGCAGGAGTGGTGGCGGATGGTCGCGAATCTGCAGGAGATGTTGGACGCAGACGGCTCGCTGTGCGACCTGCCCGAGGTGTGGAGCAACTTCGAGAATTCGCTGATCACCAGCCTGCTCTACACCCAGCCCCACAACTACTCGAGCGAACTGCTGGACCGCCAGCATGGTCGGCCGGCCTACCTCGCCCGTCTCGAGACCCTGTTCCGGGACTCCCTGGACCACCCTCTGGGCCTGGCCGACCTGGAGCGCGTCGCTGGCGTCTCCCGGGAGCGCCTCTACCGCGACTTCCACAACCAGTACGGGATCTCCCCCATCGCTTACTTCCGCCAGTTGCGCTTCGACCACGTGCGCCAGCAGTTGGAGCAGGCCGCTCCCCACGAGAGCGTCTCCAGCATCGCCATGGACTGCGGCTTCCAGCAGTTGGGGCGCTTCTCCCAGGAGTACCGGGCGCGCTTCGGTGAGCTGCCTTCCGAGACCCTGAAGCGAACCACCCAAGCCCCGCTACAGTAGCCCACAAGCAGGCGCCCCCGTCCGCGTCTACAGAGACTCATCCAGCTACTCCCTGGGCGGACGAGCGTGGCGTGTTGCTCCTCAGGTCCCGCAGAAGGTGCGCAGGACCCGCTCGTTCGGCTCGGCCGGCCGCATGTAGGCCTCGCGGCCGGGCTGCTCCGCGAAGGGGCTGGCCAGCACCTCGCGCAGTGCCTCGAAGGGACCGAAGTCGTCGTGCTCGGCCGCCGCGGCCAGGGCCTCCTCGACCTTGTGGTTACGGGGAATATAAACGGGATTGACGCCTCGCATCCGCACGGCGATGGCCTCGGGGTCGCCCGGCTCCCGCGCCAGCCGCTCGCGCCAGCGCGGCAGCCACGCCTTGATGGCCTCGGAAGGCGCGAAGCGCTCGACCAGCGCCGCGTCCGCCTCGGCCGATTCGGCAGCATCGCAGAGCCGACGGAAAGTCAGGGTGAAGTCGGCACGACCGGCCTGCATCGCCTCGAGCAGGTCCTCGGCCAGCTCGCGATCCCCGGCCTCCTCCGTGGCCAGGCCCAGCTTGGCGCGCATCACCGCGAGCCACTCGGCCTCGTACTGCTCCGGGTAGGCCTGGATCAGCACCGTGGCCCGCTCCACCGCACGCTCCTGGTCGGCGTCGATCAGCGGCAGCAGGGTCTCGGCCAGGCGTGCCAGGTTCCACTGGGCGATCCACGGCTGGTTGGCGTAGGCGTAACGGCCCCCCTCGTCGACGGAGCTGAACACGGTGCGCGGATCATAGGCCTCCATGAAGGCACAGGGGCCGTAGTCGATGGTCTCGCCGGAGATCGCCGCGTTGTCGGTGTTCATCACCCCGTGGATGAAGCCAACGCCCATCCACTTCGCCACCAGCGCCGCCTGGCGCGCCTGCACCGCCTCGACCAGCGCCAGATAGCGCCCGGCCTCGTCCACATCCGCCAGCTCGGGATAGTGGCGCTCGATCGCCTGGTCGGCCAGCTCGCGCACCGCCTCGACGTCGCCGCGGACGGCGAAGTACTGGAAGGTGCCCACGCGCAGGTGGCTGGCGGCGACGCGGGTCAGCACCGCACCGGGCTCGGGAAGGCCACGGAAGACCCGCTCGCCGGTGGTCACCGCGGCGAGCGCCCGGGTGGTGGGAATGCCCAGCGCATGCATCGCCTCGCTGACCAGGTACTCGCGCAGCACCGGCCCCAGCGGCGCACGACCGTCGGCGCCACGGGAGAAGGGCGTACAGCCGGCCCCCTTGAGCTGGATGTCGCGCAGCCGGCCATGGCGGTCGGTCAGCTCGCCGAGCAGCACCGCCCGACCATCGCCCAGCCGCGGCACGAAGGTGCCGAACTGGTGGCCGGCATAGGCCTGGGCCAGCGGCTCGGCCCCCGGCGGCACGGCGTTGCCGCCGAACCACTCGGCGGCCTGGTGCTCATCGAAGGCGTCGAGGTCGAAGCCCAGTTCCTCTGCTAGCGACCGGTTGAAGGCGACCAGCCGCGGCGCCTCCACCGGCACGGGGTCGAAGCGCTCGTAGAAGCGCTCCGGCAGGCGGGCATAGCGAAGAGTGAACTCGGGAAACATGGCGGCTCCGGATAGCGGCTGAATGTCGGGAAGACAGGAAAGGACACACTGATGAGACACGAGGTGCCCGTCAACATTCCGGTGCCGTCGACTTTGCAATCCCCGCCACTCGGTGCCATACACAAGAGACCCCTGTTCGTCCCCAAGGTGCAGGATGTTGCCCCCAGCCGGTCCGGCACGCCGCGTCTTCACCACGGCCCTGGTCGTGGCGGTGATCGCCTTCGCCGTTGCCGCCGGCCTGGCCTGGGTGGATCGCGGCGCGCGATTGCAGACGACCGGGAACTGGCTGGAGCGCATCCAGCAGGAAGCCGCGGCGGCCGCCGAGTCGCTGGACGCCGACCTGCGCCACCTCTCCGGCCTCGCCGACGAGATCGCCGCCGACCTGGAAAGCGGCGAGTTGCCGCTCACCCGGGTAGAGGCCCGGCTCGAGGCCCTGGTGGAGCACCATCCTTACGTGTTCGGGGTCGGGGTGATATTTCGCCCCTATGCCTACGCCCCGGACCGGCGGCTGTATGCGCCCTATATCGTCAAGCGCAACGGTGTCCATCGGATGGTGTGGGTGGGCGACGTCTACGACTACACCCTGCCCGAGCACGACTGGTATCACCAGGGGACCGCGCGCCCGGGCTGGCTCGAGCCCTTCTTCGGCCAGGCCAGCCAGGCGATGCTCGCCCTCTATTGCACCCCCTTCCGACTCCCCGGGGGCGAGGCTGGCGAGACCGCCGGCACCGTCTGCATCGACTACTCGATCGAGGATGTCTGGGCTCTGGTCGGCGCCCTGGACCTGGGCGAGACCGGCTATGCCTTCGTCATCACCGACCAGGGCACCTTCGTGTCACACCCGCGGCGGGACTACGTGCGCCAGGGCCTGACCCTGTACGACATCGCCGAGCGACTGGGCGACCCGGTGCTGCGGCGCCTGGCCCAGCGGGCCACCGACCTGCGCAGCGGCGCGCTCGCCCACTCCAACGAGCTCACCGGCCAGGACTCCCGGATCTTCTATGGCCCCATCACGGCACCGGACTGGTCCCTGGCAGTGGTGGCCTTCACCGCCGAGGTGCCGCTCGACCTCAGCGACCACAAGCGCCGGCAGATCCTGATCGCCATCGCCCTGATCACCGGCGCGACCGGCCTGGTCGTCCTGCTCGTCGCCTACCGGCTGGACTCCAGCGCGGTGCTGTGGAGCGGAAGCCTCACCGTGGCCCTGCTGTTCCTGGTCGGCGTGGTCCACCTCTGGACCCTGGAGTTTGCCGAGGCCGGCCGCGATCCGCCGGAGGCGGTCATGCTGGTCGACCGTGCCGGCATCCAGAGCTACCTCGCCGGCTACGCCGAGGAGGCCCGCCTGCAGCGCTTCGACGACCTGATCGAGTTGCCGACGGGGGTGTTCATCCAGGCGATCCGCTTCCAGACGGCGCACGATTTCGTCGTCACCGGCTACGTCTGGCAGCGCTATACGGTGCCGGACCACGATGACCTGCAGCGCGGGATCTTCTTCCCCGACGCCATCCCCCATGAGGACATCCGCGAGGAGCTGTTCCGCTTCCGCGAAGGCGACAGCGAGGTGGTCGGCTGGTACTTCAAGACCACCCTGCATCAACCCTTCGACTACTCCCGCTTCCCGATCGATATCAAGACCCTGCGGCTGCGCCTCTGGCATCCGGATGTGGCGCACCATGTCGTGCTGGTGCCGGAACTGGAGGCCTACCGGCTGATCCACCCCACGGCACTGCCGGGGATGGAGCCCGGCTTTCGCCTGCCGGGCTGGCAGTTGCAGCGCAGCTTCTTCGCCTTTCGCTTCCACGACTACCGCAGCGACCTCGGAATACGCGGGAGCGCCAGGGTGGGCGAGTTTCCCGAGCTGACCTACCACCTCACCCTGCTGCGCAACATCACCGACGCCTTCTTCTCCAACCAGATCCCGCTGTTCGTCGCCGCCATCATGCTGTTCGCGATGCTGATGATCGACACCCGGGAGCAGGACCGTGCCTCCCTGTACGGCTTCACCACCGCCACGGTACTGGCGACGGCGGCGGCCATCTTCTTCATCATCCTGCTCGCGCATATCGACGTCCGCCGCCGCTACGCCGTCGAAGAGATCATGTACCTGGAGTACTTCTACTTCATCACCTACTTCACCATCGTCGCCATCTCCATCAACGCCTTCATGCTCACGGCGCTCAACGACAACCGCTTCTTCCACTACCGCGATAACCTCATCCCCAAGCTGCTGTTCTGGCCGCTGCTGCACGGGGCCTTCTTCGTGGTCACGGTGTATGTCTTCCTGTGACCCGGGCCGCGGGTGGCGACAGCCGAGCCTCAGCCGGTGCCGGCGAGGGGATGGCCGAGCTGCCGGACGCTGGCCACGAAGTCACTGAAGCGCTCCCCCTGGATCAGCACATGGTCACGCAACACTCGCTCCACCCGCTCGGCCTGTCCACCCTCGATGGCGGCCAGGATCTCGCGATGTTCGGCCAGCGAGCTGTGCATGCGGTGACGGACCTGCAGCTGCAGGCGACGGTAGGGATTGAGGCGCTGCTTGAGCTGACGCGCCTCTTCCGCCAGGAAGGTGTTGTGGCTGGCGGCATAGATACAGTCGTGGAAGCTCTCGTTCTCGTAGTAGTACTCGTCGGTGTCCCCCGCCGCCGCGGCCGCCGCGCAGCGCTCCAGCGCGCCCTGCAGGGCGGCGAGCTCATCCTCCGTGATGCGCCGCGCGGCCAGACGCCCGCACATCCCTTCGAGTTCCGCCATCACCTCGAACATCTCGATCAGCTGGTCGATGCCCACCCGGGACACGAAGGTGCCCTTCTTCGGCATGACCGTCACCAGGCCGCTGGCCACCAGTTGCTGGATTGCCTCCCGAACCGGGGTACGCGAGACATTGAATTCCCGACCCAGTGTCTCGAGGTCGAGTCGCTCCCCCGGCGTACGTCGCCCGTTGATGATGTCGTTCTCCAGGGCATCCTTGAGTCGCTGGGCATTCGAGCGTTTCTTCCCGTTCATCTACCACCTCCTCAGCCTGGCCCGTCAGCCATGACCCCTCATGGCGATGATCCTGCCTTTGTCCTATACATAAATAGCACATTTTCGTGCCAGATGATTGACAAAGGTATATGTAACCTCTATTGATATATATATCAGCCAAGCTGATGGACATTTCAATGCCAACAACAATGTCTCTGGAGATGCCATGAAACGCTCACTCACGCCCGCTATCGCCACCCTGACCCTGGCCGCCCTCGCCTTCAGCAGCGCTGCCTCCGCCCAGACCGTGCTGCGCGCCTCCCACCAGTTCCCCGGGGGCCAGGGGGACGTGCGCGACGAGATGGTGCAGATGATGGCCGACAAGGTCGCCGAGGCCGATGTCGGCCTGGAGATCCAGGTCTATCCCGGTCAGTCGCTGTTCAAGGCCGACGAGCAGTGGGGTGCCCTGGTTCGCGGACGCCTGGACATCACCGCGCTACCGCTGGACTACGCCAGCGGTCGCCATCCCGAGTTCTCCGCCACCCTGATGCCCGGCCTGGTGCGCAACCACGAGCACGCCCAGCGCCTCAACGACTCCGAATACATGGAGATGATCAAGGAGATCATCCAGGAAGGCGGCGCCCGGGTACTCGCCGATGCCTGGCTCTCGGGGGCCTTCGCATCCAGCCAGAACTGCATCACCTCGCCGGAGACCGTGGAAGGACAGAACTTCCGCGCCGCCGGGCCCGCTTTCGAGGAGATGCTCGAGGCCGCCGGGGCCTCGATCGCCTCCATGCCCTCCTCGGATATCTATACCGCCATGCAGACCGGGGTGCTGGACGCCGCCAATACCTCCTCCATGTCCTTCGTCTCCTACCGCCTCTACGAGCAGGTGGACTGCCTGACCGAACCAGGCGAGCACGCCCTGTGGTTCATGTACGAGCCGATCCTGATCTCCGAGCAGGTCTGGCAAGGGCTCGACGAGGCGCAGCAAGAGGCCCTGATGGCGGCTAGCCAGGAGGCCGAGGAGTTCTTCGCCGCCGAGGCCGCAGCCATCGACCAGCAGATGGTCGAGGTGTTCGAGGAGAACGGCGTCGAGGTGGTCAGCATGAGCAAGGAAGACTACGACGCCTGGCTGGAGATCGCCAAGCAGAGCTCCTACAAGAACTTCGCCGATAATGTCGAGAACGGCCAGGCGATCATCGACGCCGCCCTCGCGGTGGAATGACGCCGACGTTGCGATCCACTCGGACCCGACCGGCCGCCCCTGCGAGGGCGGCCAACCCGTCATATCGGAGGGCCTCATGGAACACTCCCGCACTACTGACGCCACGACGCCCGGCAGGCTCGTCGGCGGCTATATCCGCCTGATGGACCAGCTCTCGCGTGCTACCGCCTTTCTCGCCGCCGCCTTCTTCATCGCCGGCGTGGTGGTGGTCTGCCAGATGGTGTTCGTGCGCTACATCCTCGGCGAGAGCACCAGCTGGCAGACCGAGTTCACGGTCTTCTCGGTCACCGCCGCCATGCTGCTCGGCAGCCCCTATGTGCTGATGACCGGCGGCCACGTCGCCATCACCCTGTTGCCGGATGCGATCGGTGGCGTGATGGGCAAGCTGATGCGGCTCATCGCGGCCCTGTTCGGCCTGGGCTTCTGTCTCGCCCTGGCCTACGGCTCCTGGATCTATGTCGCCGAGGCCTGGCACGGCGACTGGACCACTGGCTCGGTGTGGAACCCGGTCCTGTGGCCGGCCTTGCTGCCCATGGCAGTGGGCATCAGCCTGCTGACGTTGCAGTACGTCGCTGAAATCCTGCGCGGGGAGGGCTGAACATGGATCCCGTTACCGCCGGCATTCTGGTCGCCATCGGCCTGATCGTGCTGATGGCCATCGGCACCCCGATCGCCTTCGCCCTGGGCGCCGTTTCCTTGATCGCCCTGGTCGCCGACCGCGGCCTGCCCGAGTTGACCTACTTCGGCGAGACCTTCTTCAGCAGCATCGCCTCCTTCGGCTTCGTGGCCATCCCGATGTTCATCCTGATGGGCGCCGCCGTGGCCTCATCGCCCACGGGACGCGACCTCTATCGCTCGCTGGACCTGTGGTTGGGCAGGCTGCCCGGTGGCCTGGCGATCTCCAATATCGGCGCCTGCTCGATCTTCGCCGCCCTCTCCGGCTCCTCGCCGGCCACCTGTGCGGCCATCGGCAAGATGGGCATTCCCGAGATGCGCAGCCGGGGCTATCCCGACGGCGTCGCCGCGGGCTGCATCGCCGCCGGGGGCACCCTGGGCATCCTGATTCCGCCCTCGGTGACCATGATCATCTATGGCATCGCCACCGAGACCTCCATCGGCCGCCTGTTCATCGCCGGCATCGTGCCCGGCTTCATGCTCGCCGGGCTGTTCATGGTCTGGACGCTGATCGCCTGCAAGCTGGCCGGCGGCTACGGCACTCCCATGGTCACGGCCACCGAGAGCATCAAGCGCAGCGTGCGCGAGAACGTCGACGCCAACCTCAAGGCCCTGATCAGGGTGCTGCCCTTCCTGGCCGTGGTGCTCGGTATCCTCTTCGCCCTCTATGGCGGGGTGGCCACCCCCTCCGAAGCCGCCGGCGTCGGTGCCTTCTTCTGTATAGCGCTGGCCGTAATCATCTACCGCATGTGGCAGGTCAAGCCACTCGCGCTGATCATGCGCGATGCGCTGCGCGAGAGCGTGATGATCATGCTGATCATCGCCGCCGCCGAGGTCTTCGCCTATGCCCTGTCGTCGCTGTTCATCACCCAGACCGTGGCCGGCGCCATCGCCGATCTGGAGGTCAACCGCTGGGTGCTGATGGGGGTGATCAACGTCTTCCTGCTGGTGGCCGGCTTCTTCCTGCCGCCGGTGGCGGTCATCGTAATGACGGCGCCGATCCTGCTGCCGATCATCCTGTCGGCCAACTTCGATCCCTACTGGTTCGCGGTGATCCTGACCATCAACCTGGAGATCGGCCTGATCACGCCACCGGTAGGGCTGAACCTATTCATCATCAACAGCATCGCGCCGGACATCTCGCTGCGCGACGTGCTGATGGGCAGCCTGCCCTATGCGCTATGCATGGTGCTGGGGATCCTGCTGCTGTGTTTCTTCCCGGGGCTTGTGACCTGGCTACCCGATCTGCTCATGGGCTGAAGGAGTCGCCGACATCATGAACATGACCTTCCTGCAAGAGATGTTCCAGTCGATCACCCAGCGCGACGCCCTGCGGCGTCGCCGTCAGGGCGATTCGGAGACGACGGACCACCGCCGCCTGGTGGAGGCCTGCCACCGCCTGCTGGAGAGCGACGGCGAGGCCTCGAGCATCGCCCTGGCCAGCCGGGCGCTGGCCATGTACCGCCGGCTGGACGAGACGGAGAAGCAGCGCTTCTTCGAGGGCCTGGCGACGGAGTTCGCCGCCGAGCCGTCGGCCATCGACGCGGCCTACGAGGCCTATCGCCAGGCCCGCGACAACGCCACCCTGCAGGCGCTCTTCGAAGCCTGCGAGCCGCAGCGCCAGGAGCTGTTCCGACGCCTCAACCTGGCCAGTGACGGCACCTACGAGCTGGTCCGCATGCGTGAGGATCTGCTGGGGTGGCTGCGCGACCGGCCCCACCTGGGCGCCATCGATGCCGATTTCGCTCACCTGTTCGGCTCCTGGTTCAACCGTGGCTTCCTGATGCTCAAGCGCATCGACTGGAACACCCCGGCCTCGATTCTCGAGAAGATCATCCGCTACGAGGCCGTGCACGAGATCCAGGACTGGAACGACCTGCGCCGCCGCCTGGATGCCCGCGATCGCCGCTGCTTCGCCTTCTTTCACCCGGCCATCGGCGACGAGCCGCTGATCTTCGTGGAGGTGGCCCTGCACAAGGGCCTGCCGGAGAGGATCCAGCCGATCCTTTCGGGCGAGCAAAGCGAGATCGACGACCCCGAGGCGGCCGACACCGCCGCCTTCTTCGGCATCAGCAACTGCCAGACCGGCCTGCGCGGGATCTCCTTCGGCAACTTCCTGATCAAGCAGGTGGTCCAGGAGCTCAAGCAGGAGCTGCCCCAGCTGCGCCACTTCGTGACGCTCTCGCCGGTGCCCGGCTTCGGCAGGTGGCTGGCCGGCTGCCGCGAGGACGAGACGCTGCCGGCCGAATTGCGCAACACCCTGGCCGCGCTCGATACCCCCGGCTGGCATCGGGATGCCAGGCTCGCCGAGCGCCTCGAGACGGTGATCAAGCCCCTGGCCGCCCGCTACCTGGTCGAGGAGAAGAACGCCAGGGGCCTGCCGCTCAACGCCGTGGCCCGTTTCCACCTCGGCAACGGCGCCGAGCTGCACCGCATCAACTGGTTGGGCGACGTCTCGGCCAAGGGCCTCGAGCAGGCCGCCGGGCTGATGGTCAACTACCTCTACGTGCTCGACAACATCGAGCGCAATCACGAGAACTATACCGCCAACGCCACCGTGGCCCGTTCGAGCGAGGTCAAGGACCTCGTCCGCAAGGCCAGGAAGCTGGCCAAGGGAGAGACGACCAAATGAACCACAACCTTTTCGCCACCTTCGCCCAGCGCATGCAAGAGCGCGGCGACGCCGATTTCATCACCACCCGTGAAGGCCGGGGCTATACCTATACCGCCGCCGAGTCTGCCAGTGCCCGCTTGGCCGGCGCCCTGACCGCGCTGGGTGTGACCCCCGGCGACCGGGTCGCCGTGCAGGTCGACAAGAGCCCCGAGGCCATCCTGCTCTACCTGGCCTGCCTGCGCATCGGCGGCGTCTATCTGCCGCTCAACACCGGTTACACTGGCGACGAGATCCGCTACTTCCTCGGCGATGCCGAGCCGGCGCTGTTCGTCTGCCGCCCGGCCAACGCCGAGGAGGCCCGCACCATCGCCACCGAGTGCGGCTGTCCGGAGGTGGAGACCCTGGGCACCGCCGCCGACGGCAGCCTGATGGAGGCGGCCGAGAAGGCCACGCCCCGCGACGACATCGTCGCGCGTGGCGAGGACGACCTGGCGTCGATCCTCTACACCTCGGGCACCACCGGGCGCTCCAAGGGCGCCATGCTCACCCACCGCAACCTGGGCTCCAACGCCGCCACCCTGGCCGAGGCCTGGCGCTTCACTGCGGATGACCGGCTGATCCACGCCCTGCCGATCTTCCATACCCACGGCCTGTTCGTGGCCTGCAACGTCACCCTGATGGCCGGGGCCAGCATGCTGTTCCTGCCCAAGTTCGACACCGATGTGATCCTCGAGGAGCTGCCCCGCGGCAGCGTACTGATGGGCGTGCCGACCTTCTACACCCGACTGCTGCAGGACGCGCGCCTTAACCGCGAGGTCACCGCCAACATGCGCCTGTTCGTCTCCGGGTCGGCCCCGCTGACCGCCGAGACCCACCGGGAGTTCGAGCAGAAGACCGGCCATGCCATCCTCGAGCGCTATGGCATGACCGAGACCAACATGAACCTTTCCAACCCCTACGACGGCGAGCGCCGTGCCGGTACCGTGGGCATGCCGCTGCCGGGCGTGGAGTACCGCATCACCGACCTCGAGACCCACGACCCCGTGCCGCAGGGCGAGATCGGCATGCTCGAGATCCGCGGCCCCAATGTCTTCATCGGCTACTGGCGCATGCCCGAGAAGACCCGCGAGGAGCTGCTGGACGACGGCTTCTTCGTCACCGGTGACCTGGCGATGGTCGACGAGCGCGGCTATGTACATATTGTCGGTCGCGACAAGGATCTGGTGATCTCGGGGGGCTACAATGTCTATCCCAAGGAGGTCGAGCAGGTGATCGACCAACTCGACGGCGTCATGGAATCGGCGGTGATCGGGCTGCCCCACCCGGACTTCGGCGAGGGGGTCACCGCCGTGGTGGTGCCGGAACGGGAGGCCCGCCTGGACGAGGCCAAGGTGCTCGACTTCCTGCAGGGCAAGCTGGCGAAGTACAAGCAGCCCAAGCGGGTCTTCTTCGTCGACAGCCTGCCGCGCAACACCATGGGCAAGGTGCAGAAGAACCAGCTGCGCCAGCAGTACCAGGACACCTATCGCTGAATCGACGCAAGCGGCACGGCAAACCGGGCTTGACACGACGGCGTCGCCGCGGCGGATGCCCGGCGCCCCCGTCGTATCGAGTCACGCACGCAGCGTCATTGAACCACCCGGCAGGAGACATCGTCATGGCGAAGGTCATCACCTACTACTACACCCACGTCTCGCCCTGGAGCTACCTGGGGCACTCGCGACTCGGCGAGCTTGCCGCGCGCCACGGCGCCACCATCGACTACGTGCCGATCACGCTCAGCGCGATCTTCCCCAAGACCGGCGGGCTGCCCCTGCCCAAGCGTGCCCCGGAGCGGCAGGCCTATCGCATGGCCGAGCTCAAGCGCTGGCCACAGCTGCTCGGCATCCCCCTCAACAGGGAGCCGAAGCACTTCCCGACGGATGACCGCCCGGCGGCTCGCCTGGCGCTGACGGCGAAGGCTCAAGGGCATGACATCGCCGACCTGTCGCTGGCCCTGATGCGGGCCTGCTGGGTCGAGGAGCGCGACATCGCCGAGCCGGACACCCTGCGCGAGGTCGCCGACGCCTGCGGCCTGGATGGCCAGCGGCTGCTGAGCGAGTCGGAAAGCGACCAGGGACAGCAGCGCCTCGACGAGGCCTGCGAGAAGGCCCTGGCGGCGGGCTGCTTCGGCTCGCCCTGGTATGTCGTCGACGGCGAGCCCTTCTGGGGCCAGGACCGCCTCGAGCTGGTCGAGAAGGCCCTGACCGGCAAGCTCTGAGCCGAGGGGTCGGTTCAGGCCGGCCGCTCCAGTTCGAAGCGGTCGGTGGTCCTGGCATAGTCGCTGCCCGCCATGCGCCCCACGGGATGCAGCCCCGCGATATCGACATGGCGGCCGTTCCAGATCGCATCGTCGATATGGATCGACACCACCTCGGCCAGCACCAGATTGCCGGCCAGCGGCTGGTCGCCGAAGCGGATGATTTCGCGCAGCCGGCAGCCGAAGGCCACCGGTGCCTCGGCCACCCGCGGCACCGAGACGCCCGGCATCGCCGCCTTCTCCAGCCCCGCCAGGGCGAACTCGTCCTCGCCGTGGGCCACGCTGGCACTGGTGGCGTTGAGCGCCCCGACCAGCCCCTCCCCACCGATATGCACCACGCACTCCGCCACCGCCTCGAGGTTGCGGATGGTGTCCTTGGGGTTGGCGTCGCCATCCAGCAGCGGCGAGAAGCCCAGCACCGGCGGGTTGACGCTGACCACGTTGAAGAAGGAAAAGGGCGCCAGGTTGGCGTTGCCGTCCGCGTCCAGTGTGGAGACCCAGGCGATGGGCCGGGGGCAGATGCTGCCCGTGAACAGGCGGTAGATCTTGCCCGGGTTCAGTCCGTGTTCCTCCAGCAGGTAGTCGCTCATGTTCAACCTTTGTGGCAATCGTGGGAGGACCTCATCGTACCCCACCGCGACGCCATGCCCATAAACCTGCAAGACCGTATAACTGCAAAACGGTAAAGCTGCATTTATGGCAACATGGCAAGGCTCACCCCATGCAGCAAGGACACGCCATGCCGTTCGCCGCCGTCCCCCTCCAACCCGGCTTCATGGTGATCCACGGCAACCGCCTGGAGGACCTGCGCGGCCTGGCGGTGGAGTGGATGAAGCGCCACCCGCTGGGGCCGCTCGAGAACGAGACCATCCTGGTGCAGAGCAACGGCATCGGCCAGTGGCTCAAGCTGGCGCTGGCCGAGGACCCGGCCAACGGCGGCGCCGGCATCGCCGCCGCGCTCGACGTGACCCTGCCGGCGCGCTTCCTGTGGCAGGCCTATCGGGCGGTGCTGACTCATCAAGAACAGCACGACGCCGGCGACGACCAGGCGGTACCGGCCACCTCGCCGTTCGACAAGTCGCGGCTGGTGTGGCGGCTGCTGCGCCTGCTGCCCGGCCTGCTCGAGCGCGACGACTTCGCCCCCCTGGCGCGCTTCCTGGCCGGCGACGACGACCTGCGCAAGCACCACCAGCTCGCCGAGCGCCTGGCCGACCTGTTCGACCAGTACCAGGTCTACCGCGCCGACTGGCTCGAGGCCTGGGCCGCCGGCGAGGACGTGCGGATCGACGCCCGCGGCCGGCGGCGCGAGCTGGAGGCCACCCAGCGCTGGCAGCCCGAGTTGTGGCGAGCGCTGTGCGCCGACGTCGCCGCGGCCCACGGCCAGGCCGGCATCGACTCGAGCCGCGCCCGGGTCCACCGGCGCTTCCTCGACGCCGCCGAGCGCCTCGACGCCGACGATCGCCCCCCCGGCCTGCCGCGCCGGGTGCTGGTGTTCGGCATCTCCTCGCTGCCCCGCCAGGCGCTCGAGGCCCTGGCCGCCATCGCCCGGGTCAGCCAGGTGGTGCTGTGCGTGCACAACCCCTGCCAGCACTACTGGGCCGATATCATCGAGCACAAGGACCTCCTTCGCGCGGAAAGAAGGCGCCAGCAGCGCAAGGCCGGCATGCCCGAGCGCCTCGACGTGCTCGGCGATGGCGACGGCGACTCCGCCCTGCACCTGCACGCCCAGCCGCTGCTGGCCGCCTGGGGCAAGCAGGGCCGCGACTACCTGCGCCTGCTCGACGAACACGACGACAGCCAGCAGTACGAAGGGCTGTTCGCGCGCGAGGCGCTGCGCATCGACCTCTTCGAGCCCTGCGTGAGTGAGGGCGACGGCCGCCTGCTGCAGCAACTGCAGGACGATATCCGCGAGCTGCGCCCGCTGGCCGAGACCCGCGAGACCTGGCCGGCGGTGGACGTGGAGCACGACGACTCCATCGTCTTCCACGTCGCCCACGGCCCCCAGCGCGAGGTGGAGATCCTCCACGACCAGCTGCTCGCCGCCTTCAGCGCCGACCCGACGCTGCGCCCGCGGGACATCATCGTCATGGTCCCGGACATCGACCACTATGCGCCGCATATCCAGGCCGTGTTCGGTCAAGTCCCTCCCGACGACCCTAGATACATTCCCTACACCCTCTCCGACCAGGCCAGCCGCCACCGCCTGCCGCTGCTGATCGCCCTGGAGAAGCTGCTGCGCCTGCCGGAGCTGCGCTTCTCGGTCAGCGATCTGCTCGACCTGCTCGAGGTGCCGGCGCTGCGGGCCCGCTTCGGCATCGAGGAGGAGGACCTGCCGACGCTGGCGCGCTGGATCGAGGGCGCCGGCATCCGCTGGGGCCTGCACGGCCACCAGCGCGGCAGCCTCGACCTGCCCGACGGCCTGGAGCAGAACACCTGGGCCTTCGGCCTGCGCCGGCTGCTGCTCGGCTACACCGTGGGCAGCGCCACCGGCGCCTGGCAGGGCATCGAGCCCTTCGACGACATCGGCGGCCTGGAGGCGGCCCTGGCCGGGCCCCTGGCCCACCTGCTGGAGACCCTGGAGACCCAGTGGCAGCGGCTGCGCCAGCCCACCGACGCCGACGGCTGGGTGACCCGCCTGCGCGAGCTGCTCGAGGCCTGCTTCGCGGCCGAGGAGGCCAGCGACAGCCTGATGCTGGCGCGCCTCGAACAGGCCCTGCAGGACTTCCAGGAGAGCACCCGCGAGGCCGGGCTGGAGCGCGAACTGCCGCTGACCATCGTCCGCGAGCACTGGCTGGGCCAGATCGACGAGCACAGCCTGTCGCAGCGCTTCCTGGCCGGCGCGGTCAACTTCGCCACCCTGATGCCGATGCGCGCCATCCCCTTCAAGCGCGTCTGCCTGCTGGGCATGAACGACGGCGACTACCCGCGCCACCACCCGCCGCTGGACTTCGACCTGATGAACGGCGACTACCGCCCCGGCGACCGCTCGCGCCGCGAGGACGACCGCTACCTGTTCCTCGAGGCGCTGCTCTCGGCCCGCGAGCAGCTGTATATCAGTTGGGTCGGTCGCAGCATCGTCGACAACGCCGAGAAGCCGCCCTCGGTGCTGGTCGGCCAGCTGCGCGACCACCTGGCCGCCGGCTGGCACATCGCGGGCGGCGGGGCTTCGGGTGACAGCCTGCTCGCCGCCCTGACCACCGAGCACCCGCTGCAGCCGTTCAGCCGCGCCTATTTCCCCGCCCCCCAGGAGCGGGACGCGCGCAGCGTCGCCGACAAGCGGCTCTTCACCTATGCCCATGAGTGGCACGACGTCCACGGCGAACCGGCGCCGGCCGCGCCGGAAACCCAACTCGGGGCTTTCAAGCAGGAAACGCCGTTAACAATAGTCCAGTTGGGGAGTTTTCTGCGCGATCCTACCAAGGCCTTCTTCACCACCCGGCTCCGGGTGTTCCTCGAGCGCGAGGACGTCACCAGCCTCGACCAGGAGCCCTTCACCCTCGACGGCCTGACCCACTGGCAGCTGCAGGACATCCTGATCCAGGCCCAGCGCCGCGCCATCGACGCCGGCGAGCCCCGCGTGGAGGCCCTGCACGCCACCCTCGAACGCCTGGCGGGCCAGGGCGTGCTGGCCATGGGCGCCTTCGGCAGCCGCATGCGCGAGCAGCTCGCCGAGCCCATGGAGGCGCTGTTCGAGGCCTACCGAGAGGCCCTCGACCAATGGCCCCATGCCGTGGAGGACCCCGAGCCGGTGCGCCTGGCGCTGTTCGACGCCGACGCCGCCGACGCCCCGCCGCTGGAGGACTGGCTCGACGCCCTGCGCCTCGACGAGGCCGGCGAGCGCTGCCGGCTGCTGCTCTCCAGCAGCAGCCTGATCAGCCAGGGGCGGGGCCGCGGCCAGTACCGCTGGGCCCAGCTGGTACGGCCCTGGGTGGCGCACCTGGCCGGCAACCTCGAGCAACCGATGACCACCCGGCTGCTCTCCAAGGCCGGCCACGTCACCCTGCCGCCGCTGGAGCCCCAGACCGCGCGGCGCCGGCTGCGCGAGCTGATCGCCACCTGGCAGGCCGGCATGCAGGCGCCGCTGCCGCTGGCCTGCGAGGCGGCCTTCGCCTGGCTGGGCAAGGTCAACAAGCAGGCCAGCGGTGCCGACGACAACGGCCCCGGCAGCGACACCTGGCACGCCGCCCGCAAGGCCTACCAGGGCGACGACTTCACCGCCGGCGAGGTGGACCGCAACCCCTACCTCGCCCACCGCTGGCCCGACTTCGAGGCGCTGTTCGCCGCCGAGCCGGACAGCGAGCGCCACTTCGCGACATTGGCCGAGCGGCTGCTGGCCCCGCTCTTTCTCGCGGTGAAGGGAGATGACAAATGAGTGAAGTCACCGAGCTGAATCCGCTCGACTTTCCCCTGCACGGCAGCCGCCTGATCGAGGCCAGCGCCGGCACCGGCAAGACCTTCACCATCGCCCTGCTCTATGTGCGCCTGGTGCTGGGTGCGAGGACCGCGCAGGACGACGCGGCCTTTTCGCGCCCGCTCACCCCGCCGGAGATCCTGGTGGTGACCTTCACCAACGCCGCCACCCAGGAGCTGCGCGAGCGCATCCGCGCCCGGCTGGTCGAAGCCGCCGAGGTCTTCCAAAGTCAACATTGGGGTCAGACCCCAAAGTCCGCTGAGGGGTCTGACCCCAAGGCCGACCCGCTGCTGGTGCAACTGCGCGACGACTACGACCCGGCCGGCTGGCCCGCCTGCGCCCGGCGCCTGCAGCTGGCCGCCGAGTGGATGGACGAGGCTGCGGTCTCGACCATCCACAGCTGGTGCTACCGCATGCTGCGCGAGCACGCCTTCGACAGCGGCAGCCTGTTCTCGCTGGAGCTGGAAACCGACCAGAGCGAGCTGGAGCAGGAGGTGGTGCGCGACTACTGGCGCAGCTTCTACTACCCGCTGGGCGCCGAGGCGCTGGCCGAGATCACCCAGTACTGGGACGCGCCGACCAACACCCGCGCGTCGCTGCACGGCGCGGTGCGCCGCCTGCTGCCCGAATGCGACGCCCTGCCGCCCGACGCCCCGCCGCCGGCCGAGACCCTGGCCACCACGCGGGCCGAACGCGACGTCCGCCTGGCCGAGCTCAAGGCGCCCTGGATGCAGTGGGTCGATGAGCTGGGGCAACTCTTCGATGAAGGGCAACAGGCCAAGGCCTTCAACGCCGGCAAAATGCGCAAGGATCATCGGGGCAACTGGCTGCAGAAGATCCGCGACTGGGCAGACAGCGACCAGCTGTGGCCCGAGCTCGACAAGAAGGCCGCCGCCTGGAAGCGCCTGACGCCAGAAGGCATCGCCGAGATATGGAAGGGCGAGCCACCGACCCACCCCGCCCTGGACGCCTTCCGGGACCTTCCCGCGGCCCTGGAGGCGCTGCCCGACCCGCGCGCCGACCTGCTGATCCACGCCGTGCAGTGGTGCCGCACGCGTCTCGAGCGCGAGCAGCAGCGCCGCGCCGAGATGGGCCCCAACGACCTGCTGACCCACCTCGACCGTGCCCTGGGTGGCCCCAGCGGCGAGGCCCTGGCCGAGCAGATCCGCCGCCAGTTCCCGGTGGCGCTGGTCGACGAATTCCAGGACACCGACCCGGTGCAGTACCGCATCTTCGACCGCGTCTACCGCCTGGCCGACAACGCCCGCGGCAATTCCCACAGCGATCCCCACAGTACGGGCGTCTTCCTGATCGGCGACCCCAAGCAGGCGATCTACGCCTTCCGCGGCGCGGATATCCACACCTACCTGCAGGCCCGCCGCGACACCGCCGGCCGCCACGTCACCCTGGGCACCAACTACCGCTCCAGCGCGGCCATGGTCACCGCGGTCAACCGCTGCTTCGCCTACGCCGAGGCGCACCCGCCCGGCGCCTTCCTGTTCAAGCAGGCGGGCGATAGCGGCAACCCCGTGCCCTTCGTGCCGGTCAAGGCGAAAGGCAGGAAAGACGCCCTGACCATCGACGGCCAGCCCCAGCCGGCGCTGACCCTGTGGCGCCTCGACGCCGACGAGCCGCTCTCCAAGACCGCCTACCACGGCGAGATGGCCGAGCGCTGCGCCTCGCAGATGGTCGCGCTGCTGGAGAGTGGCCGCCGCGGCGAGGCGGGCTTCCACGACGGCGACGCGCTGAGGCCCCTGGCGCCCTCGGATATGGCGGTGCTGGTCAACGGCCTGGGCGAGGCCCGCGCCATCCGCCAGGCCCTGGCCCGGCGCGGGGTGAAGAGCGTCTACCTCTCGGACAAGGACAAGGTCTTCGCCTCGCCCATGGCCGGCGAACTCGACGCCTGGCTGCGCGCCTGCGCCGAGTCCCCCTCGTCCTCGAGTGAGCACGAGCGCCGGCTGCGCGCGGCCCTGGCCACCCCCACCCTGGGGCTCGGCCTGGCCGAGCTCGACCGCTTGAACCAGGACGAGCTGGCCTGGGAAGCCCGGGTGCTGCAGTTCCGCGACTACCACCGGCTGTGGCAGCGCCAGGGCGTGCTGCCGCTGGTGCGGCGGCTGATGAACGACTTCGAGGTGCCCGGCCGGCTGCTGGGCGGTGGCCCGGCCAGCGACGGCGAGCGCCATCTCACCGACCTGCTCCACCTGGGCGAGCTGCTGCAGCACGCCAGCCAGGAGCTCGACGGCGAACACGCCCTGATCCGCTTTCTCGCCGAGTCCATCGCCGACCCCGACGACCAGGGCGACGCCCACAAGCTGCGCCTGGAGAGCGATGCCGACCTCGTGCAGGTGATCACCATCCACAAGTCCAAGGGCCTGGAGTACCCGCTGGTGTTCCTGCCCTTCATCTGCGGGCATCGCGCCACCCGGGCCGACGACTCGCCGCTGTGCTGGCACGACGCCGAGGGCCGGCTGCGTATCAGCCTCGAGGCCGACGAGGCGACCCTGGCGCTGGCCGACCGCGAGCGCCTCGGCGAGGACCTGCGCAAGCTCTATGTGGCGCTGACCCGCGCCCGCCACGCCACCTGGCTGGGCATGGCGCCACTCAAGGGCGGCGAGGGCAGCGCCATCGGCCAGTTGCTGGCCGACGGCGCACCGCTGGAGCCGGCCGCCTTTGCCCCCGCCCTGGAGGCGCTCAAGGGCAAGGAGGCGGCCATCGCCATCGAACCGGCGCCGCCCGCCACCGCCACGCTGTTCCGCCCGGACGAGCGGCAGGCCACCTTGGGCGAGGCGCTGAGCCCACGGCGCCCAGCCCGGGAGCAGTGGTGGATCGCCAGCTACTCGGCACTGCGCACCTCCGGCCTGATCACCGCGCCGCTGGCCACCCCCGACACCGCCCCGGTAAGTACTCATCCACTCCACAGCGCCCCGACCACGGCGCCCAAGAGCCCCGAGCCAACAGCGGCCACCGCGACCCTGGCCGAGCCCACCACGGCGCTGGAGGCCACCGCCTTCGAGGTGCTCGACGAACCGCATGACAGGGTACAGCCGGATATGGAACGCCATCGAGCGAAGGCCAGACAAGGCGATATCTCGCGGGAAAGCGGAGTTTACACGCCAGTAAATGAGCATTTCGAGCGAGATATCAACGCCGTATGGCCGAGCGCAGATCGTTCCATGCATCGGTTCCCGCGCGGGCCGGGTCCCGGCACTTTTCTCCATGGTTTGCTGGAATGGGCCGGCCAGCACGGCTTCGCCCGGGCCAGCCGGGACGCCGCCCAGCGCGAGGACATGCTCGCCCGGCGCACCCAGCTGCGCGGCTGGACGCCCTGGCTCGCCACCCTCGACGGCTGGCTGGCCGCCCTGCTGGAGACCCCGCTGCCGCTGCCCGAGGCGGGCCAGGTGCGGCTCGGCGAGCTCGACGTCTACCAGGTGGAGATGGAGTTCTGGTTCGCCGCCAGCCGCGTCGACACCCGCGTCCTGGACGCCCCGGTAAGCACTCACACACTCGGTGGTGCTCCACGCCCGGCGCTTGACGCCGACACCCTCAACGGCATGCTCAAGGGCTTCATCGACCTGGTGTTCGAGTCTGGGGGGCGCTACTACGTGCTCGACTGGAAATCCAACCACCTGGGGCCCGACGACGACGCCTACACCCCGGCGGCCATGCGTGACGCCATGCTCGACAAGCGCTACGACCTGCAGGCCGCGCTCTACCTGCTGGCACTGCACCGGCTGCTCAAGGCGCGCCTGCCGGACTACGACTACGACCGCCATATCGGCGGCTCGCTGACCGTCTTCCTGCGCGGGGTCGGCTCCGCCACCGCCACCGAGGGCCGCGGCGTCCACGCCGAACGCCCGCCGCGGGCCCTGATCGAGACCCTGGACGCGCTGTTCCAGGGCCAGGCCCCGAGAGCGACCCCTCACTCTTCCCGGGCGGAGGCGCCACAATGAGAGACCTGTTCGACGATCTCGACGATGCCCCCGAGCCGCCGTCTCGGCCGGATCGGCCCCACTCGGCACTGAGCGATACCGCCGCGCTGCTGGCCCTGCTCGAGCGCTGGGTGGCGCGCGGCTGGCTGCGCGCCCTGGACCGCGCCCTGGTGGTGTTCCTGCAGCGCGAGGTGCCCGATGCCCCTGCCCCGCTGCTGCTCGCCGCGGCCCTGGCCAGCCACCAGCTCGGCCGCGGCCATGTGTGCCTCGACCTGGCCGCCACCCTGTCCGCGCCGGACCTGGCGCTCTCGCTGCCGCCGGAGGGCGACGACCTCAGCGACCCGCCACCGCTGCCCAGCCAGGTGCTCGACAGCCTGACGCTCGGCGAATGGGAGCAAGCCCTCGCTCATCCCGAACTGGTCGCCGACGGCGACCAGGGCGCCCCCGGCCACACCCCGCTGGTGCGCAGCGCCACCGCGCCTGGTCATCAACACCAAGGCCCCCGGCTCTACCTGCGCCGCTACTGGCAGTACGAGCAGGATATCCGCCACCACATCTCGGCAAGACTGGGCACAAGCGACGACGCCTGTAGGAGCACGCGGTTCGACGACTCGGCTCTGCCGCGCGATGGCGCCGACAGGCGCCCCGATAACGCCACCAGCGCAAGCGACGACACCTGTGGGAGCACGGCTCCGCCGCGCGATGGCGCCGGCAGGCGCCCGGATAACGCCACCGACACCGCCACCCTCGCCGCCGCCCTCGACGCGCTGTTCACACCCGGCGCCGAACTCGACTGGCAGCAGGCCGCCTGCGCCCTGGCCGCCCGCTCGCCCTTCGCGGTGATCACCGGCGGCCCCGGCACCGGCAAGACCACCACCGTGGTCAAGCTGCTCGCCCTGCTCCAGGCCCTGCAGCTCGGCCGGGAAGACCGCCACGCCCTGCGCATCCGCCTGGCCGCGCCCACCGGCAAGGCCGCGGCGCGCCTCAACGACTCCATCGCTAAGCAGGTCAAGGGCCTCTCGCTGGTGGAGCTGGCCAGCGCCGTGGGCCAACAGGGTGTGGATATCTCGACCCTGCGCGACAGCATTCCCACGGAAGTGACGACCCTGCACCGCCTGCTCGGCTCCCGCCCGGACACCCGCCACTTCCGCCACCATGCCGGCAACCCGCTGGCCCTGGACCTGCTGGTAATCGACGAGGCCTCGATGGTGGATATCGAGATGATGGCGGCGGTACTCACCGCCCTGCCGCCCCGCGCCCGGCTGGTGCTGCTCGGCGACAAGGACCAGCTCGCCTCGGTGGAGGCCGGCGCCGTGCTCGGCGATCTCTGCCAGCGTGCCGAAGGCGGCCACTACACCCGGCAGACCGCCGAGTGGCTGGAAGCGGTCACCGGCGCCCCGCTGCCCGAGCAGTACCGCGATGACTATCATGGCACCCCAGGCCAGCCGCTGGACCAGGCCATCGCCATGCTGCGGGTCAGCCACCGCTTCGACGCCGCCAGCGGCATCGGCCGACTCGCCGAGGCGGTCAACCGGCCGCTGGATGCTGGCCATAGGGCCAAGGAGAAGCGCCGCGCCGTGCGCCAGGTGTTCGAGCAGGCCTACACCGACCTGGCCCGCCTGCGCCTGGCCGGCGCCGACGACCCGGCGCTGGACAAGCTGGTGGTGGAGGGCAACCCGGCCGGCTTCGTCGACGGCGGCCAGGGGCGCCACGACCGCCGCGGCGAGCCCTTGGCGCCGCCCACCGGCTATCGCCACTACCTGGAGGTACTACGCGACCAGCGCCCCGACCAGCCAAGCTTCGGCGAGGCCGGCAGCGAGGAACGCATCCCCTTCGACGCCTGGGCCCGGGCGGTGCTCGAGGCCCACGGCCGCTTCCAGCTGCTCTGCGCCCTGCGCCGCGGCCCCTGGGGCATCGAAGGCCTCAACCCACGCATCGGCCAGGCGCTGCGCCGCGCCCGGCTGATCGCGGCCTCGGATCATGAACTGGAGAGCGGCTGGTTCGAGGGCCGCCCGGTGCTGGTCACCCGCAACGACTACGGCCTGGGGCTGATGAACGGCGATATCGGCATCACCCTCGCCCTGCCCGACGCCCGCATGCCCGGTCGCACGCTGCTGCGCGTCGCCTTCCCCGCCAGCGACGGCAGTGGCCAGATCAAGTGGGTGCTGCCCAGCCGCCTGCAGGCGGTGGAAACCGTCTTCGCCATGACGGTGCACAAGTCCCAGGGCTCGGAATTCACCCACACCGCCCTGCTGCTCCCCGACGCCCCCAACCCCATCCTCACCCGGGAGCTGGTCTACACCGGCATCACCCGCGCCCGCGACTGGCTCACCGTGGTGGAGACTGGACAGGGGATGCTGGATGAAGCGGTGACGAGGGAAGTGATGCGAGTCAGCGGATTGGGGAGCTTACGGTAACCGCTGTCGCGCATGAGAAAACTTTCAGGTGTGACCTGCGCGAGACACATGTCTCGTGCGCTACCGACTAGAGCCGAGCGGGAGGTGTTTGGTCAGCCTTCCTTGACGAATTTGTATATGATGGTAATATACATTTATGATCAATTGGGCACGAGTTACCGGCTTTGACTGGGACGAGGGCAACTCCCGCAAGAACGTGGAGAAGCACGGTGTCGGCCAGTCCGAAGCGGAATCGATATTCTTCAATGAACCGCTTCTGATTCTGGAAGACGCCAGGCATAGCCAGGCCGAAGCCCGTTTCCATGCCCTTGGTGAAACGGATGACGCGCGGCATTTGCATATCACGTTCACGTTGAGACAGGACGGTACGCTGATACGGGTGATATCCGCTCGCGCCATGCACCGCAAAGAGAGGGCTGCTTATGAGCAAGCAAAAAAAGATGCCTGAGTTCAAGACCGAAGAAGAGGAACGGGAGTTCTGGGAAACCCACGACTCGTCCGACTACGTGGACTGGAGCCAGGCAGAACCCGCCTCTTTTCCGAAACTGAAGCCATCCACGAAGACTATCTCGCTTCGTCTGCCTGAAGCGTTACTCGACCGGATCAAGATCGAGGCCAACAAGCGAGATATGCCCTATCAATCCCTGATCAAAGCTTGGCTTGCGGATGATGTCAACGACAGCCGCCGGACCAGGTGAAGCCGTGACCAGGGAAGTGATGTTGGTAAGTGGATTGAGGAAATTATAGGAAGAGCTGCCGCCGCAAGAAGTAGCGGTGGCAGCTATCGGCCGAGGCTGTGTGAAAACCCAAAAATCCGTGCCATTTGGTCACCCCCTTGCGTACGGGCTGTGTCGTTATGTTAGTTAGTGTTTCAGCCTAGCACTCAAGCATGGTTTTCCCATGCGCTGGATCAACGGGCCGGTGAAGTCACTACCGCCCTGCTGCTGCTCGACTCCCCAATCCCCTCCTCACCCGGGGTGCAGTTCAAGAACTTTCCCGATCGGACTCGGCAAGCTCCCGGGGGGCAGGCAAGGGGCCCGGCCGACCCAGCAGGTAGCCCTGCGCCTTGCGGACCCCGATCTCTCGCAGTGCTTGCAACTCGGCCTGCGTCTCGACGCCCTCGGCGAGTAGCCGGCTGCCCGTTTCGGCCGTGAAGCCCACCAGGGCCGCGGCCAGCGCTCGGCTGTCGCGGCGGTGGTCTATGCCGTGGGTCAGGGATCGATCCAGCTTGATGACGTCCGGCGCCAGGCGGAGGATATGGCGAAAGCTGGCATAGCCGGCGCCCGCATCATCGATCGCCAGCCTGAGCCCTTGCCTGCGCATCTCGACCAGCGCCTCGAAGAGGCCGGCGTAGTCGTCAACGACATCGTGTTCGGTGACCTCGAGCATCAGGCGGTCAAGGGGATGGGGCCCGAACAGATCGGCAAGCCGGCCGGACAGGATGGTGGCCGGAGAGGCATTGAGCGACAGATAGGCCGTGTCGGGAATCTCGGGCAGCGCCTCCAGCGCCAACTCGATGGCCGCCAGCTCCAGTTCCTCTCGCAGCCCCACCGTGGCGGCCTCCTCGAACCACTTGTCGGGACCTCGCTTCGGCTCGGCGACGAAGCGCGACAGCGCTTCATAACCGGCGATGCGCTCGTCGACGAGATCGTGCATGGGCTGGAAGACGATGTGGAAGCGACGCTGGTCGAGCACATCGCGTATTCTTGCCTCGGCGCCCTTCTGCCGTTGCTTGCGCTTGCGCTGGCGTTCAAGCTGCCGCGCAGCAAAGTCGGCAAAGACCCGCATCATGGCCAGGTCACGCTCATTCAAGGTGGCGTCAGATTGGCGATCGAAGCAGCACAGCGTGCCGTAAACACTGCCATCCTGCAGGCGTATGGGCACGCTGAGATGGGCGCCTATCGGTATCCCCCGGGTGGCCGCCAGGTCCAGCGCCGCCGGCTCCTGTCGCGCATCGTGGATTACCTCCGGCAGCCTGCCATCCACGACCCGTTGGCAGTAGCTTTCCTCAAGAGGATCCGACGCCCCGACTTCCAGGTGTGGTGCTGCCTGCTCTTCGTCCACGAAGCGCAAGATCCGTCTTTCGCCTTCAAACTCCGAGATAAAGGCGACTTCCATACCGAGATGGGTGCGGATGGCATGCAGGACCTCGAGCAGCGCGCGTTCGGTCGACGCTTCGGCGAGCTCATCTAGCCCCAGGGAAATATCCACCAGCGAATGCTCTTCTGTTGCCTTGGATGCTCCAGCGTCCATGGGCCACCTTAACGTCAAGAGATGGACAGCGATAACGCCAGCTATAGCGTGGAACAACGCACGCCTGGATCAACGATTCGGTCATTCTCCTTACACCTGCACCCGATGGTCGTGCGGGTGGAGGGTGATGCGGGGCTCGGTGGAAGCCGTTGCCATAGGGGCATCCCTTGCGTACGGCTGTATCGTTATGTTGCTTTGTGTTTCAGCCTAGAACTGAAGTATGGCTATTCCCATGCGCCGGATCAACGGAGAGGCGAGTGTCAGTCGTCGGGAATCAACCGCTCGTTGAGGTCGGAAAAGGCGAAGCCGGCCTCCGGGCCACCGGCGATGACGTAGATGGCCCCCTCCACCGCCGCCGCATCCAGGCCGTGGCGAGCCGTGGGCATGGCGGGCAGGCGCTCCCAGCGATCCTCCTCCAGATGGTAGCGCTCCGCTTCGTCGAAGGTGCGCCGCTCGGGCGTGAAGGTCTCGCCGCCGAACAGGTAGACCCAGTCGTCGAGCGCCGTCGCGGCGACCCCGCTGCGCCCGGTGGGCACCGGGGCGCCCTCCTCCCAACGATCGTCGTCGGGATGGTAGATCTCGTTGGTGGTCAGGCGGAAGGTAGAGTCGTCGCGGCCGGCGAGCACGACGATGCGACCGTCGATCGCGGCGGCACGGTGATGGTTGCGCGGGGTGGGCATGGCCGCGAGCTGGCTCCACAAGTCGCTTTGCGGGTCGTAGACCTCGTGGACGCCGACATCCTCCCGGCCGTGGGTGGTGCCGCCGATGGCGTGAATGCGCCCGTCCAGCACGGCCGTGGCCAAGGCGCCCCGCGGGGTGGGGACCACCGGGCCCTGGCGCCATTTATCCGTGTCGATGTCGTAGATATGGAAAGCGTCGGTGGGGGTGAAGCTGGCTTCATCGAAACCGGCGATCACGTAGAGCCGGCCGTCGTGATACTCGAAGCCGGCGTGATTGACGCCACGCGGCAGCTCCGTGAGGGCTTCCCAGCGGTCGTCACCGGGGTCATAGACGAAGAGCGTGCGCGGTGCCGTGGCGTCGCGCTCGCCTGCCAGCAGGAAGCCGCCGGCGAGGAAGATGCGCTCGCCGTCGGTGGCCACGCTGACTTCGGTGCGCGCCTCGGGTAGCGGTACCATCCGGCGCCACTCACCGCTGGCTTCACGAACCTCGGCGAGGGCCAGTGGTGTCGCCAGAAAGAGCCCCAGGGCGGCGCCCAGCCAGCCGCCATGGGCATAGCGTGCTCTGGAAGGCATGGTAAACCTCCTCTCGATGCTGTCACTCGCGCCTTTCCCCATGGCGCTGGCGCCCTCCCGGCGGCGGCGTGGGAACTTCCCTTCAGCCTAGGAGCGGTGGGCACCCCGTCAAGGCAGTACACTGAGCCGAGGCAACCCATGGCAAGGTAAGCAGCGTCGATGAAGAAGACCCGTAACCGTAACGCCCAGGCCGATGCATTCAGCGAGACCGTCGAGGCCAAGCTGACGGCACTGGGCGGCCGCGACCTCCTCTTCGTGATGGCGGCCGAGGCCGAATACGGCCCGCATCTCAAGCAGCGTTTCGCACCTTTCATGACCGGCGTTGGACCCGTCGAGGCGGCCGTCGAGCTCACCGCTGCCCTTGCCGCCCTCGACCAGTACGAGCGCTTGCCGCATCTCGTGGTGTCACTGGGGTCGGCCGGCAGCCGGGTTCTCGAGCAGACCGAGATCTATCAGGCGATCTCCGTCTCCTACCGCGACATGGACGCCTCCCCGTTGGGCTTCGAAAAGGGTGCCACGCCCTTTCTCGACCTGCCGGCGACCGTCCCGCTGCCCTTGCGCATTCCCGGCATTCGTGAGGCCTCGCTGTCGACCGGCGCCAATATCGTCTCGGGCTCGGCCTATGACGCCATCGCCGCCGACATGGTGGACATGGAAAGCTATGCCTGCCTGCGCGCCTGCATGCGCTTCGACGTGCCGCTTGTCGTCCTGCGCGGCATTTCGGACGGCAAGACGGAACTGCGCCACGTCGGCGACTGGACGGAAACTCTCCATGTCATCGACGACAGGCTGGCCTCCGCCGTCGACCGCCTCGGCGAGGCGCTCGCCGAAGGCCGCTTGAAACTCTGATGGTCGAATCGTTGCAGGCCTGTTGCCAGTGCGGGGCAGAGCGCAGCGCAGCGGCTTGCGGTGACCTTGCTCGCCATCGGTGAAGGTGTCATCGTCACCCGGAAACCATTCGCCGCCTGACGACAAGGAGCAAGCACCGTGTTCATCGCCATGAACCGTTTCCGGGTCACCCCCGAGAGAGTGGAGGAGTTCGAGCAGATCTGGCTGGAGCGGGAGACCCACCTGCAGGGTCTGCCCGGCTTCGTCGAGTTCCATATGCTGCGCGGCCCCGAGAAGGAGGATCACGTGCTCTACGCCTCCCACACCGTCTGGCGCTCGCGCGAGGACTTCGAGGCCTGGACGCACTCCGAGGCGTTCCGCAAGGCCCACGCCAATGCCGGCCAGAGCCGGCGCGAGGGGCTGTACCTGGGCCCGCCGACGTTCGAGGGGTTCGAGGTCATCCAGACGGTCGGTGGCGCGAGCGACGCCTGATCCCAGCCGGGCGCTCTTCACTGCGGTATCGTTTGACACTTCCGGGTGTCCTGTATTTAGATAGGCCAGAATTTAGATAGATCGGTCTATACAGGAGCAACATCCGATGCCAGCCTCCAAGCGCGACCAGCTGCTCGCCACGGCCGAGCGACTCTTCTATGAGCAGGGGTTCCACGCCACCGGCATCGACCGCATCGTGGCTGCCGCCGGGGTGGTGCGCATGACGCTCTACAACCACTTCGCCTCCAAGGAGGCCCTGGTGGCGGCCGTCCTGAAGACCCGACATGAACGCTTCATCGCCAGCCTCGATGCGGCAACGGCCTGCGCCTCGCCGGGCCAGGTGACACGGGCCCTGGTCGAGGCGCATGGCCACTGGCTGGAACGGTACAGCCAGCATGGCTGCATCATGGCCAAGGCGATGGGCGAGTTCGCCGAGCACAGCACCGAGATCCATGCCCTGGCGGCGGCCGCCAAGACCGACCTGCTGGCACGCCTCGAAGCCGCCGTGGCACGCGACGGGCTGGACCACCACGCCGGCCTGGCGCGACGCCTCTTCATGGTGCTGGAAGGCAGCAATACGGCGGTGGCCCTGCTGGGCGTACAGACGGCCCTGGCCGACACTCGGGCGGTGACCGACGCCCTCCTCGCAACGGCCCGGAGCGAGACCCCATGAGGCCCCTGTCCCCCCTCGGCATGGCGACCCTCGGCAGCGGGGTCATTGCCATCACCTACGGCCTGGCCCGCTTCGTGTTCGGGCTCTTCCTGCCCGCGATGCGCGACGAGCTGACGATCTCCCCGTCCATGGCGGGGGTGATCGGCGCCCTGCCTTTCCTGAGCTTCGTCTTCGCCATCCTCGCCGCCACCTGGGTGATACGCCGCCTCGGGGTTCGCCGCACGGGGGTCGCGGCCGCCGGCCTGGCCGGGGTCGGGCTGATGATGATCGCCCAGGCGCCGTCATCGCTGCTGCTGGCCGCCGGCGTGCTGATCTGCGGGATCAGCACCGGGCTGTCATCGCCGGTCATGGCCGAGGCGGTTCACCGGGTCGTGCCGTCCTGGGTCCTGCGCGGGCGGGTCAACGCCACCATCAATGCGGGCACCAGCCTGGGGATCGCGCTCGCCATGCCGGCGGTGCTGATCTGGGCGGAGGCCTGGCGCAGCGCCTATCTCGGGTTCGCCGCCCTGGCGGCCCTGGGCACCCTGGCGGCCCTGGGCTACCTGCCTCGGGATGGCCAACGCCCCTCACCATCGCAGCCCCGCCCGATCACCCTGCCGGTGAGCCGGTCGCAGTGGCTCGGGATCGCCCGGCTGAGCGGTCTGGCCGTCGGCATGGGGGGCGTGAGCGCGGCCTACTGGGTGTTTGCCCCCGATGCGGTGATCAACGCCGGGGGGCTCGCGCCGAGCCAGACCGCCTGGATGTGGCTGGCCGTCGGCGTCGGGGGGCTGGCAGGCGCCGGCGCCGGTGATCTCATCGCGCGCTTCGGGCCGGCCGCGAGCCATGCTGCCGGCCTCACGGTGATGTCCGCCAGCCTCGCGCTGCTGGTCGTCGTTCCCGGCAACTTCGCCCTCGCCCTGGCATCCGCGGCCCTGTTCGGCGCCGGGTACATGACCCTCAGCGGTTTCTACCTGGTCAGGAGCACCCAGATCATGACCGAGGCGCCCTCCTTCGCCCCGGTGCTGCCGCTGCTCGCCACCTCGGTCGGCCAGGTCGCCGGCTCTCCACTGGCCGGCTGGCTTGTCGGGGCCGAAGGCCATGTCACCACCTTCATGCTCTTCGCCACCCTGGGACTCGTTGTCGCCGGGCTGGGGGCGTGGTTGCTCAACGAGCGAGGCGCTGCCGATTGGCATGCCCTTTGATCGGGTCGTAGCGCTAGACTGGTAGGTATCCATCCAACGTCAGGAGGGTGCCATGGAACAGCGATATGAAGTACGCGCCGTCTACACGCATCCGGACAAGTCCCACCCGGAGGATTGGGAAGTCGTGGACTTGCATCGGAATGACATCGTGTCGGTGCACAAGACTCGCGAAGAAGCCAATGCAGCCGCTGCCGACCTGCAGGAACATGAAGTAGATCGTTGAGAACGCGGCCACCGCCAGCAGCGCGGCGATGCCGGTGCGCAGGGCGATCTGCAGCACGGGGGAGAGTCTGGTATCAAGCCAGCACCTCGGCGATCGGTCGCTGGCCGTCGAGCAGCACGAACTCGCGGTCGACGAGGCCCCCGGCCTTGACCAGGTGCAGCAGGGCGTGGGCGACGTTGCCGCGCGAGACGGTGTTCGTGCCGCCCGTTTCCTCGAGCGAGGCGGCCACCCGCTCGGTCGCGGGCTCGTCGGTGAGCCTGCCCGGCTTGAGGATCACGTAGGGCAGGCCGGAAGCGCGCAGGTAGGCGTCGGCAGCGAACTTGGCGGCCATGTAGGGACGCAGCTTCTCGGGGGCGGCCTGGGGGTCCTCGGCGCGCATGGCGCTGACCATCAGGAAGCGTGAGAGGCCATGCTCACGGGCCACGTCGACCGCGCGGATGGCGCCGTAGAGATCGATCAGCAGGGTCTTGTCGGGGCCGGTGTGCGGACCGGAGCCGGCGGTGAAGAGCACCTGGTCGCAGCCGTCGAAGACGTGGGTAAAGTCGCCCTCCAGGTCGGCGATCACCGTCTCGATGCCGCGCTCCTCGAACCAGGGCTGCTGAGCGGGCTCGCGAATCATGGCGCGGATGGGCTCGCCCGCCTCGCGGGCCAGCGCGCAGAGCTGGCGGCCGATCTGGCCGTTGGCACCGATCACCAGGGTCGTCATGGGCTCTCCTCGTCGTCTTGGCTAGATGTTCGGCGGCGGCTGGCGTCAACTTTCTGTTCATCAGGTTCCGTCGTTGATCTCAGCCACGAAGATCTCCCGCTCCAACGCCTCCTCGATGGCCGCGTCGAGGCGGTGAAGAAGACTGGACAGTGACGCCCCTGTCCGACGTACCAGCATGGCCAGGCGCGGCCCCAGCGTCATCGACAGCGATGGCTTGGTGCGGAAGTTCTCCAATGTCAGGCACTTGAGCTTCATTCGAAGGCATCCCGCCAGTGGTAGTTCAAGGGAGGCTGTCTGGCATGTTAGCACCAGGCGGTCGACTCGGGCCCTCGCTACGGCCACCATCGACCGGCCAATGCCTGCCTGAACTCCTGCCGATACGCCGCCTCGTGCTGGGCCGGGTCGGCAGGGAAGCGGCCGAGCTCCACGGCCAATTCGAAGAAGCCCTGCCGGGGCAGGTCGCCGCGGCGGCTGACCACCAGGGCGGCGATCATCGGGCGCCCGGCGGCAACGTCCTCGCGCATCAGCGCCTCCAGGGCCCGGGCAACGCGCTGGATGGTGCGCGGCGGCGTGAGGCCCAGGGCCTCGGCGGCCTGCTGGTAGGTGATCGGCAGCGCCTCGTCGGGCAGGCCCATTAACAGCTCACGCAGTCGCGGGGCCAGCTCGGTTTCCTGGGTAGTCTTCATGCATTCAAGGTCCATGTGTTGGCGGTAACACTCCCGCTGCCTCGGCGCACCATGCTCACAGCGGCAGGTGCAGGATGGCGCCGCGCAGGCCGCGCTCGTCGGCCCACAGCTTGCCCAGGGTGATGGGCAGGCGGAAGCGGCGCCTGCCGGCCGCGCCGGGATTGAACAGCAACCGGCCATCCTGCCACTGGTGGCGTGGCTTGTGGGAGTGGCCGTGGAGCACGGCGTCGCAGGGGGTGGCAGGGTCGAACTCCTGCAGGATATGCACCAGGTGCAGGCGCCAGCCGTTGACGGTGAGGTCGCGGGTCAGCGGTAGCGCCTCGGCCCAGGGGGCGGTGTCGATATTGCCGCGCACCGCCGTCACCGGGGCCAGGTCGGCCAGCCGCTCGAGCATAGTGACGTCCTCGTCCCGGCTGCCCACGTCGCCCAGGTGCAGGATCAGCCCGCAGCCCTCGAGCAGGGTGAGCGCCTCGGGGCGCAGCAGCCCGTGGGTATCACTGATGACGCCGATCGGCCGCTCGGTGGTGAGGGGGGGCGTCATGGCGCCCGCCGGCCTCACGCCATCCGAGCCGATGTCATGGCTCACGCGTTGCCCTCACGCCTTTCCAGTCTTCGAGGTCCAGCTCGGGCCTTTCGGCACGGAAGCGGGCATAGAGCTCGATACCGCGCGGGTCTTCCAGGATATCCACCTGGATGCCCTTGTCGCGCAGCAGGGGCTCGGTGCCCGAGGCATTGGTGACATCGCCCACCACCACGCGGGAGAAGCCCCGCATGTGGAGCAGGGTCGCGCAGATCTCGCAGGGGCTCAGGGAGGTAAAGAGCGTGGACCGGCCGAAGTCGAGGCGGCCGGCATCGCGGATGGCGGAGGTCTCCCCGTGGTGGTAGGGGTGGTTCTCCTGCACCAGGGTGTTGTGCCCCTTGCCGAGGATCCGGCGCGAGGCGTTGTCGACAATCACCGCGCCGATGGGGCAGCCGCCCTCATCAAAGCTCTTCTGCGCCAGCAGCACCGCGATCCGCATGACGTCGGCATCGGTCAGGCGCCGGGCGAAGTCATCGTCCATCAATACCGGCAGACTGGCGGTCGGCATATGCGCAATGGCGGCCAGCGCCGCATCCGTCACTTCCGTCCGTGCGTTCAGCAGCATTTCCATGGCGCCTCCGGTTGATTGTTCAACATCGTTATCACGTTGTACTCGCAGTCCAGACGATCACGTCAGTCGCTTCACATTCGGCTCACCGCATAAGGCAATTGGCCCGAAATCGACGACACTGGTCCTTCGGCCATTCTTGCCGGGAGCCGCTACGCCTAGAGTAGCGCTTCATCACCACCTGAATGAATGCAGGCCGAGCGGTTGCGGCGCAGCCAGGAACTGCTGGAATCCAGCGCTCACCCGGTGGAGACCATCGCCGAGCTGGTCGGCTTTCCCTCCGCCGCCTCGCTGCGCTTGGGCTTGAACACCCCGGTCCTTGAAGTCAGGTAACCAGTGGCCTTCACTATCCATAGAAACCTTCCGCCGCCATTCGCGCCAAGGGGGCGCTGGAGCGGTATGTGGTCACATTTCCATCACGGCGCCGATATCGGGGTTCGGGGCATCGGCAAGACGCTCGAGCAAGCCTTCGAGGAGGCGGCGGTCGCCTTGACGGCGGTGATCGCCGAGCCAAGCGAGATCCGTTGTCTTGAAACCTGCGAGGTGCGTTGCGAGGCGCCCGACCGGGAGTTGCTTCTGGCGGATTGGCTCAATGCGCTCATCTACGAGATGGCGACCCGCCATATGCTGTTCTGCCGCTTCAAGGTCGAGTTTCAAGGCTCGCAATTGCTTGGCAGCGCTTGTGGTGAAGTCGTCGATATCGCTCGCCATCGGCCGGCGATAGAGGTCAAGGGGGCCACCTATACCGAGCTGGCGGTCCACGAAGACCGGCCAGGGGAGTGGCGTGCGCAGTGTGTCGTCGATGTCTAGGCTGTGGCGGCGGTCTAACCTTGGGAATCAGGGAGGGGAAAGCATGAAAACGGCAGCCCTGACCCGTGTGTCGGACTTCGAGTGGCGGATCGAGCCGACCGGCAAGATGCGAGTGCCGGGTGTCATCTATGCTACCGAAGCGCTGATCGAGGCCATGGACGAGAAAGTCCGTGACCAGGTCGTCAATGTCGCCTGCCTGCCAGGCATCGTCTCGGCGTCCTATGCCATGCCGGATGCGCATTGGGGCTACGGCTTCCCGATCGGTGGCGTGGCGGCCTTCGATGCCGATCGAGGCGGTGTGGTATCCGCCGGCGGCGTGGGCTTCGACATCTCCTGCGGCGTGCGTTGTCTGCGTACCGGCCTACGGCATGCCGATGTCGAGCCGTTCAAGGAGCCTCTGGCCGACGCGCTGTACCACCGGATTCCGGTGGGTGTCGGCAGTCATGGCCCGATCCGCCTGGCTGGCAAGCGAATGGATGCGATGCTGACCGGAGGCGCCAGATGGGCGGTGGAACAAGGTTGGGGCACTCGCGATGACCTGAGACACATCGAGGCGCAAGGCTGCATTGCCGGTGCCCGCGCCGATGCCGTTTCCGACAAGGCCAAGCAACGCCAGCGCGAGGAGATGGGCACGCTGGGTTCCGGCAATCACTACCTCGAGGTCCAGGAGGTCAGCGAGATTTATGATCGCGAGACAGCCCGTGCCTATGGGCTCGACGAGCATGATGTGGTGGTGTTCATTCATTGTGGCTCGCGCGGTCTCGGCCATCAGGTCGGTACCGAGTACCTGAAGACCATGGCGACCAGCGCCCGCGAGCATGGCATCGAGTTGCCGGACCGGGAACTCGCCTGCGCGTCGCTGCGCTCCGACACCGGCCAGGCGTATCTTGGCGCCATGCGTGCCGCCAGCAATTGCGCGCTGGCCAACCGCCAGATCATCACGCACCTCGCGCAACAGGCCTTTGTCGAGCTTTTCCCCGAGGCCGATCTCACACTGCTCTACGATGTGTCGCACAACACCTGCAAGCTCGAGGAGCATAGGCTCGATGGCGTGAACCGGAGGCTGTTCGTGCATCGCAAGGGGGCGACCCGCGCCTTCGGCCCCGGCCACCCGGAGCTTCCCGACGAGTATCGCGCCGTTGGCCAGCCGGTACTGATCGGGGGCTCGATGGGCACGGCGTCGTATGTGCTTGCCGGTAATGCCGATCCTCGCGTGCCTTCGTTTACCTCGGCCTGCCATGGTGCCGGGCGTGCCATGAGCCGTCGTCAGGCGCACAAGAGCTGGCAGGGCGGCCAGTTGCTGAGGGAGCTGCGCGAGCGCGGCATCATCATTCGCAGCCCATCGCTCCGAGGCGTCGCCGAGGAGGCCCCCCAGGCTTACAAGGATGTCGATGCCGTGGTCGACTGTGCCGAGGCGGCAGGGTTGGCGCGCAAGGTGGCCAAGCTGAAGCCGCTGGTCTGCATCAAGGGTTAGCCCGGTCACGGTGGCGGGGTCGATTTCTGGCAGGATATGTACCAGGTGCAAACGCCAGCCGTTGACGACGTGCCGCGCGAGACGGTGTTCGTACCGCCGGTTTCCTCGAGCGAGGCGGCCACCCGCTCGGTCGCGGGCTCGTCGGTGAGCCGTCCCGGCTTGAGGATCACGTAGGGCACGCCGGAAGCACGCAGGCCGGCCAGCTCGGCGATCCTCTCGCGGTTGGCCGGATTCCTGACATGGATGACGCTGTAGGCCTGCACGTGGCTGGAGGTCGCAGCGGCCTGGCCGGCGCGGATCAGCTCCAGCAGCAGCTCGCGAGGGATCTGCTGGTCGGTGAACTTGCGGATCGAGCGGTGGGACTTCAGCAGGTCAATGGTGGGATTCATGGGACCTCGAGGGATGGGGTGTGAATCGTTAACCTGCTCATTATCTGTCATCCCGGAAGGCATTGCATCCCGGCCCAGGCGGTGCCAGACAGCGGGGACGGTACTCGGGGCGAAGGCATGGATTGTCCGTCAGAGACCGCTGCTGCAGAATCGAACGCTGAACCACTCCACTCAGGTGGCCCAAATGGACTCGATGACCCTGCTGTTCTTCGTGCCGGCCTGCTTCGCCCTGAACATGGCGCCGGGCCCCAACAACCTGCTGTCCATGAGCAACGCCAAGCGCTATGGCGTGCGCATGGCCTGCCTGGCCGGTATCGGCCGTCTGGCGGCCTTCGTGGTGATGATCACGTTCGCCGCCTCGGGCCTGGCGACCGTGCTCCACACCTCCGAGAAACTGTTCCTGGTCATCAAGGTGCTCGGTGCCGGCTATCTGTTCTGGCTGGCCTTCCAGCTGTGGAACGCCGAGAGCGGGGACGAGGCCATGGCCACCCGCCCGCTGGGTCTCTGGGGCCTCGCCAGGCAGGAGTTCCTGCTCGCCGCCGGCAATCCCAAGGCCATCCTGATCTTCACGGCGTTTCTCCCGCAGTTCGTCGCGCCGGGCGGCAATGTCGCCGTCCAGTTCCTGATCCTGGGCGCCCTGTTCCTGGCGCTCGAGTGGGTGGCGATCGCCGGCTATGCCTGTTTCGGCGCCTTCCTGCGTCACTGGTTCTCGCGCCCCGCCATGCGCCGGCTGTTCAACCGCACCTGCGCGAGCCTGTTGACGAGCGCCGGCGTGGGCCTGCTGGTGGCGCGGCGGGAGTGAGCCCAGGTCGGTCGAGTCTCCGATGGGGTAGATGACGATCCATCAACCTGCGCCGGTCGCGAGAGGGAGCCAGACGTGCTCATAACCAATCGAGACGGAGACGCCCACCAGCAGTCCCGACATGGCGAGGCTGAACCCCGCGAGAATTCTCGGGTTCTCGATCCGCCGCCCGGCAACGGCGCCCATCAGCGCATAGCTGCCGGGCGCCCCCACTGCTAGAGCGGCCAGCCCCAGCGACCAGAGCAGCAGGCTGACGCCGTGGATGCCTGCGGCGGGGAATTGGATCGTGGCGATCGGCAGGGTCGCTATCATGCCCTTGGGGTTGCAGAGCTGCATGATCAGGCCATCGCGAAATTGCAGCACGCGCGGCGCTTGCCGTACGGCGCCCAGGTCGATGCTCGACCGGGCGATCCTGACGGCGAGGTAGAAGATATACCCGCATCCCGCGGCTCCCACCAGGGCGAGCATATCGCCGCGCACCCAGGCCGCGCCGGCCCAGCCGAACACCACGAACAGCACAAACATGGCCAGCCCCACCCCGAGGAAGAAACCGACCGAGGTTCTGGCCTGGCCGTTGAGCCCCGCATTGAGGCCGAGCAGATTCACGGGCCCAGGCGTGTACATGACGCCCAGGGCATAGGCGACGATCTCTAACATGGGGGAGCCTCGAATCAGTTGGTGACGCTACGCTGGTACTGGTAGGGCGTCATGCCATAGATGCGCTTGAATCGGCGGTTGAAATGGCTGAGGTCGGCAAAGCCATAGCGGAAGGCGACGTCGTTGGGAACCACGCCGGCCTCCAGGGCGCTGCGCGCGGCATTGACCCGGCAGCTGAGCACGTACTGGTGCGGCGTGATGCCGAACTGCTGACGGAACAGGCGCAGGAAGTGGTATTTCGAGAGGTGGGCGGCCTGGCTGATATCGTCCAGCGAGAGATCCGCCTCCAGGTGCGCGAGAATGTACTCCTTGGCGCGCAGCAGCAGAGCATCGGGCCGACTCACCGTGCCGCCCGGCTGGAACTTGCCGGCTCGCTGCACCAGGCGAGTCGCCATTCGATGCAGGGCGTGCTCCTGATCGATGCGAGAGCCCAGCTGCTGGGTCATCAGGTGCGCCAGTTCCAGGATGGCCTGGCGCAGCTCGGGGTCCGCCAGCAAGGTTTCGCTGCCTCTGAACCGGCCGGCGCGCTCGCACCCCGCCGCATCGGCGAACAGCGCCTTGAGCTGGGCGGAAGGCACGTAGACCATGACATACCCCAGCGTGCTGTCGCCGCCCGGGTGTCCATCGTGCACTTGCTCGGGATTGAACTGGATGACGTTGCCGGGCGGGCTGCGGTGAAACTGCCCGCCGCTGAAGAAATCCTGGCGCCCGGCGAGGGTGACGCCGAAGGCGTACTCCGCGTGGGCATGACGGTCGTAGCTGAAATCGCTCAGCGCCGCCTGGAGGACCGTAAGCTCGGGAATATGCCGGCTCTTGAAGTAGTCGAACCGACTGGACTGTTTCGCCATGCCACACCTCCCTGACCACCACTCAGGCATAGCTTAGGCCCAACCCCAAGCCGCAGGCTTGGACAAAATTGCGGAAACACCTCGCCAACCCCGAGTTCCTCGACGAATCTCATACCGTTCTCGAGATCGTCGAAGGTGCGGCCAGCGAAGAGATCGGGCGTGTGGACGATGTGCCCGGACCGGCGCAGCCGGTCGGCAAACTCGACGACGCCAGGAGTCAGCCCGTGCGCGTGGTGGAACAACATGATCTCTGCCATGTTCGACCTCCTGTCCGGGGTGCTTGCGCTGCTGTTCGAGATTGAGGCGACCGTGCGAGGTGGCGTCACGTTGGAGGGGTGAGTGTCCGCCAGCCAGGCTGGGAGTCGTATGGGATTTGGCGATCACGCATGGCGGCGCCGCCTGAGCATACCGAAGGCCTTGACCCCGGCCAGCACAGCGGCGCCGGCGAGCACGCCGAAGGCGGCATTCAGTGCCGTCTCGCCGAGCGGGCCGAGGATCGCCCCGGCGCTGGGTAGGTCGGCCGCGAGGTGAGCCAGCGCCTCGACGCCGTGATGCACGGCGGGCAGCCCGTGCACCAGGATGCCGCCGCCGACCATGAACATGGCGGCGGTGCCGATCACCGAGAGCGACTTCATCAGGTAGGGCGCCACCCGCACGATGGCGTTGCCCATGGCCTGGGCCGGCGCAGCGCTACGCTGGCTGAGGTAGAGGCCGAGGTCATCGAGCTTGACGATACCGGCGACCAGGCCATAGACGCCAACGGTCATGATCAGGGCGATGCCCACCAGCACCGCGACCTGCTGCAGGAAGGGCGCACCGGCCACGCTGCCCAGGGTGATGGCGATGATCTCCGCCGAGAGGATGAAGTCGGTACGCACCGCGCCCTTGATCTTGTCCCGCTCGAGCGCCACCACATCGGCATCCGGATCGGACAGGGTCCGCACCAGGCGCTCATGCTCCTGCGCCGATTCGGCCTCGTCGTGGGTAAAGGCGTGGAAGAGCTTTTCGGCGCCTTCGTAGCACAGGAAGGCGCCCCCCAGCATCAGGAGTGGCGTCACGGCCCAGGGGGCGATGGCACTGATCAGCAGCGCCGCCGGCACCAGGATCGCCTTGTTGCGTAGCGAGCCCCTGGCCACCGCCCACACCACCGGCAGTTCGCGGTCGGCCTTCACCCCGCTGACCTGCTGGGCGTTCAGCGCCAGGTCGTCGCCGAGCACTCCGGCGGTCTTCTTGACCGCCACCTTGGTCATCAACGACACATCGTCGAGGATCGTCGCGATATCGTCGATCAGTGTCAGTAAGCTTGCACCTGCCACGGCTGTCTTCCTGTTCCGCCAAGGGGGCTGGCGATGGTCTCCCTTCGCCACAAGCGCAGCATGGCATAATCGGAGCACTGCAGAGGAGCGCGATGCATGAAACCCGAGGATCTGGAAAAGCTGGTTACCCGACGGATGCCCTACGGCAAGTACGAAGGCCGGCTGCTCGCCGACCTTCCCGGCCCCTACCTCAACTGGTTCGCCCGCCAGGGCTTCCCGCCCGGCGAGATCGGCCAGCTCTTGCATCTGATGCATGAGATCGACCACAACGGCCTGAGTCCGCTGCTCGATCCGCTGCGGGAGTCCCATGGGGCCTAGCAGCCTGACCAGAGACGCCCCGCCATCACCTCACAGAACATCGCCAACATTCCTACGCCCTGGGCCGGCCAGATTCGGCCGGCCCAGGGCTGCAATACCGCCTGTCGCCGCCACCAGGGAGACGGAAGCATACGGGTGCCCCCGATCTGTGTATGCTGACGTACATCCACTTGCCTTGGTGGGGACCTCTCGTTGACTGTCGGCCGTATCGGCCGGGACCATCCCGTCGCCTCCTCTGAGTCCATACCCGAGGTAGACGCTTCATGCTTCCTGGTTCCCTTCGTGCCATTCTCGACTGCGCCGCTCACCCCGCTGACGACCGCCAATCGGCCATCGTGTACTGCGAGGGCAACTTCGCGCGCATCGATGGCAAGACGGCCAACGGCCTGGTGCGCAGCAGCGAGCGGTATCGCATCCTTTCCGTCATCGACAGCACCCTGACCGGCGAGGACGCGGGCATCGCCCTGGGCGAGGCGGCGGCGGGCATCCCCATCGTCGCCGATCTGACCGCGGCGCTCGCCGCGACCGATGACCTTCCCGACGTCCTCATCTTCGGGCTGGCGCCGTTGTCGGGCCTGATGTCCGAGGCGGACCGTGCGGTGGTGCTGGCGGCCGTGGCGGCCGGCATCGGCGTGGTATCCGGCCTGCACGAGTTCCTCGCGGACGACCCGGAGATCTCGGCGGCGGCACTCGCCAGCGGGGTGTCGCTTCACGATATCCGCCGGCCTCGCCCCACCAAGCACCTGCGCATGTTCGATGGTGCGATCGACAGCGTCGATTGCGTGCGCATCGCGGTGCTGGGCACGGATGGCGCGATCGGCAAGCGCACCACCTCGACGCTGCTCACCCAGGCGCTCAACGACGCCGGGATTCACACCGTGATGGTGGGGACGGGCCAGACCGGCCTCATGCAGGGCGCCGCCTATGGCGTCGCGCTCGATGCCATTCCCGCCCAGTTCGGCGTCGGCGAACTGGAGGGGGCGGTGCTCGCCGCCTATGAGGGCGAACACCCCGACGTCATCGTGATCGAGGGCCAGGGCGCCCTCAGCCACCCCGCCTACCTGAGCTCGACGGTCGTGTTGCGCGCCAGCCGGCCACAGGCCGTGATCATGCAGCATGCCCCGGCCCGCCGGATGCTCAGCGACTATCCGGCGGTGCGCATGCCGTCTCCCCTCTCGGAGATCAAGCTCATCGAGCTGTTCGGCAAGACCACGGTCATCGGGCTGGCCATCAACCACGAGGACATGAGCGAGGCAGAGGTCACGGCGGCCATCGCCCGCTACAAGGTCGAGCTCGGCCTTCCCGCCACCGATGCGCTGTGGCACGACCCCTCGGCGCTGGTGGGAATGGTCACCGCCGCCTTTCCCGCACTGCAGGCGCGCCAGCCACTGGCAATGGCGTGATCTCTCCCCGCATCGAGATCGATCTGGCCAAGATCGAGCACAACGCTCGCACGCTTGTCACCCGGTTGTCCGGCCGCGGCATCGACGTCACCGGAGTCACCAAGGCGGTCCTGGGCTCGCCCGAGGTGGCGAAGGCCATGCTCGCGGGGGGTGTGGCGCGCCTCGGCGATTCGCGGATCGACAACCTCGAGGCGCTCCGCGACGCGGGCATCCAGGCCCCGCTGACGCTGCTTCGTTCGCCCACGCCCGAACAGGCCGATCGGGCGGTGGCGTGCGCCGGCATCAGTCAGGTGAGCGAGCTCGAGGTGGTGAAGGCGCTGTCGGTGGCGGCGGGCAGGCGCGGCGTCACTCACGGCCTGGTGCTGATGGTGGAGCTGGGCGACCTGCGCGAGGGTGTGCTGCCGGGCGATGTGCTCGACCTCGCCCGGCGCCTATCGCGCACTCCCCACGTCACGCTCGCCGGCCTCGGCTCCAACCTGGCGTGCCGTGCCGGCGTCGTGCCGAGCACCGACAACATGGGCGAGCTGTCTGCCCTCGCGACCCTGCTCGAAGGCGAGCTGGGCCTGCACCTGCCGATCATTTCCGGCGGCAATTCGGCCAATCTCGCCTGGGCCATGAAGGCTCCCGCTGGCCGCGTCAACGACCTGCGGCTCGGCGAGTCGATCCTGCTGGGCTGCGACCCCCTCACGCGGATGCCCCTGAGCGGGCTGCACACCGACGCCTTCATCCTGGTGGTGCCCGTCATCGAGTCGCTGGCCAAGCCGACGGTGCCACGCGGCGCCACCGGCGAGGCGGCATTCGGCGCGCCGACGCCGATGCGCGAACGCGGCACCATCATCCAGACGATCGCCTCGATCGGGCGGCAGGACGTCGACCCGGACGGCCTGACGCCCCCAGGCGGCGTCAGCGTGCTCGCCGCCAGCAGCGACCACCTGGTGCTCGAGACGCCTCACCGCCTGGCACCCGGCACGGAGCTCCGCTTCGGCCTCGATTACTCGGCGCTGCTGCGCGCGATGACGTCTCCGTTCGTCGTGACCACGCTCGCGACGACGAAACGCCCTCTCGTGCCAAGGGTGGACAGTGGCACCGCGGCAAAGCTCGACGCCTTGCGGACGAACCTGTCGAGGATCACTCCCCGGGTGTCAGCCGCTCGCTGAGGTCGGAGAAGGCGAAGCCGCGAGGGCGACGCAGACCGGCACGATGGCGGCTAAGCCCTTATGCTGTTGTTGATCCCTATCGAAACGCCAAGGAGCCGTCATGTCTCTGTTGCGCCCGAGAACTCGCCCACGCGGTGGCCGCTGGCCGGTCGGCGTCGCCTGGCTCGCCCTGATCCTGCTGGTGATCGCCGCGCTGCTGATGGCCGCCGCGGGGCCCGCCTACCGCTTCGGGCTGCTTCCCCTGGGCGATGCCTTCGGCCTGCTGCGCTACGGCGCCTACGTCGCCGCTGGTGCGGCCGGGGTGGGGCTGATCGCGCTGATCCTCGCCATCTTCTGCCGACGCCTGCGCCCGGCCCTGGCCGGCGGCCTGGTGATCGTCGCCGTCGCCGGCATGGTGACCGTGCCCTGGGTGCACTGGCAGCGCGCCCAGTTGGCGCCGCCCATCCACGACATCACCACCGACACCGAGGACCCGCCCGCCTTCGAGGCGCTGGTCGACGCCCGGGAAGCGGCCCCCAACGCCGTGGACTACCCCGGCGAGGCGTTCGCCCGCCAGCAGCGCGAGGCCTACCCGGATATCCGGCCGATCGACCTGGACATGTCGCTCGACAGCGCCCTCTCGGTCGCGGAGGCCGCCGCCCTGGACCTGGGCTGGGAGCTCGCCGGCGTCACCGCCAACAGGATAGAGGCCACCGACACCACCACCTGGTTCGGCTTCAAGGACGACGTGGTGATCCGCCTGACCGAGACCGACGACGGCGTACGCGTCGACGTGCGCTCCGCCTCCCGCATCGGCCGCAGCGATGTGGGGACCAATGCGGCGAGGATCCGGAAGTACCGGGAGACGCTGGAGCGCCGGGTACAACGCTGAGCCGACTACGGCGGCTCCCCCCGTGTCAGACAGCTTTCGGGTAACGCCTATACGCCATGCTTTCGGGATCACCCCAAGCCAGGGAGACGCCGGGAGGCACCAGTGGTTGGTCGCGAATGCCGAGGCAGGTGATGGTCGCGGGCGGCGATGGGTCCGTCAGCCGGGGCGCGGATGGCGAGGTCCTGGGGCGTCTCATGGCGGCCACGGTCTCGACACGCCCGGGGGCGCTTCGGGTCGTCTGCGAACGCCTTCTGCCTGCCTAGTAGCCTGCGCTCGGCGACTCTTCGGACAAAGCTTAGCGTTTCTGGGCCCGGATCACGCGTTCGAAGGCCACCAGTGTCTCGTCGCTGACGTGATGCTCGATGCCTTCGGCATCGCGTTGCGCGGTCTTCTCGCTGATGCCGAGGGCACGCAGGAAGTTCACCACGGTTTCATGGCGGCGTTTCGAACGCGCCGCGAGTTCCTGCCCCCTCTCCGTCAGGAAGACCGACCGATAGGGCTGGCTGGAAACGAGCCCCTCCCGCTGCAGTCGAGCGATGGTCTTCACTGCCGTGGCATGCGCCACCCCCAGCCGTCGCGCAATGTCGACCGCGCGCGCCTCCCCCGTGGTGTTGATCAGGTCGGCGATGAGCTCAACGTAATCCTCGGCTACCTCGCTCTGATGGGCTTCCCGCACCCGCTTGAAATTGACCGCTTGCTGATCCGCATCCGGCAACACGTTACCGGCGCCCACTTCCGACTTGGTCATCGCCGTCCCTACCTCGATGTCGTGTATCTCACCATAACATAACCGTGCCATGCGGCTGGCGTGCCTGCAGGGGCAAGGTGCCACAGGAACACGAGATATAGCCTATGCTGTATTGTATAGCCACATACCCATCATCGAGCCTGCTATCGGACATCCACCTGGAAGGCTCGTCTTGCACCATCGGAGCCGAGAGATGCGACCTTGGTTCAAGTACCCCATGACACGGCGGCTTCTGCTCAGGGCGGGTGCGCTGATCGGCGGCTCATCGGTGATACGCCTGGCAGTGGGCCAGGCGCCGGATACCGCCCAGTACGCCCCGACGGGTGGGCACGAGTCTCATGACGGCATGATCACCGTGGGGGAGGTGGACAATGCCCGCAACGGCTTCGATCCCCACGAGATCCTGACCGACTGGGAGAGAGGGACGGTCTCTCGCCTGCCGGACGGACAGGTTCTCCGCGAATTCGACATCACCGCCAGTGACAAGGAGATCGAAATCGCCCCGGGCATGTTCTTTCCCGCCTGGACCTACAACGGCCGCGTACCGGGCCCGACCCTGCGAGCCACCGAGGGGGATCGTATCCGCATACGCTTTGTCAACGGCGGCAGTCACACGCACTCCATGCATTTCCACGGGATCCACCCGGCACGCATGGATGGCGTGCCAGGGGCCGGAGACGTGCCTCCGGGCGGCGTGTTCGTCTACGAGTTCGATGCCTTCCCGTTCGGTTGCCATCTCTACCACTGCCATTCGATCCCACTCAAGCGACACATCCACAAGGGATTGTACGGTGCCTTCATCGTCGACCCGGACCCGGACCGTCACCCGGAGCAGGCCGAGGCCGCGCGTTCGCGCCTCCTTGGCTCGTCGGAGAATGCGCGCTGGCAGGAGTTCGTGCTGGTGATGAACGGCTTCGACACGAACTTCGATGAGGAGAATGAGATTTACGCGGTCAACTCGATCGCTCACGCCTATTTCAAGCGGCCCATCCCGGTAGACCGGGCTCGCCCACTGCGGCTCTACCTGATCAACGTCACGGAGTTCGACCCGGTCAACTCGCTACACCTGCATGCGAATTTCTTCGACTACTACGACCACGGCACCACGCTCACCCCGACGCTACGAATGGTCGACACCATCATGCAGTGCCAGGCCCAGCGCGGGATCCTGGAATTCTCCTTCTCCGATCACGAGCCCGGGTTTTACATGTTCCACGCCCATCAGTCGGAATTCGCCGAGCTGGGTTGGATGAGTCTGTTCGATGTCCGGGAGGCATGATAGCTGCAGCAGGCCTCGGGAGGCTACGCCGATGAAACGCACCGTGCTCTGGATCGTGCTACCGATTCTCTTGATCGTCGCCGTCATGGTGGCCTTCCTGGCCAGCGATCCCCTGCGTTCCTTGACCGGCGCCGTCCCCCCCATCGAGGAACTCACGGTCGAGCGCACCCTGCTCGACGAGAACGGTATCGCGCTTCGGGTGCGTGCCGGCGGATCGGAACCGATGAAGATCGCCCAGGTACAGGTCGACGGCGCCTATTGGGCTTTCATGCAAACTCCGTCGGGGGCGCTGGAACGCATGGAAACGGCCTGGATACGGATCCCCTATCCATGGGTGGAGGGCGAGACCCATCACTTGACCCTGTTGACCCCAAGCGGCATCACCTTCGATCACACCATCGAGGTTGCCGTTGCCACGCCCACCCCCGACGCCGGCACGCTGCGCACCTTCGGCATGGTCGGATTATTCGTCGGCGTTGTGCCGGTGACACTTGGCATGTTGTTCTATCCGGCCCTGCGCGCGGGGGGGACGCGGGCTTTCCAGTTCGCTCTCGCCCTGACGACCGGTCTCCTGGCCTACCTGCTGGTCGACACCCTTGACGAGGCCTTGGCATTGGCAGGGGAAGCCGCGCCCGGCTTCCAGGGGGAAATCTCGGTATGGCTTGTCACCGCCTTGACATTCGCGGTGCTGATGGGAGTGAGTCGGCGTCAGGGAAAGACGCTGGCCGGTGTGAGTCTCGCGACCGCGATCGCCCTCGGGATCGGCCTGCATAACCTGGGCGAAGGCCTGGCGATCGGCTCTGCGTTTGCCACCGGCTCGGTTGCACTCGGCTCGTTTCTGGTACTCGGCTTCACCCTGCATAACCTGACGGAAGGTATCGGCATCGTGGCCCCCATGCTCAAGCAGCGACCACCGCTGTGGGTGTTCGCCGCCCTGGCGGCCCTTGCCGGGCTGCCCGCCGTGATCGGGATATGGGTCGGCAGCTATGCGTTCTCGCCCTACTGGGCCGCCATGGCGTTCGCCGTGGGGACGGGGGCTATCCTCCAGGTCATCATTGAGGTCGGCGCGCTGTTGGTGCGCAGCGCGCGCGGCGCGGGACAGCCATGGTTCTCGGGAGTCGCCCTGTCCGGTGTCGGCGCGGGGGCCATGGCAATGTACACCACGGCCCTGTTGGTTCAGGTCTGACCAGGGTCGTGGGGGAGCCCCTGGCCCCGACGCCGATCAAGCCAGCCGCGCCGGGGCGATGTTCTGATTCAGGCGGAACAGGTTGGTCGGGTCGTAGCGGGTCTTGATCTCGACCAGCCGATCGTAGTTCTGCCGGTAGTTGGCACGCACCCGATCGGCGTCGTCAGCGGACATGAAGTTCACATAGCCCCCCTCCTCGGAATAGGGCCGCAGTGCCTGATGGTAGGCGCGCCCCCAGGCGACGTTGTGCTCGCTGTCGGCGGGGTCCGGCCAGCTCGGGCCGAGCACCGTCGCAAAGGTGGCGTCCCGGTAGGCGAACGCCGTGGCGTCGGGCGCGACACGCTGGCAGGCGCCATCGACGGGAAACAGCAGCGTCGCGCTCTGCAGGCACGGCATCCGGGCGCCGAAGTCGAGATGCACGTCGATCGCCTCGTCGGTCAGCTCCCGGGTGAAACAGCCCTTCCAGTAGTGATGGAGCCCGGCGGGCAGCAGCTCGTCGAACAGGGTATTGATCACCGGGTAGGGCATGCGCTGGACAGCCTGCCCCACGACGGGGCCGAGTCGGCCGAGCCGCTCGCGTATCGCGTCGTCCTCGGTTGCCGGCCCGCTCCAGCAGGTCAGCACCACGACCACCGGCCGACCGTGCCACTGCTCGGGCACGAACGGCAGCGGCGGACCGAGGGTGATGCCGAGCACCGCCCCCAGCGCCTCGGGCGCCTCGGCGATCAGGGCCCGGTAGCCACGGATGACCTCCGCCTCGAGCGGATAGAAGGTCGGCCCGCCGAGGATATCGGCCACGTCATGCAGGCGGTACTCGAACGACGTGACCACGCCGAAGTTGCCGCCGCCGCCGCGGATGGCCCAGAACAGGTCCTCGTTGTGGCCTTCGCTGCAGGTCAGGAAGCGGCCCTCGGCCGTGACCACGTCGGCCGACAGCAGGTTGTCGCAGGTGAGCCCGCAGCTCCGCGCCAGGTAGCCGAGGCCACCGCCCAGGGTCAGGCCGGCGATGCCGGTGCTGGAGACGATCCCGCCGGTCGTCGCCAGGCCGAAGGCGGCGGTGGCATGGTTGAGGTCGGCCCAGGTGCAACCGCCCTCGGCCCGGACGCGGCGACGCTCGGGGTCGACCCGGAGGCCGCGCATCCGCTCGAGCGACAGCACCAGGCCGCCATCGCAGGTCCCGAAGCCGGGGACGCTGTGGCCGCCGCCGCGCACGGCCAGGGGAAGCGCGTGCTCCCTGGCGAAGGTCACGGCTGTCATCACGTCCGCGACGCCTGCCGCCTGGACGATCAGGGCCGGGCGGCGATCGTGCATGGCGTTGTAGACCCGGCGCGCCTCGTCGTAGCGCTCGTCATCGGGCTGGATCAGCGCCCCGCGCAGGCGCTCGGCGAATGAGCGAATCGCGTCCGCGCCCAAGGCGATAGCGTCGCGACGCTGTGTAGTGATTCCCGGATCTGCCATCACCCACCTCCCATTCGTTACGTTGCCAGACGATGCCAAACCGTGCCCGCCGCCGCCCCCATCCACGGCACAGCGACCGGGATTGGGCAGGGGGGAACGGAAACAGGCCGTGGCTCCCCCGCCATGGGTTACATTCAAGGAATAGCAGACGCCCGTCCCCAAGACGTGACACACGGCATTAATTTGCTTGAATTCAGGTGGCGCGCGGCGCCTTCCCCGAGCACACCGGCTGCCTCGACTGGCTGGCGGCGCTCGACCCCTACCGGCGCCGCACCGATGCCGAGCACTACCTCGAGGGATTGCGCAAGGCGGGCTTCGAGTAGCCGGGTGTCACGCGCCAACACGGCCCATGCCCTCCGGGGGCAGCCGGCAGGCCGGGGACTGCCGATATGGTAGCCTGACACCATCGGGCCCTGACCACGAGGCATGCCATGCTGACCATCTCCAATACGGTGGAACTGGCCGATTGGGAAATCGACATCAGCCAGATCCGCGCCCAGGGGGCGGGTGGGCAGAACGTCAACAAGGTCGCCTCCGCGGTGCACCTGCGTTTCGACATTCTCGCCTCCAGCCTGCCGCCCTTCTACAAGGAGCGCCTGATGGCCCTCTCCGATCAGCGTATCAGCAAGGAGGGCATCATCGTCATCAAGGCGCAGAGCTTCCGCACCCTGGAACTGAACAGGGAGGACGCCCTGGCGCGCCTCAGGGAGCTGATCCGCAGTGCGGTGAAGCAGCAGAAAGCCCGCCGGCCGACCAAGCCCACCAAGGGGTCGCAACGCCGCCGGGTGGACAAGAAGACCCGCAAGGGCAAGACCAAGGCGCTGCGCGGCAAGGTGCCGGTGTGATCCCTACTCCGGCGAGGCGTGTCCGCTGGTGAGGATATGGTGCAGGCCGGCGCACTCCACCAGGGGATCCGCGCAGTTGACGACGATTTCCGAGCGGGCGAGCACATGGCTCTTGCCGGTGATGGTGTTCTCCACCACATGGCCGCCATTCTCTTCGCGAATACCGGTGAACTGGCCGATGAAGCCCGTCTCGCGCAGCGAGACGGTCTCCAGCTTGTCGCCGGGCTTGATGCTGCCCTCATGGTGCATCAGCGCCAGCCGCGCCGAGGTGCCGGTGCCGGTGGTGCTGCGGCAGATCACGCCGGGGTGCACGTAGGTGGTCGAGCGCGAGCGGTAGAAGTCGTCGGCCACCTGCTCCACCGGCCCCATGAAGTGCAGGAAGGGCAGCGGCCCCACGTCGCCCAGGGTATAGTGGGAGAAGCCGCGCTCGGCCTGGACCGCCTCGACGATCCTGTGGGCACACTCCGCCAGGTCGCGCTCTTCGTCGCGGGTCAGATGGAAGCCCAGCGCGGCGGCGTCCACCAGGGCATAGAAGCCACCGCTGTAGGCCACCGAGTAGGTCACGTCGCCGATGGTCGGCACATGGATGCTGGCGTGGTAGGTGTCGATGTAGCTGGGCAGCCCCTCGCAGGTGATCGCCTCCACTACACCGTCCTCCACCAGCGCCTCGATGTGCACCAGGCCCGCCGGCGACTCCAGCACGAAGCGCTGGCGCCCCTCCTGCTTGGGCACCAGGCCCAGCTCCAGCACCGCCGTGGCGGTGCAGATGGTGTTGGAGCCGGAGTAGATGGGGTAGCCCATCACCTCCATGATGATGTAGCCCACCTGGGCCTCGGGGTGGCTGGGGGACACGAGCAGGTCCACCGACATCTCGGGAATGCCGTAGGGCTCGTGCAGCAGCAGCTTGCGCAGGCCGTCGGCGTCATCGCGCAGGTAGTGCATCTGCTCCCTGACCGTGGCGCCGGGCAGCAGGTCGATGCCGCCCGTGACGATGCGGCTGACGTCGCCGCCGGCGTGGGTGTCCATCAGCTGGAAGACGAGTTTCTCCTTCATTCCTGTCCCTCGAGCGCGAAGGGGGCGCCATGCTCATCCCACTGGCTATCGGGAACGATCACGATCTTGCCCAGGTAGTTGCTGCCGCGGTTGACGAAATAGGTCTCCGCCTCGTGCAGGTCGGAGAGCCTGAAGGCCGCGTGCAGCACCGGCTTCAGTTGGCCGCTGCGGATCCAGGCCACCAGTTGCTCGGCCTCTTCGCGAGTGCCGTGGGAGACGCCGAAGATCTGTACCTGGTAGAGGTAGATGCGGGTCCACATGATCTCGCTGAGGTTGCCGCCGCTGGCCCCGGCGATGGAGAGCCTCGGGTAGCTGTCGCGGCGCCGCATGTCGAAGATCATGGTGTCGATGAAGCGGTCGGTCATCTCGCCGCCGACCAGGTCCATCACCGCATCCACAGGCGCGCCGCCGGTGGCATCACGCACCCGGTCGACGAAGGTCGGCAGGTCGCCACGGTCGATCACCGCCTCGGCGCCCAGCGCCAGCAATCCCTCGGCCTTGTCGGGCTGGCTCACGGCATAGGGAATCGCGCCGACGATGCGGCACAGCTGGATCAGCGCGGTGCCCACCCCGCCGCTGGCGCCGCTGACCAGCACCCGCTCGCCGGCCTTGACGCCGGCCGAGGTCATCATGTGGTAGGCGGTCTGGTAGGAGCACATGCCCATGGCCGCCAGCTCGGCGTCGGCGAGCTCGGGGTTGGGCACCTGATGGAACTGGTCCGACGGCACGGCGATGTACTCGGCGAAGCCGCCGTCGGCCCCGTGGCCGTAGTAGTCCGGCATCAGGTTGAGGTCGCGGCGGGCGTCCGGGTAGAGGTTGAAGTCCAGCAGCCCGCGCTCGCCGATGCGCGAGGCGTCCACTCCCTCGCCCACGGCGACTACGCGCCCGGCCACGTCGGCGCCCTGGATGCGCGGGAAGGTCAGGGTCGGCGCGCCGCCCATGGCGAAGGAGGTCACCTCGCCCTTGTCCTTCGTCGGGTAGAGTCCCTCGCGCGCCTTGCGGTCGGTGTTGTTCTTCGCCGTCGCCGTGACCTTCACCAGCACCTCGCCCGGCCCGGGCGTCGGGGTGGAGACGTCGTCACGGTAGACCAGCTTGTCGATGCCGCCATGCCCGGTCAGCAACATGGCCGCCATGGTGGCCGGAACGTTCTCCGGAAGGGTATCGGATGCCACTTGTCTCAACCTCCTGGCATGGATGGACTTTCAGCCGTGGTCACAGAGAGGGGGTTCCCCTCAGTCGAGGATTGAAACACGATCGCGGCCGTACGGGACATGGTGAGCCGGAAGGATTCTTTCTGAATTTCACCGCAGTTGTGTGCCTTCTTCCTGCTCGGGTTTCACCTGAACGCCGGCTCGCCTGGAGCGCATACAGGTGGACGCACCGATCCCGCACGAGGGAGGGGCATCGGGCTCTCCTCCCCCCGGGGGAGGAGTGACTCGCGAACGGATCGTGCGACAATCCTCCCTCGCCAACGACTCCATGGAGCGGACATGCTGGCCTTCGCGACCCGGCACCATCACCGGGTGACCCTGACCTACTTCCTCGCCTTCCTCGCCATCGGCATGAGCGGCGGCCTGCTGGGGCCGGCGCTGCCGCACCTGGCGGAGATGACCGGCTCGAGCATGGGCCAGATCGCCATCCTGTTCACCGCCCGGGCACTGGGCAACATGCTCGGCTCGGTGGTCTCGGGCATGCTGGTGGACCGCTTCCCGGGCCATCGGGTGCTGATCGGCATGGCCCTGCTGATGGCGGCGGGACTCGCGGCGGTCCCCTTCAGCCAGGCCCTGGCGGTATTGACGGCGGTGGTCTTCCTGCTCGGCTTCGCCGAGGTGTCGATCAATGCCGGCGCCAATACCCTGCTGCTGTGGACCCATGGCACGGCATCGCCCCCCTGGATCAGCGCCCTGCACTTCTGCTTCGGGCTCGGCAACATGCTGGTGCCGCTGGTGCTGGTGGCCGCCCTGGCGCTGACCGGGCACGTCGCCTGGGCCTTCTGGGCGGTGGCGCTCTACAGTCTGCTGCTGCTCAAGCCGCTGGCCGGACAGGCCAGCCCCCAGCCGGGGCGCAGCGATGGTGGGGAGCGACCGTCACCCCCGCCCCGTGACAGCTGGCGGCTGGCGATCTTCCTCCTGATGTTCGGCCTCTACGTGGGCATGGAGATCACCTTCGCCGGCTGGATCACCGCCTACGCCACCCTGAGCGGCATGGCCCCGGGCGACGCGGCCCTGCTGGTCACGCTGTTCTGGCTGACCCTCTCCGCCGGGCGCCTGCTGGCGATCCCGCTGCTGCGGCGGTTCTCGCCCTGGCGAGTGCTGGGCGGCTGCCTGGCGCTGGGCCTGGCCACCGCCCTGGGGCTGCACCTGGCCTGGCTGCCGCTGCCGGGGGTGGCGCTGCTGTTCGGACTCGCCGCCTCGGCGATCTTCCCCACCCTGTTCGGGCTCAGCAACCGGCTGATGGCGATGAGCGGGCGCACCACCGGGCTGATCTTCCTCGCCGCGGGCAGCGGGGCCATGATCGTGCCGTCACTGACCGGCCCGCTGCTGGAGTGGGCCGGCACCCGGGCCTTCCCCCTGCTGCTCGCCGGCCTGGTGGGGCTACTGATGCTGGGGCTGCTCGCCCTGCAGGCCCGGGTGAAGCGCGAGGCGCCATGATCGCCCGCCCCTCGCTCAGTGCTGCTTGACCCGCCAGATCCGCCAGGCCAGCAGGCCGACGATCAGGATGCCCAGCGGCCCCAGCACGGTGGCGGCGAGGCGCGGCTCGATCGGTATGCCGAGCGCATCGAGCCCTTCGAGGGACAGCTTGAACAGGCTGAAGATGTAGTAGCTGATGACGATGATCGACAGCCCCTCGACCGCCTTCTGGATCTTCAGCTGGCTGCTGGAGCGCTCGTTGAGGCTCTGCAGCATCGCCGAGTTCTGCTCCTCGATCTCCACCTGGGCGCGGGTCCGCAGCAGGTCGTTGAGCCGCGCGACGCTCTGAGCCAGGCTCTCCTGGCGCCGATTCACCGCCGCGCAGTAACGCACCGTGGGCAGGAAGCGTCGCATCAGGAAGGTGCCCAGGCGCTGGCAGTCCCCGACCCGCGTCTCGCGCAGCTCCTCGATGCGGGTGTAGACGATGCGCGCATAGGCCTCGGTGGCGCTGAAGCGCTGCCGGGAGCGGGCCCCGCTGCGCTCGAGGCGCGCCGACAGCAGCGAGATGGCCGCCAGCAGCGGGCGCGGGCTCGCCTCCTGCTGGTCGGCGTTGTGGTCGGAGAGCTCGCCGAGCTCCATCTCGTAGTCCCGCAGCTCGGCGCCGAGCTCCTTGGCCAGCGGCAGCGCCAGCGAGGCCATCATGCGGTAGGTCTCGATCTCCAGCAGCCGCCGGGCCATGCGTCCCAGGCGGAAGTCGTTGAGCCCGCGATTGACGAGCAGCAGGCGGTTGACGCCGTTCGCGTCGAGCCTGAAGTCGCTCCAGACGGTGGCGTCGCCGCCGCCGATCCGCGAGCCGGCGGGGTCGCGGAAGCCGTAGGCCGCGGTGTCACCGCCCCAACGGGACTCCGACTCGGTCAGGATCAGGGTGGCGTTGATCAGCGCCGCGCGATGCGCCTCGGCGATGGCGGCAAGCCATGGCGGTGGCGGCGGCCAGGCCTCGCCATCCGCCGCCCGCGGCACCATCAGCGTGAGGGTGAAAAACTCCGTATGCCGCTCCCATTTCAGCACCTGGCCATCGTCGAGGGTCAGGATGTCCTGGACGGCATCCGGCGTCAGCCGCGTTCCGGCCAGCTCACAGAGCCGCGGGACGATGCCGTCGCCGACGCCGTCGGTATCGAGAAAGGCGTAGTGGTACAGGTGGGCCGGCTCCACGAAGTAGATGGAGGGCCGGGCATGGAGCTCGTTGTGCAATCGCTCTCGCTGGGGGTGCATGGTCGGGCCTGAAAAGGAGGTGGAGCCCCGAGATTAAGGGCTCGCGGCGGTCAGGCCAACCGCCCTGCGTCAACTCGCCTCGTTCCCGGTCACCGTCACGGCCCCTTTTACAGCCACTTTTACAGCCACTTCTTGCGCCGGAACACCCAGAGCAGGCCGACGCCGATGACCAGCATCACGACCAGCACGATGAAATAGCCGTAGCGATAGGCCAGCTCCGGCATGTGCGCGAAGTTCATGCCGTAGATGCCGGCCAGGAAGGTCAGCGGCACGAAGATGGCGGTGATCACCGTGAGGATGCGCATGGTGGTGTTGAGCTGGTGCGACGAGATCGAGAGGTAGCCGTCCACCAGGTCACCGCAGATGTCGTAGTACATCTGGGTCAGGCTGTGCAGCCGCTCGAAGCGCTCGAAGACGTCGTTGATGGCGTGCAGGGTCGCCGGGTTCTCGCGGGGCAGGTGGCGATAGTCGTAGGCGATCAGTTCCTGGGTGATGCCCTTGTGATAGTTGAACAGCCGGCGCATCTTCACCAGGCGCGACTTGTAGGCGACGATCCGGCGCATCAGGCGATCGTTGCCGGCCAGCTGCAGTTCGTCCTCCAGGTCGCTGATCTCGGTCTCGAACTCCAGCAGACTGTTCAGGTAGTAGCCGGCGGAGGCATACATGATCCGCAGCGCCACATGCTCGGGAGACTCCCGGAGCAGGGGGCCGCCGTCGTGGGCGAAGAGCCGCTCGATGCTCTCGGCACGGCCGGGATGCAGGCTGATCAAGTAGTCCTCGCCGAGGAAGAAGGCCATCTGCTGGGGCTCGTAGTTGAGCTGGGCGTCGAAGGAGGAGATGCCCCGGTAGATGATCAGGGTGTGGTTCTCGAACTCCTCGATCTTGGGCGGGTGACGCTCGCGGTGGGCATCGTCGATGGCCAGCGGATGACTGTCGAACTGCTCCAGCAGGCGCCGCTCCGTCTCCCGGGGCTCGCCCTGCAGGTCGATCCACAAGCGACTGCCGGCCTCCCGTCGCCAGCGTTCGATCATGGCCTCGTCGCCCGACAGGATCCGGCCGTCGGTGGTCGCCAGCAGGGTGCGGATCATGGTCTCTCCATCCGTTGAGGGTCTGCCACGACCATAGGCCAAGCCGGCGACGGCTGCACCCGCTCAGGGCGCCGGCACCGCGAGCGGGCGGGGCGGCTGCAGGTAGCGGAACAGGAAGGTCAGGGCGCCGGGCAGGCTGGCGCGCCACACCCGCCAGCTGTGGCCGCCGCGGAACACCTCGAGCGGCACCTGGCCGGGCTGGTGCTCGTCCAGCGCCCGCTGCAGCTTGCGGGCATGACGGACGGCATCGAAGGCGTCGAGGTTGCCGGCGCTGAGATAGAGCGGTACCACGTACTCCTGGGCGAGGTAGCTGTCGAGATGCGCCGGATAGTTGAGCCGTTGCCAGAGGTCGGCATCGAAGCGACCCTCGGGGGTGAGGAAGGCAGAGTGCTCGCGGGCCGAGGAGTTGACCGGCGGCAGGGGATGGTAGCTGGCCGGGCTCAGCGCCGCGGCGGCGGCGAACAGCTCGGGGCGTTCGAGGATGAAGTTGATGGTCCCGTAGCCACCGGCTGAGAGGCCGGCGACGGCGCGCCATTCGCGTTCGGGCACCACCTGCCAGAGTGCCTCGACATGGGGCAGCAGATCCTCGAAGAAGGCCGTGCGGGCGCTCTCGTTGCGGCCATCGACCCACCAGCTCTGGCTGCCGGGCATGACGATTACCGTGGGCGGGATGCGCCCCTGCCGGATCAGCCGGTCGGCGACCTCCTTCAGGGCCCCGCGGTTGACCCAGTCCAGGTCGCTGCCCAGGGAGCCGTGCAGCAGGTAGACCGCCGGATACTCGAGTCCCGACTCAGGGTAGCCATCGGGCAGATAGAGGGTGTAGGGGTAGTCGCGGCCCAGGGTCTCGGAATGGAAACGGTGATGGGTGACCTGGCCGGCCAGTGCCTTGCCGGCCAGCATGATGAGCAGCAGGACGGCACAACCGCACAACCTGGCGTACACGCTCTGGCCCTCCATGTCCGCGAAATGGAAAGACATTTTCCGACTTTGGGAATTCATGCCACCTGCCGGGGTCCGACAGCGCACCGGTGGCAGGCGTTCAACACCGATCCGTGACGGAGAGAGACGAGGACAGCCATGAAACGAATCGAGGAAATCTACTGGTTGCGCTGTTATGGCTGCCTGGCGGTATTCGGCTTTCACTTCCTCGACCGGATCAACCAGCACCGCGACCACCTCGCCCTCGATCTGGCACGGATCCCCACGGTCCTGGGTACCCCGACCTTCATCTTCATCTCCATCTTCCTGTTCTCGGCACGCTACGGCAACGCCATTCCCGAGGGCTTCCTGGCCAACCGGGTCAAGTACGTGATGGTGCCCTACCTGGTCTATGGCCTGATCTACTCCACCGCGGAGTTCGTGCGGGTGAACGCCGGCAACGGCGAGGTGGGTTTCGTGGACAACGCCGTCGAGTACCTGATCTACGCCGGCTGGCACGGCTACTTCCTGATCATCGCCATGCAGTTCTACGCCTTCTACTGGGTCTATACCCGCTTCGGTCTGGGTCGCTTCCTCGCGCCCGGCCCCGGCCTGGTGATCGGCAGCCTGATCAGCATCGCTTACTGGGGCCTGACCCGGCTGTTTCACATCGACCCGCCCGGCTACCTGCTGTGGATCGCGCCGCTAGGCTGGCTCTACCTCTTCTTCCTCGCCCTGCTGCTGGTGCGCCACTACCCGCACCCGGAGCGGGTGCCGCTGCTCGGCGAACTCGCGCGCCCCCGCTGGCTCGTCGCCATGACCGGCCTGGTCGTGCTGCTCTCGCTGCCGGGCTGGCTCGAGTACTCGTCCAAGGAGACCTGGACGATACCGCTGTTCATCCTCTTCACCCTGTGGGCCATGAGCCGGCTGCACGGTCGCCCGGCGACGCCTCTGGTCAGGCGAATCAATGAGTACTCCTTCGGCATCTACCTGGCCCATCCCCTGTTCTTCGGCGTGGTGGACTTTCTCGACCAGCGGCTGGCCTTCCCGTTACCGCTCTACGCCCTGCTGCTGGTCACGGCAGGGTTGGCCGGCTCGGTCGGGCTCAATGTGCTCGTCAACCGGCTCTCCTGGGGCGGGCTGATGTTCGGCAAACGGTTGCGGGTGGCCTGAGCCCGTGCCCGAGGAGACGCCTCGGCGCGGGCTGCGCTACCCTTTGTCTATCGGCAGGGACCGACGTCGACTGCCGCGCTTTCATGCACCCGATTCAGGCAACGGGGAGAGGAGGTCGATGAGTGAGCACGTCTCGCAGGTAATCGTGCCGGTGGACGGATCGCCGACGGCCACGGCGGCGGCACGCCATGCCAGCCTGCTGGCCCGGCTGCTGGATGCCCCGCTGCAGCTGCTGCACGTGATGCCGCTCCATCCGGCCGAGCTCAGCGACATTCCCGCCAATCGCCGGGTCGACACCGACCACGACCGGGCACTGCGTCATGAGCAGGCCGCCACGGCCTTCGCCCTGGCCCGAGAGGCCATCGATCCCGCCCTGGCGCTCAGCCCCACCGAGGTGACGCTCGAGGACGCGACCTTCATCCGGCACCCCGAACGGGCCATCGTCAATCACGCCAGCCAGCATGCCGGCTGCCTGCTGGTGCTGGGTGCCCGACACCTGAGCAGCATGGGCAAGTTCATGCAGGGTAGCGTCAGCAACGAGGTGGTGTACCGGGCCCGCTGCCCGGTGACCATCGTGCATGCCGATGCCAGCCTGCGCGAGGCGTCCCGTATCGGACGAGTGCTGCTGCCGGTGGATGGGTCCGCGCACTGCTACAGGGCGGCCGGCCTGGCCGGTGACCTGGCGCGCAGCGCCGGGGTGCCAGTGGAGCTGATCTTCTGCCAACCGGGCGCCGGGCCGACAGACGACGATGGCGAGGAGGAGAGCCAGTCCGGGCGGGTCTTCCGGCTGGCCCGGGAGGCGTTGGGGGAGGTGCCGGCGGGCACCGAGGACGTGCTGCTGAACGAGGAGCGCTTTGCCGAGGCGATCGTCGCCCGGGCCCGGCATCACGCCGACGATGCCCCGATGATCGTCATGGGGCGGCGGGGTCTCGGCAAGTGGCGGGGGGCACTGCTGGGCAGCATCAGCCAGCGGGTGATCGATCTGGCCCCCTGCCCGGTGAGCGTGATGGTCTGACGCGGCCGGCCCGGCGCCACGCCGCGTTGATCCACGACGCCATCGGCACCGCCTCAGGCCAGCCCGATGACATTACCGTCGGCGTCCAGACCCATCGCCAGTGCCGCCGGCTCCCGCGGCAGGCCGGGCAGTGTCATGACCCGGCCACAGATGGCCACCACGAAACCGGCACCCGCCGACAGCTTCAGTTCATCCACGCGCAGCAGGTGGCCGGTCACCAGGCCGCCGTCGGCCGGATCGTCCGAGAAGCTGAACTGGGTACGGGCGATGCACACCGGCAGGGTGCCGAAGCCCTGGTGGGTCAGCCGTTCGAGCTGTGCCTGCGCCAGTGGCGCCAGCTCGATGTCCCGGGCGCCATAGAGCCGGGTCGCGATGGTACGCAGGGCCTGCTCGACGGGCAGGTCGTCCGGATAGAGCGGCGCCACCCCGGGCCTTACCGGTCCGGCGTCCAGCCGTTCCAGCACCCGGCGGGCCAGCGGCCGTGCTCCCTCGCCACCGCGGGCCCAGTGGTCGCTCACCGTCATGCTCACCCCCAGGCCCCGGCAGCAGTCAGCGAGCCGTGCACACTCGTTGGCGCTGTCCGAGGCCAGGGCATTGAGGGCCACCACCGGTTCGAGGCCGAAGGCGCGTGCCACCTCGACCTGGCGAACCAGGTTGCCCAGTCCTCGCTCCAGCGCCACGCGATCGGGTGTGTTCATGGCCTCGCGACTCGCGCCACCATGAAAACGCAGTGCCCGCAGGGTGCAGACGATCACCACCGCGTCGGGATAGATCCCCGACTGCCGCGACTTGATGTCGATGAACTTCTCCAGCCCCTGGTCGGCGCCGAAGCCTGCCTCGGTGACCACCACCTCTCCCAGCGCCAGGGCGGCGCGGGTGGCCATCAGCGAACTGCAGCCGTGGGCAATATTGGCAAAGGGCCCGCCATGGATCAGCACCGGGTTGTGCTCCAGGGTCTGCACCAGGTTGGGGGCCAGGGCATCGCGCAGCAGCACTGCCATGGCGCCGGCCGCCTGCAGGTCCGCCGCGGTGACCGGGGTGTCATCGGCGCGCCAGGCCACCACCATGCGCCCGAGCCGTCGCTGCAGGTCGGCCAGGTCCTCCGCCAGACAGAGGATCGCCATGACCTCGGAGGCGGCGGTGATATCGAAGCCGGTAGCGTGCCCGGCGCCATTTCCCGGGCCAGTCGTCACCCGGCGCAGGGAGCGGTCATTGAGGTCCACCACCCGCCGCCACACCACCCGCTCGGGGTCGATGCCCAGCGCGTTGCCCCAGTAGAGATGATTGTCGATCAGCGCGGCCAGCAGGTTATGGGCCGCGGTCACCGCATGGAAGTCGCCGTTGAAGTGCAGGTTGATGGCCTCCATCGGCACCACCTGGGCACGACCGCCGCCGGCGGCACCGCCCTTCATGCCGAACACCGGCCCCTGGGAGGGTTCGCGCAGGCAGGCCAGCGAAGGCACGCCCAGCCGGTTGAGGGCATCCACCAGGCCCACGCAGGCGGTGGTCTTGCCCTCGCCGACGGGCGTGGGGGTGATCGCCGAGACCACCACCAGCCGGCCACGGGGCCGTGCCTTCAGCTCGTCGAGCAGTTCGAGGGACAGCTTGGCGCGATGCTGGCCGAAGGGCACCAGGTGCTCCGGCGTGAGGCCGAGGCGTGCCTTGGCCAGCGGGAGGATCGGTTCGAGCCGAACCCGACGGGCGATCTCGATGTCCGGAAGCGGGGTACCTGTGCCGGCTCCCTCGCCCCCGCCGGAAGTCTTGGGCATGCCTCACCTGCTGGCCGACGCCATCGCCGGCGAATGTCGCATCACCTCAGGCGCCGGTCTCGTAGGCCGCCTTGAGGCGATAGAACTCGGCCACGATATCGTCCATGGCGGCGGGGTCGTATTCACACAGGCCGCTGACCACCAGCTTCTTGGAGCCGGTACCGATCTGCTCACCGTCGGCGGCGATGCGGAATTCCAGCAGGGCATCGCCGCGCTTGCCGGTGACCTCGAGCGACGAGCGGGCCAGCTCCAGTCCGGGCGCCAGGGCATCCAGCCGCTCCAGCGAGAAGCCCATGCTGTCGTAGATCACCAGCGGACGACGCGGATTGAACATCACCCCCTTCTCCTCCATGAGCGGCTTGAGATAGTGGGGGAAGTTCTTGCCCGAGAAGGCCACGTAGCAGCGGGTGAAGGCCTCGACCACCGTCTCGTCACGGGTCGTCGCGCCGCTGCGCTCCACCTCGAGGTACGACTTGCCGCCCTCGTCGCAGACGCGGATCCGGCCGTCGTCGAGCTCCTGGAAGCACAGCGGCGTGCCGTCGCCGACCATGTTCAGGAAGCGGAAGCTCATGTGCTGGGAGAGGCCGAAACGGGCCAGCACCAGGGCGAACAGCAGGTCGCCGGGCACGCAGAAGCGGCGGGCATCCGGGTTGTGGATGGGGTTGTAGTCGCCGGCGATTCGCTTGGCGAACCGACTGGCCTGCTCCGCGGAGATGCGTACCCGCTGCCCCGTGGGCGTATGGAATTCATCGAGAAACATGCTGCTGTGCCTGCCCTGCATCGTTGGCGATCCATCTTCTGCCGGCCACTGCCGGAGGGCAGATGATGCCATAAAACCCGCGGCAACGAAGCCTTACCGAAGATTACCATGACAGGGGGCAACCACGGGAGCGGAGCCTGCTGCCCCCCGGCAGGCACCCCCTGACACTCCCGACAAGCTGAGCAGAGTATGCAAGAACGGCATGGGAAAACGGGGCGATTAGCGACTTTCGTTCATATTGCATCGCATCATGGTGTGATAGAATCCGCGCGACTTTCTAACCCTTCCCTTCCTCTTTCCTCAGGACATTTCAGCCATGCTGACACCCTGCAAGTCACTCCAACGACCCCGGCGTCCCGCCTGGTGGTCGAGCACCCTCGTTCTCGCGGTCCTGGCCCTGCTGTTCAGCCCCTTCGCCCATGCGGTGACCGGCGAGCTGGACTTGACCAGCACCTCGGTCGGCTTCCTGGCCGTCGCCATCTTCGTCCTCGCCTACGCCCTGGTGATGGCCGAGGAGAAGATCCATATGCGCAAGTCCAAGCCGGTGCTGGTGGCGGCAGGCATCATCTGGGGCCTGATCGGCTGGGTCTATGTACAGAACGGCATGTCTGCCGATTCCGAGCATGCCTTCCGCGTGACCCTGCTCGAGTTCACCGAGCTGATGCTCTTCCTGCTGGTGGCGATGACCTACATCAACGCCATGGAGGAGCGCCGGGTCTTCGATGCGCTACGCTCATGGATGGTCCGCAAGGGCTTCAGCTACCGCACGCTGTTCTGGATCACCGGGGTGCTGGCCTTCGTGATCTCGCCGATCGCCGACAACCTGACCACGGCCCTGCTGATGTGTGCCGTGGTAACCAAGGTCGCCGAGGGCGACAAGCGCTTCATCAACCTGGCCTGCGTCAACATCGTGGTGGCGGCCAATGCCGGTGGTGCCTTCAGCCCCTTCGGTGACATCACTACCCTGATGGTCTGGCAGGCCGGCATTGTCCAATTCTACGAGTTCTTCGAACTGCTGGTCCCGTCGATGGTCAACTTCCTGATCCCGGCCGTGGTGATGAGCGCCTTCATCAAGAACCGCAAGCCGGACTCGGTCCAGGAGGACGTCTGGCTGAAGCGCGGCGCCCGCCGCATCATTGCGCTGTTCCTGCTCACCGTCGCCACCGCCGTGGCCGGCCACACCCTGCTGCACCTGCCGCCGGTGCTGGGCATGATGACGGGCCTTGGCTACCTGCAGTTCTTCGGTTACTTCCTGCGTCGCACCCTGCCGCGCTCCCTGGAGCGCAAGCGCACCCGCTACAGCCAGCGCGGCGACTGGAAGAAGCTCGAGAGCCTGGGCAGCGTGGTGCCCTTCGATGTGTTCAACCGTGTGGCCCGCGCCGAGTGGGATACCCTGCTGTTCTTCTACGGCGTGGTGATGTGCGTCGGCGGCCTCGGCTTCATGGGCTATCTGGGCCTGCTCTCCGAAGCCCTCTACACCGGCTGGAATGCCACGGGCGCCAACATTGCCCTGGGGGTGATCTCGGCGGTGGTCGACAACATCCCGGTGATGTTCGCCGTGCTCACCATGGAACCGGACATGTCCCATGGCCACTGGCTGCTGATCACGCTGACCGCCGGCGTCGGCGGCAGCCTGCTGTCGATCGGCTCGGCGGCCGGCGTCGCCCTGATGGGCCAGGCCCGCGGCAACTACACCTTCATGGGCCATCTCCGATGGGCCCCGGTGATTGCGCTCGGCTATGCCGCCAGCGTGGCCACCCACCTGTGGCTGAATGCCGACAGCTTCGCCATCTACGGCTGACCTCTCGCCCGGCGGCACCCCGCCGCCGGGACTCCTCTCGTACCGGGCGTTGAAGCAAAAAACCCTACATTGCCTTCCAGTGATGTAGCGTATCAGGTTATGGTGGCTCGAAAGGGCACGGCCGGGTCCGGGTAGCCCGCTGATCTGACCGCGATTTCCCCGACATACCGACAAGGGCTCGGGCAACGAGCCTGGAACGACTTGCAGGGAGCCAGCGTCATCGACTCATACACGCCTGGAGTGCGGGCCAAGACCGTACCGTGCATGAACCTGACGTTCATCAGACGACAACGGGAACTCTTCACGCGATGCAGCCCCTCGTCCTGAACCGCGCTACTGCAGTGGCGACCTCACGTGTCTCGACAGACGGCGAGCCGGGCCCATGGCAAGGCTGACGCAGCGCCTGCTGCTGGCCCTGCTGATGCTGGCGGGCGCCTCCTCGGCCACTGCGCAGGAGGCGCCCGTGCTGCTCGTTGCCCATACTGGTGTCGATACCCGGCAGCTGACTCGCGATACCACCCGGGCCATCTTCGCCATGCGCCAGCGTACCTGGCCCGACGGCCAGGCCGTGCGGGTCTTCGTGCTGGCCAATGACCATCCCGTGCACGCGCGCTTCGCCAAGGAACGGCTGGCGGTCTACCCCCACCAATTGCAGCTGGCCTGGGACCGCATGGTCTTCTCGGGCACTGGCCAGGCACCCAACCGCGTCACCACCCAGGCCGAGATGCGCGAGCGTCTTGCCAGCACCCCCGGTGCCCTGGGCTATCTGGAAAGGGAGTACCTGGATGATCGTGTCCAAGTCATTACGATGGACTGAGGCCTGTGCCGGCCTGCTGCTCGGCGGCCTGCTGCTGATCACCAGTGCGCAGGCCCGGGCCGAATCCCCTGTACTCGACACCCTGCAGATGCATGGCTTCCTTAGCCAGGCCCTGGTGATCACCGACCGTAACGACTTCTTCGGCCCCAGCAGCAGCGGCCTCGGTAGCCTCAAGTTCACCGAGATCGGCGCCAATGCCTCGATTCGCCCCCATCAGGATGTGCTGATCGCTGCCCAGGTGCTGAGTCGCCGCGCCGGTGGCGACGGCAGCGATGCCGAGCCCGTGCTGGATTACGGCATCATTGACTACCAGATGCTCTCCAATCAGCGTCGCACCCTTGGCATTCAGGTCGGCCGCTTCAAGAATCCCTTCGGCTTCTACAACCAGACCCGGGACGTGGCCTTCACCCGCCCCAGCATTCTGCTGCCTCAGTCCATCTACTTCGACAGGACGCGCTCTCTGGCCCTTTCAGCAGACGGAGCCCTCGTTTACGCCGAAGAGCGGCTCTCGAAAGGCACGGTGCGGGCATACGCCGGTGTTGGCGACACTCAGGCCGGTGACGACCTGCGGCGAACGCTTCGGCTGGATGCGGTTCGGGGTGACCTTAAATCCAAGACCTCGGCGATCGCCCAGGTTCGTTATGAACATGATGGCGGTCGTTTCGTGGCCGCGCTCACCACGGCGAGTGCCAATGCGCGCTTCGAATCCGGCACTCCCGGCCTCGGCAATGGCGATTTCTTCTTCGAGCCCTGGGTGTTTTCCCTGCAATACAATGAAGAGCTCTGGAGCCTCACCGGGGAGTTTGCCCTGCGGAAATCGGGCCTCGAAGGCTTCAACGATCCCAGGTTCAACTTCGATGTGACGGGGGAGAGCTGGTATGTCCAGTATACCCGCCGCTTCCATGACGACTGGCAATGGCTGGTGCGCTATGACAGCCTGACCAGCAACCGCGATGATCGCTCGGGCAAGGCCTTCGAAGCCAGCGGTGCCGGTCCCGCTCACTCCCAGTTTGCCGATGACATCACCCTGGGACTGCAATGGAACGTCAACCCCCGGGTGCTGTTGGCCGCCGAGTATCATTATGTCGACGGTACCGGCTGGCTGCCCATTCAGGACAACCCCGACCCGAGCGAGACTAGCCGCCGCTGGAACATGCTGCTGTTCCAGCTTTCGCTGCGCTTCTGACACGCCGGGCTCGCGGCATCCCCTCCACCGGCCCGGGACATGCTGGAATGAGTGTCACGAAAGTCCATGGAACACGACACCGCCTGAGCCTGACCTGGCGGGTCATTGCGCTCAGCAGCCTCTTGCTGCTGGGCCTGGTGGTGCTGTTCTCGTGGCTCGGCCATGCCAACCTGACGCGCCAGTTCCAGGAGGGCCGCGACGAGCACAATGAGCGCCATATGCGCGAGATCCGTCTCGCCCTGCAGCGCTCCGAGGATAGCCTGCGTCAGCTCGCGGCCCTGGTCGCCGCCGCACCGCACTTCGGCCCCGCACTGGAGCAACGCGACCAGAGCGACATCCTCGAGTCCCTCAGCCCCCAGTGGCCGACCCTGCAGCTCGAAGCGGGTATCGACGAGATACTCGTCTTCGACTCCCGAGGCGCACAACTGGCCGAGTGGGGGGAGGGCCAGGCACAGAGTGTACGTCCGATCCAGGCCTGGGTCCGCCGAGTCATGGACACCGAGATGCCGCTGACCGCCCTGCGCTGCTCCACCGATTGCCGGCAGTATGCCGCGGTACCGGTGCTGGTCGAGGGCCAGAGCGCCGGCATCGTGATCCTGTCACGTTCGCTGGCCGACGTGACTCGCCAGGCCCAGCAGGTCTCCGGCAGTGACGTCGCCCTGCTGGTCACCGGCGCCATGCCGGACGACAGGGGGGACACCGAGCGCCACCTGAAGGCCTGGAACGGCCACCTGGTGGCCCTGACCCGTCAGGAGGAGAGTCTCTCGCTGTTGAGAAGCGCCTCGCAACAGGCGTCGATGCGCGAGCTCTTGCAGGTACCGCTGCAGTTTCGCCATCGCGGACGCGACATCGAGCTCAGCGCGGTACGCATGGAGGAGGACAGCGACCGCCGCAGCACTGGCTACTTCCTGATGGCATCGGACATCACCCCCCAGATCCGCGCCATCGGCCAGGATACCCGCACCCTGATGCTCGTCGGCCTGGGCGGCTGGCTGGCCGCCGAGCTGCTGCTGCTGGCCATCCTGCTGAGCCCCATGGCACGCCTGCGGCGCCTCGCCGGAGTCCTGCCGGTGCTCGCCCATGGCGGCTTCGCCGAGGCACGTGCCGCCATTCCCCGCCCCAGGCGCCGGCTCAGCGACGAGATCGACGTACTGGAAGGCACCACCCTCGAGCTCTCGAGCCAGCTGGAGACCCTGGAGCAGGAGGTCAGTGCCCGTGGCGAACAGCTGGCCGAGCGGGTCGAGGAACTGGCCCGCGAGCGGGACTTCGTCGGCAGCCTGCTGGATACCGCTCGCGTCTTCATCGTCACCCAGGACGAGCATGGGCGGATCAGCCTGGTCAACGACTACGCCCTGTCCGTGATGGCGGTGCGGGAAGAGAAGCTGCTGGGACGACACTTCGATGACGTCTTCTCGGCCCCGACCGTCGGCACCACGGGGCTCGCCGTGCCGCATCAGGAGGAACGCACCCTGCTGATGACGGAAGGCCGGCACCGTACCATCGCCTGGTACCATGCCCCCTTGCCCACCGGCAACGACGGTACCACGGCACGCATCTCCGTGGGGCTCGACATCACCGAGCGCAAGGCAGCGGAAGCACGACTGACCTGGCTGGCCGAGCGCGATGTGCTGACCGGGCTCTACAACCGCCGTTATTTCCAGGAAGCCCTCGGTAGCGCCCTGAAGCAGGGTCAGGTTGGCGCCGTGCTGCTGATGGATCTCGACCAATTCAAGGACGTCAACGAACTGAGCGGCCACCAGGCGGGGGACCGGCTGCTACGCAAGGTCGCCGATACGCTCTTCCAGGAGCTGGGCCATCGCGGCGTGATCGCCCGGCTGGGGGGTGACGAGTTCGCGCTGCTGCTGGAAGGGGCCGATGCCGAGCAGGGGGTGCGTGTCGCCCAGCAGATCAACCACCTGCTCGAGTCCATCCGCTTCAATGCCGGGGGAAGACGTCACCGGGTCATCGCCAGCACCGGCATCGCCCTGTTCCCGGCGCTGGGCGACAACTCCACCGACCTGATGGCCAATGCCGATGTGGCCATGTACAAGGCCAAGGTGGATGGCATCCAGCGCTGGCACCTGCTCTCTCCCCTCGAGAATGCCAAGGATGAACTGCAGGAGCGGGTCTATTGGGTCGAGCGCGTACGCAAGGCCCTCAAGAACGACGACTTCGCACTGATGGTGCAGCCCATCATGCGCCTCGAGGACCGGGATGTTCGTCACTACGAGGTGCTGTTGCGGATGCGTGACCCCGGCGGCAACCTGGTCTCGCCCGGTCGTTTCATCCCGCTGGCGGAACGCAGCGGCCAGATCGTCCAGATCGACCGCTGGGTACTTCACCACAGCCTGCAGGCCCTGAGACAGCTGCAGGAGAGGGGCATCAGCCTGGCAGTCAACCTCTCGGGGCAGTCCCTCCATGACGACGGCCTGAAGCAATTCCTCGCCGACGAACTCACCACCAGTGGCGCCGACCCGAACTACCTGATCCTGGAAATCACCGAGACCGCCGCCGTGACCGACTTTTCCACCGCGCGCGGGGTGCTGCAGGCCATGCGCGACCTGGGCTGCCGCACGGCCCTGGATGATTTCGGCGTCGGCTTCAGCAGCTTCCATTATCTGGGGCAGCTACCGGTGGACTACATCAAGATCGACGGAAGCTTCATCCGCAGCCTGCCGGTGAGTGCCGACAGTCGAGTCATCGTGAAGGCGATTGCCGATATCGCCAGCGGCTTCGGCAAGCAGGCCATCGCAGAATTCGTCGATCAGGAAGCCCTGATACCGATTCTTCAGTCGTATGGCATCTCCTATGGACAGGGCTTCCATCTCGGCAGGCCTATTGCTATCGAAGAGGCTTTCGGTATGCTTACAAAAAAAAGCTAATATAATACTTACAAGAATACTCGTTTCTGACACCTCCACTGTGCAAGGGAATCATCACATGGCCCCCACCCCCTCACCCCCCAGGAAAGGTCGGTCGATCACAGAGCTATACGATTGTTTCAGAAACGAGTTCAGCTTCAAGCTACCTTGTAACGAACAGGAAAAGCGCCGTGCCTTCCACTTGCGCCATGATGTCTACTGCGCGGAGTTGCACTACGAGCCCCCCACGGATGCCGAGCGTCAGCTTGAATATGACGTCTTCGACGATCATGCCATTCATTGTGTCGTCGAACACAACCAGACGGGCTTGACGGTAGGCTGCATGCGTGTCGTCCTGCCACGGTTCGGCTGCGACCTTTCGGGCCAAAAGCTTCCGCTTCTCACCTACGGCGGCCAGAGCCTGACACATCCCTCACTGCATCCCGACTCCTTTCCCAGGGAGAACATCTGCGAAGTTTCCAGACTCGCGGTACATCCCTCATTCAGAAAGGCCAGAAGCAATATCGCGGGCGTCAAGGAAAAGGACATTCACGACCTGGAGGCCAAGCATCGGTCTCTACCGGTAGGGCTAAGCCTGTTCTTTGCCGCGACGGCCATCGTGGGCATGGCGAAAAGGCAGCATGTGTTCGCCATGATGGAGCCACGCTTTGCGAGGCTCCTCAAGATATCAGGGTTGAGCTTCCAGCAGGTCGGCGACCTGATCGACTACCATGGCCCGAGGGCGGCCTTCTACATCGACCAGCGGCAGGCCGAAACGGAGATGCATGAAGAGTTGAAGCCACTTTATCGACACATAAAGCAGCAGCTTTCTCCTCAACTCGCGGCCGCCATGCCTCACCGGCGGCGATGCGCGGCGACAACCTTATGACTTGCTCATGGAGAGATCCGCTCACGGACAGGTGCGGCCCCGCATAGAGCGTTTCCGGCCAGCGCAACACCATGATGGCCAGCACATTACGGTGTTCGCCCCGCGCCAGGTCGGTGCTCCCCGAGGGTGAAGGAATCATGCCCGCCGCGGGGTCCATGGCCGCCACCAGGGCATCGCTGACCCGGTTCACCACGGGATGCTCCTCCCGTCCGGCCAGCAGAAAACTCAGGGCGACCTCGGCCTGGATATCCTCGGTGGCCCGAGCCAGTATGCCCTCGATATCCCGCTCGAACGCTTCCAGTACCCAGGCAAACTCCTCGGCATCCACGCGCTGCTGGTAGTAACGGCTCGCGGCGATCACGAAGTGGGTCATGCCGTAGAGCTTGTTGCGGTACTCCTCCTCGCTCAGCTGCCTGGTACTACCGGCCGGGTACTGGCGCCGGAAGGCCTCGACCACCTCGCGGCGCAGATCGGCGATACCCAACTGATGCAGGAACATCACCTGGTTGGCCACCTGCGCCGCATAGATGCGCATGACCTCCGGATCGACGAAAAAGGGCCGCCAGTCGACCCCGGCGAGATATTCCCGCGCCCGCTCCAGGTTCTCGATTTCCGGCAAAAGGCCATGGTACTCGGCCTGAACCAGGCGAAAGAGCAGTTGCTTGGCGAAGGCGATCTCCCCCCAGTCGGCCAGCATTTTCCGCCTGGCCCGCTGCTTGGCGGTGCGCTGGGAATACGCCTCGACGATCTCGCGGCTGCGCTCGGCGGCATGATCGGGATCGGCCAGTCCGGCGATCTCCTCGTCGAGCTGCTGCAGCAGGCGCTGGCCATACTCACGGTTGAGTTCGAGGTAACGGTCATCGCCGGTGATGCGATAGAGCCGCTGGGCATAGTGGCGCTGCTTGTTCGGCGGCAACTCGGGCAGCGCCGCCTCGTAGACGGCCTGGATGGCGAGCCCCGCCTGACGGTGGCGCTCGCGTTCGAGCTCCGGCGCGAGGGCGGCACAGCCGGCAAGCAGTACCAGCAGGCCGAGCCATGCCCAGTGGAGGAACGGAAAGCCACGACGTGGTGTCTGGATGCTCATGGTTCTGACCTCGATTTGCGTTTCGACTGCCCCGGGCGAATCAGCCTGACCCTCACCTTGGGCCTGGCGGTGGAAGGGGCCGTCCCCTCCACCTGACTGCCCGCGGCCGTGCCGTTCCCGGCTGCTCGCGGGATGACGATCCAGGCGAAGACCGGCAGCGCCAGCCGCCAGTGGATGGCCGCCAGGCGCAGGCAGAGCGTGACCCCGAGGGCCAGGGTGATGGTCACCGCGACGGGGCTTCCCAACGCCTCCAGCATCACATAGGTCACGCCGCCGGCGATGGAGGCCGTGGCATAGACCTCCCGGCGCAACACCATGGGCACTCGGCGTGCCAGCACGTCGCGCACCATGCCGCCGGCCACTCCGGTCAACAGCCCCATCAGCACCGCCACCACACCGGGGGCCTCGAGCAGCAATGCCTCGTGGGTGCCGATCACGGTGAACAGGGCCAGGCCGAAGGCATCGGCCACCGGCAGGAAGACCCGCGACAGGCGGTGGATATAGTGAAATCCCAGGATCGACAGCCCCACTGTGCCCAGGATCACCCACAGATAGGCCGGGTCAGCGACCCAGAACACCGGCCGGACCCCCAGCACCAGGTCACGCAGGGTACCGCCGCCAATGCCGGTCACCGCCGCCAGCACCAGCATGCCGAAGGGATCCATGCGCGAGCGGCAGGCGAGAATCACCCCCGACAGCGCGAAGACGATCACCCCCGCCATGTCCAGCCAGTAGACTATCCCTGTCACATCACGTCCTCCCTTACGACATGGGCGGCAGCATAGCGCATTACCGGCGACTTGCCTTTGACCTTCGTCGTAACCCGCTCCCGGGTCGGTGCCGCTCGGGCATACTGGGGTGCCCCGTTCCACCCAGGACCCGACCCCGAACCCGATGCCGCTAATCCAGGAAAAACTCGCACCGCCGCCCCTGCCACCGTCGCTGGTGGCACGCCCGCGCCTCAATGATCGTTTCGTGCTCGACGAGCGCATCCGCGTGCTGGTGGTGCAGGCACCGCCCGGTTACGGCAAGAGCACGCTCGTGGCCGAACGCCTGCCGGCCCTGGAGCAGCGGGCCGTCTGGCTGCGACTGGACGAGCGCGACGACGATCCGGCACGCTTTGCCGGCTACTTCCATGCCGCCCTGGCGGCGCTCTGCCGCGACGCATCGGCCAGCGAGCCACTGGCACGCGCCCCGGTGCCGCACGACGGCCAGGGCTTCGACGCCGCCGTGGAGGCCTGGCTCACCGCGCTGCCCGAGGTCGCCGAGCCCTGCCGGCTGGTGATCGACGAGTTCGAGCACCTCTCGCACCCCGACATCCTCGCGGGGCTCAGTCACTGGCTGCGCCACCAGCCGGCCTGGCTGACGCTGACGCTGATCTCGCGCACTCGCCCGGCATTGGGCCTCCCGGCGCTGCGCCTGCGTGGCGAGCTCGAGGAGATCGGCCTGCTCGACCTGGCCTTCGACCTGGAGGAGGCCCAGACCCTGTGCGCCGAGCAGCTCAGCTTCCCGCCCACCCGGGTCAGTCTCGAGCGCGCCCTGCGTCGCACCGAGGGCTGGGTCATGGCGCTGGCCTGGCTGATCGAACGTACCACGACCCGGGCCGGCTTCGACAGTCTGGTCGACCGCCTCGGCGGCGCCCACCCCGACTTCGTCGCCTGGTTCGACGACCTGCTGCAACAGTCGCTCGACGAACCGGATCGCCGGCTGCTGCTCCAGCTCGGCGTGCTAGAGCGCTTCTCGCCGGCCCTGGTGGCCCGCCTGGTCGAGGGCGACCGGGTCTTCCAGCGCCTCGAGGCGCTGGAGCGGCGCGGCCTCTTCCTTCAGCGGCTCGATCCCCATGACCAGTGGTTCCGCTTCCATTGGCTGTTCGCCGGCTACCTGCGCCATCGCCGCGACGAGCTGAGCCCGGAAACCCAGCGCCAGCTGCACCGGCGTGCCAGCCAGGCCTGGCTGGCGCTGCACGACCCGGCCATGGCCCTGGGTCAGGCCATCGAGGCGGACGACCCCGAGGCGCTGACCGCCCTGCTCGAGGAACACGGCCCCCACCTGCTGGCCAATGGCCACTTCTCGCTGATGGCCCGGGCACTGGCGAGCCTGGGCGACACACGCCTTGCCGCCTCGCCACACTTGACGCTGCTGCACGGCTGGGTCACCCACGCCCAGTACCAGTTCTCGCGCACGCGGCAGGCCATCGACTGGATAGAGGCCCAACTCGAGACGCCGGCGTGGCAGGAGCTCGCCGCCGAGTTCGCCACCCTGCGTGCCCAGTTGGCCATCAACCAGGGCGACGCCGAACGGGCCGCCCCCCTGGCCGAGCGTGCGCTGACCCGGCCCGCCCGCTATCTCGCGGCCACGCCGGTCTCGGCGGCGGCGATCCTGGCCGAGTCGCGCTTCGTGCAGGGGCATCTCGCCGAGTCCCTCGAGCGCATCGCCGAGGTGGAACGCGAGGCGGGGCGCATCGGCGACGATCAGCTACGGCTCTGGTCGCTCTGCCACCAGTCGGAGACCCTGGTCGCCCAGGGGCGACTGCAGGCCGCCTTCGACGTCCAGGAACGGGCCATCGCCCACGTCGAACAGAGCGGACTGTATCGCCTGCCGGTCTCGGAGTTCCTCTACCGTATCCGTAGCCAGCTGCTGTGGGAGTGGCACCGGCTGGACGAATCCGAGCAGGCGGCGCTGAAGGGTATCGCCGTGCTCGACAACCAGGGCGAGCGCTGGAGCCTGCAGTGTCACATCAGCCTGGCCAAGGTGGCCCAGGCCCGTGGCGACCAGGCCCAGTGCGCCGACCATATCCGCCGCCTGCGCAAGATCCTCGCCGAGGGCGACTATCACATCGACTGGCTGGCCAATGCCCACGCCACCCTGCTGGCCTGGTGGCAGTCCACCGAGGACCTCGATGCCGTGGCCCGTTGGTGGCAGGAGGCCCCGCCGGGCGACCCGGCAACGGCCAGCAACCACTTCGCCCAGTGCAACCTGCGCAACCATGCCCGCGCCCTGACCCTGCTCGGCCGGCATGACGAGGCCCATGCCCTGCTGACGGCCCTGGAAGCGCGGACCGAACGCCTCGGCCTGGTCACCGACGCCAATCGCAACCGGCTCTGCCTGGCCGCCCTGGAGTGGCAGCGCGGCCGGCACGAGGCGGCGCTGGAGCATCTCGCCCAGGCCCTGGAGCTCGCCTCCCGCACGGCCCTGGTCGGCAGTTTCCTGCGCCTCGGCCGCCCCCTAGGCGAGATGCTGCAGGCCCTGCTGGCGACCGACCGGCTCGACGACCTGGCCACTGCCCGGGCGCGGCGGCTCGTCGAGCTGGCCGGCCGCCAGCGCGACTTCGGCCGCGGCATCAGGCTGATGCTCGACGAATCGGTGATCGCCGACATCGTCTCGCGCCCCGACGTCCCCGAGCTGATCCGCACCTCGCCGCTGACCCGCCGCGAGTGGCAGATCCTTGGCCTGATCCATGCCGGGCTCTCCAACGAGCAGATCGCCGAGCAGCTCGCGGTGGCCCCGACCACCATCAAGACCCATATCAGGAGCCTCTACCAGAAGCAGAACATCCGCCGCCGCGAGGAAGCCATTGCCCTGGCCGGCGACCTGCTCGCCCGGATTCGGGGGGAGTAGGCTCCTCCCCCCCTCTACGCCGTCCCTCCTCCCTTCGGGAGGATGTCCCTGGCCGACACTGCCGCCACCATAAGCCTGACGTTTTTTCCTACGGCTCACGCCCGCGCGGGGCCCACGACAAGGACAAGGTGCATGACCACAGAGACTTCCCCCTATTTCGGCAAGCACGGCGCCGACTGGTGGCGCGGCGCGGTGATCTACCAGATCTACCCGCGCAGCTTCATGGATGCCAACGATGATGGCATCGGCGACCTGCAGGGCGTGATCGACAAGCTCGACTACATCGCCTCGCTCAATGTCGACGCCATCTGGCTGTCGCCCTTCTTCACCTCGCCGATGAAGGACTTCGGCTACGACGTCAGCGACTACCGGGGCGTCGATCCGATGTTCGGCACCCTGGAGGACTTCGACCGCCTGGTGGAGGCCGCCCACGCCCGCGGCCTCAAGGTGACCATCGACCAGGTGCTCTCCCACACCTCCGACCAGCACCCCTGGTTCGAGGAGAGCCGGGCAAGCCGCGACAATCCCCGGGCCGACTGGTACGTGTGGGCCGACGCGCGCCCCGACGGCTCGCCGCCGACCAACTGGCAGTCGGTGTTCGGCGGGCCCGCCTGGCAGTGGGACACCCGCCGCTGCCAGTACTACCTGCACAACTTCCTGGTCGAGCAGCCGGACCTCAACTTCCGCCACCCCGACGTCGTCGAGGCGATCCTCGGCGAGGTGCGCTTCTGGCTGGAGCGCGGCGTCGACGGTTTCCGCCTGGATGCCGTCAACTTTTGCACCCATGGTGCGCTCGAGGACAACCCGCCCTCGACGCTGATCGAGGAAGGCGCCATCGGCGTGCGCCCGGACAACCCCTACGGTTTCCAGCGGCACATCCACGACAAGACCCAGCCCGAGAACCTGGTGTTCCTGGAACGGCTGCGTGCCCTGCTCGACGAGTATCCCGGCACCACCAGCGTCGGCGAGGTGGGCGACGACGACTCCCTGGGCGTGATGGCCGAATACACCCAGGGCGGCAATCGCCTGCACATGTGCTACTCCTTCAACCTGCTGACCGAGACCGCCGACCCGCACTACCTGCACGAGACCCTCTCCGAGATGGAGGCGCGCATCGGCGACGGCTGGCCCTGCTGGGCGCTGGGCAACCACGACGTGACGCGCCTGGCCACCCGCTGGCAGGCCGAGGGCGACCAGGCCGCCCTGCGTCTCTACCTGGCCTTCCTGCTCACCCAGCGCGGCAGCGTCTGCCTCTACCAGGGCGAGGAGCTGGGGCTGACCGAGGCCGAACTGACCTTCGAGCAGTTGGTCGACCCCGCCGGGATCACCTTCTGGCCGTCCTACAAGGGCCGCGATGGCTGTCGCACGCCCATGCCGTGGCAGGCCGATGCCCGCCATGGCGGCTTCTCCGGCGCGGCGCCCTGGCTGCCGGTGCCCGATGAGCACCTGGACCTGGCGGTGGACCGCCAGGACGCCGATCCCGAGTCGCTGCTCAACGCCACCCGCGCCTTCCTGGCCTTCCGGCGCGAGCAGCCGGCGCTGGTCAAGGGGGCGGTCCGCTACCAGCCGGTACGCGACGAGGTGCTATGCCTGGAGCGCACCCATGGCGACCAGCGCCTGCTGGTGGCGCTCAACTTCTCGGGCGAGGCCCGCACGCTCCCGGCCCCGGCATCCGCCGCGGCACTGGAGGCGGCGCCGGCCCTGGTCAACGGCCGCTGGGCCGATGGCCAGTTGACGCTGCCACCCTACGGCATCGCCATCGCGCGCTGCCCCGCCGAGGAGGAACTGTCATGGGACGCCTGACACTCGAAGACATCGGCAAGGACTACGACGGGGTCGAGATCTCGCGGGACATCGACCTGGCCATCGAGGATGGCGAATTCGTCGTCTTCGTCGGCCCCTCGGGCTGCGGCAAGTCGACCCTGCTGCGCATGATCGCCGGGCTCGAGGACATCACCCGCGGCGAGATGTGCCTGAACGGCGAGCGCATCAACGAGATCCCGCCCCAGGAGCGGGACATCGGCATGGTGTTCCAGTCCTACGCCCTCTATCCGCACATGAGCGTGGCCGAGAACATGGCCTTCGGCCTGAAGCTCGCCCGTACCGACAAGGCCGAGATCCGCCGCCGCGTGGACCATGCCGCCGAGATGCTGCACCTCACCGAACTGCTCGAGCGCCGACCCAAGGACCTCTCCGGCGGCCAGCGCCAGCGGGTGGCCATCGGCCGCACCCTGGTCAAGGAACCGGCGGTGTTCCTGTTCGACGAGCCGCTCTCGAACCTCGACGCCGCCCTGCGCGTCGACATGCGGGTGCAGATCGCCGAGCTGCACCGGCGCCTGCGCGCCACCATGATCTACGTGACCCACGACCAGGTCGAGGCCATGACGCTCGCCGATCGCATCGTGCTGCTCGCGCGCGGGCGCATCGCCCAGGTCGGCCCCCCGCTGTCGCTCTACCACTTCCCCAGGACCCTCGAGGTCGCCGAGTTCATCGGCTCGCCGCGCATCAACACCCTGCCGGTCACGGTGGTCGACCCGGGCCGCCAGCGCACCGCCGTGCGCCTGCCGAGCGGCGACACCCTGGCCGTGGCGGTGGACGGGGCACGCCTCAGGGCCGGCGACAGCGCCACGCTCGGCGTGCGCGCCGAGGACTTCGTCGCCCCCGACCAGGCCGAGGTGCGCCTGCGGGCCCGGCTGATGGTCGCCGAGAAGCTCGGCTACGAGACCCTCGCCCACCTGCGCCTCGACGGCGTCGCGGCGACCATCACCCAGCGCCTCGACGGCCTGACCCACCTCGAGGATGACCAGGCCATCGCACTGGGGCTCGCCGGTGAGCGCTGCCACCTGTTCGGCCCCGATGGCGACGCCTGCCCGCGCCAGGTGCCAATTCCCGGCGTGACCCACTGAGCCACGCCGCCACGACTCCCCACCTCCCCCACGACAACGCCCCGGGCTCATGGAGCCCGGGGCGCTTCGTCGTGAGAGAGTGAGCCGGTGCAACGTCGAGCGGGGCGTCAAGGCTCCACCATCGTCGCCTCATCGAGGCGCAGTATGGTATGCGCATTGGTCGCACTGGTGGCCAGGGTATCCACTACCCCGGTGCGCAGTGCGCCGAGAATGCCCGCCGCCTTGGTGTTCTCGCTGGCGATGGCGATGACATCGGGTATGCGCGCCAGATCGGTGAGGCCGAGCCCGATCACGCGCCCCTGCATGGGCGTGGCCGAAGGCCGGCCATGGATATCGATGAAGTGGCAACCCATGATGTCGCCCACCGTGCCGGAGAGGCGCGCCTCGGCGATCTCCTGGGGAGAGAACCAGCCCATGCGTACCATGTTGCTGTCCTCGCTGAGGTCGCCGACGCCGACCAGCGCGAAGTCGGCGCGACGAGCGCGGTCCAGGGTCTGCCTGACCGTGTGGTTCTCGTAGAGTTCGTCGCGCAGTGCCGTGCTCTGCACCAGGGCGGGGGCGTAGAGCGTCTCGCTATCGCCGCCGAACCTCACCGCCAGGCGGCGGCAGATATGGTCGGGATTCATGTACTCGCCGGCCCGCTGGGACCCGCCGATGGCGCAGACGAAGGAGCACTGCCGTTCGCCCTGCGTGAACACATTGTCGGCGACCGCGCCGACATTACGCCCCATGCCCACGGTGACGATGCTGCCCTCCACCAGGCTGCGCGACAGATGATCCGCCACCAGGCTGGCCACCGCCGAACGCTGGGCGTCGGCGTCGCCTTGATCCAGCGCGATCAGTGCGCGCTTGATGCCGAAGCGACGCTTCAACTCCCGTTCGATCTCGGCACTGACGGCGGGGTGCTGGCGCACCCGCACATCGACGATCCCCTCCGCCTGGGCCCGCTTGAGCAGGCGCCCGACCCGCACGCGCGAGATCCCCAGCCGCTTGGCGATGACCTCCTGGGTCTCACCCTCCACATAGTAGAGGGTGGCGATTTCGGTCATCAGATCGATATCGGCATTCTCGACACGCTCATTCATGACATGGGTCCCACAAGCCTCGGGTTCTCGACAAGCGGGACACGATAGCACACCCCCCAGGCGTCGTGATCAGAGTCGCGAATGGGGCAGCCCACGCTCGTATTCCTGAATACGCGCCAGCTTGGCGGCCGAGGCGCCGCCCGGGAAGTCGTTGTCCAGGAAGGTCGTGACGATGCTCTTGGCGAGCTCCGGCCCCACCACCCGCGCACCGAGGGTGACGATCTGGGCATCGTTGCTGGTCCTGGCCTTGCCCGCGGAATAGGTGTCGTGGGCCTGGGCCGCCCGAATCCCCGGCACCTTGTTCGCCGCAATCGCCACCCCGATGCCGGTGCCACAGACCAGGATGCCGCGATCGAAGCGCCCCTCGGCAATCGCCTGCGCCACCGCGACCGCCACATCGGGGTACAGGATCGGTTCGGCATCGTAGGTACCGAAATCATCGACCTCGTGACCCAGGGAGCGCAGGTGCTCGATCAGCACTTCCTTGAGCTGAAAGGCGGCCTCATCCCCACCGATGGCCACACGGAGGGTCTTATCGTTGCTGGACATGTCTGAACACCTCTATGAACAGGAAGACGGGAAGTGAGCGGTGAGGAAGCCCATCGCTCTGCTCTCACTTCTCAACATATCACCAAATGAACATTTGTAAAGCTTGCGTTCAGATGAGACACCTCCACCCCTCCGCTGCCCAACCGCCGCCCCGGGTGGACACAAAGATAAAATCAACTAATATCAGATATATACATGCATGCACGGCAACCACCACCAGGGCCGCCCAACATCCCCACCCCTTCCCCTCTCCAGCACTCCTTGACTTTTATGGCGGAAGGATCAAACATATGATCATCAACAGTTCATAAGAACATCGTCGCTACGCCACAACAGGAGCCCATGCCATGACAACTCGACTCGACGCTCTCAAACAGCACTCCCTGGTGGTCGCCGACACCGGCGACCTGAGCGCCATCCAGCGCTACCGGCCCCAGGACGCCACCACCAATCCCTCGCTGATCCTCAAGGCCTTCGAGCTGCCCGATTACCAGTCGCTGATCGACATGGAACTGGCCTCGATCATGGCCGAGACCGGTGATCGCCAGGTCCAGGCGGAGCAGGCCGTCGATGCCCTCGCCGTGGCCATGGGCAGCGAGATCGCCAAGGTGGTGCCCGGCCGCGTCTCCACCGAGGTGGCCGCCAAGCTGTCCTTCGACACCCAGGCCAGCATCCGCAAGGCCCACGAGCTGATCGCGCTGTACGAGAAGCGCGGTGTCGGTCGCGATCGGGTGCTGATCAAGCTGGCCTCGACCTGGGAAGGCATCCGCGCCGCCGAGGTGCTGGAACGCGAAGGCATCAACTGCAACCTGACCCTGCTGTTCAGCGACGCCCAGGCCCAGGCCTGCTTCGATGCCGGGGTGTTCCTGGTCTCGCCCTTCGTCGGTCGGGTCACCGACTGGTACAAGCAGGCGACCGGGCGCGACTACACCCCGGACGAGGACCCGGGCGTGCAGTTCGTGCACGGCGTCTGCGCCCGCGCGAGCCGGGGCGGCTACGACACCGTGGTGATGGGCGCGAGCTTCCGCACCACCGGCCAGGTGCTGGCGCTGGCCGGTTGCCCGCGGCTGACCATCTCGCCGGCGCTGCTCGAGGAGCTCGCCGCCAGCGACGGCGAGGTGGAGCGCCGGGTGACCCCGGAATCCGCCAGCGGGTCACGGCCGGCACCGCTCACCGAGCCCGCGTTCCGCTGGGGCCACAACCAGGACGCCATGGCCAACGACAAGCTGGCCGAGGGCATCCGCCGCTTCGCCGAGGACCAGGCCCGCCTCGAGGCTCTGATCGCCGACCGTCTCGCCGCCCACTGACCGCAGGAGTATCGCAATGCCGTCCCGTTTCGAACTGGCCAATGCCATTCGCGCCCTCTCCATGGACGCCGTCCAGAAGGCCAACTCCGGCCACCCGGGCGCCCCCATGGGCATGGCCGACATCGCCGAGGTGCTGTGGAACGACCACCTCAAGCACAACCCGGCCGACCCGACCTGGCCCGACCGCGACCGCTTCGTGCTCTCCAACGGCCACGGCTCCATGCTGCTCTACTCGCTGCTCCACCTCACCGGCTACGACCTCGACCTCGACCTCGAGCAGCTGCAGAACTTCCGCCAGCTGCATTCCAAGACCCCCGGCCACCCCGAGTTCGGCTATGCCCCGGGCATCGAGACCACCACCGGCCCGCTCGGCCAGGGCCTGGCCAACGCCGTGGGCATGGCGCTCGCCGAGAAGACCCTCGCCGCCCAGTTCAACCGCCCCGGCCACGCCATCGTCGACCACCACACCTGGTGCTTCGTCGGCGACGGCTGCCTGATGGAGGGCATCTCCCACGAGGTGGCGTCGCTGGCCGGCACCCAGGGCCTGGGCAAGCTGGTGGTCTTCTACGACGACAACGGCATCTCCATCGACGGCGAGGTCGAGGGCTGGTTCACCGACGACACCGCCCAGCGCTTCGCGGCCTACGGCTGGCACGTGGTGCCCCGGGTCGACGGCCACAAGCCGGAAGAGATCCAGGCGGCCATCGAACTGGCCAAGCAGCACGACGACAAGCCCAGCCTGATCATCTGCCAGACCGTCATCGGCTTCGGCG